>CAYVWX010000313.1:0-2511 GCA_964455635.1 uncultured Lentimicrobiaceae bacterium | reverse complement strand
TGACTCATCATCCTTTATGTTAAAAGGTTTTTATCCACCCGTTTACGATCACAATATCCCTTTTGATTTATGGTACCCAAATTACATTAAGAGCTATATCGAACGGGATGTAAGACAAATAAAAAACATTAGCAGCCTTATTCATTTTGAAAAATTTATCCGGTTGCTTGCCGGTAGAAGCGGGCAGGAATTAAACTATAACTCCATGTCTGTTGAATTGGGGATTGATTTAAAGACAGTACAATCATGGGTATCGGTACTGGAACAAAGTTTTCTGGTATTTCTGCTTAAACCATATCACAAAAACTTCAACAAAACAATAGTAAAAAGACCCAAACTTTATTTTTATGATCCCGGTATTGTATGTTCATTGCTTGGCATTACTTCGAGGGAGGTATTGGAATTGCATCCCCTAAAAGGTGCAATTTTTGAAACCATGGTCGTTTCTGAAATAGTAAAGATTCAGCAATCTCAAACCGAAAAATTTCAGTTATTTTACTGGAGAGACAAAACAGGAAGAGAAATAGACTTAATAGTAGAAAAATCGAATGAAAGCATTCCTGTTGAAATAAAATCGGGGAAAACTCTACAAAAAAGTTTTTTTAAGAACCTCATTTACTGGCAAAAACTTAGCGGCAGCAAAAAATCAGTTCTTGTTTATTCGGGCGAAATTGAACAAAGCCGGAGCAACGGAACCCTGGTGTTAAACTGGAAGAATGTTTATAAATTATTTAACCATCTGTAATTCTATATAATACAGCACATAAGGCACATCTGCCTTCCTCAGTCATAAACCAAATTATAAATATTCTTTTCAACGGAATTAGTAGTTTTAGCAGATCAGTTTTTTGCAATGCGAAAAACGAAAATCCGTGTAATCCGCGGACTTTTCTTAACTTATCCTCGTTCAAGCGCAGCGGTAACACGGATTGTTATGTTAATCACCAGCAATACAAAATAATACATTACCCCGGGAACACCTGCCTTCCTCAGTCATAAAGCAAATTATAAATATTTTTTATCATCGCATTTAGCAGATTCCGTGAATTAATTACTCAAAAAGCAAAAAACTACAATTCATTCATATCAATCTTTCCGCATTTTTACATTCAAACACTAAAAGCCGGTTTTATTTTACCTTTGGCGCATGTTAATAAACCCACAACAAAAAAAAGCATACGGATATGCTTTAACAGCTGTACTTTTCTGGTCAACAGTCAGTTCGGCTTTCAAACTTACCCTTCGCCAAATGTCGCCCCCCGATTTGGTATTCTGGGCTGTTGTAAACGGTATTATTGTTTTGTTGCTGATTAACCGTACCGGAAAAAACAAATTAACACATAAAACAATTACCGGTAAAGCTCTGCGTTCATCGGCAATAATGGGATTTTTTAACCCGTTTTTGTACTACCTCGTATTAATTAAAGCTTACGACTTGCTGGAAGCTCAGGTTGCCGGTGCATTAAACTATTTATGGCCCGTTGTGTTGGTTTTGCTTTCGGTAATTATTTTAAAACAAAAAATAAAACCGGCAGGATTGCTCGCACTGGCCATCAGTTTTTTAGGTATCATTATTATTAGTACCGGCGGAAATTTATTGACGCTGAAAGTTGATAATCTTACAGGCGTTTCTCTGGCTTTGGGAAGTGCTTTTTTGTGGGCCGCTTACTGGATATTAAACATGAAAGACCAACGGGAAGATACAGGTAAAATTTTGCTCAACATGGTTTTCGGCCTGATATACCTTATTATATGGTTTTTAATTCGACATCACACATTATATATCCCGACGTTAAAGGGCTATTTAGGTACCCTTTACATTGGTATTTTCGAAATGGGGTTAACCTTCGTAGTTTGGCTTAAAGCCCTAAAAAGCTCTTCCGATACAGCTAAAGTCAGCAACCTTATTTACCTGTCACCTTTTTTAGGATTGTTTTGGATTGGTCTGCTGGTGGGCGAAACCATCCATGTTGCCACTATTACGGGACTCATTTTTATTGTATCAGGTATTTTAATACAAACCCGCTTAAAATAACAAAGGCCATATAATCTTTTTTACCTTTGCCGCATGATAATAATTGATGATGTATTGGTGAGCGACGAGGTAAAAGACATTTATTTTGCCTGCAACCTAAAAGCCTGTCACGGCGATTGTTGTGTTGAAGGAGATGCCGGAGCACCCTTAGAAGAGGAAGAGATATCCATTATAGAAGACTATCTTGAAGAAATTAAACCCTTTATGTCGAAAGAAGGCCTTGAAGTTATCGAAAAAAACGGAGTCTTCGACTACGACATGGATGCCGAATATGTAACCCCTTTGGTTAACGACCGCGAATGTGCTTTTGTCTATTTTGAAAAAGGCATTGCTTTGTGTGCCATCGAAAAAGCCTGGCTCGAAGGAAAAATAAAATTTCAAAAACCTGTTTCATGCCATTTGTATCCTATCCGGATAGATAAAGTAGGCGATAAAACAGCGGTAAATTACAACAGGTGGTCTATATGTGTGCCGGC
>CAYVWX010000312.1:0-2531 GCA_964455635.1 uncultured Lentimicrobiaceae bacterium | reverse complement strand
GGCTCCCAACGCAGGCAAAGGAGGCACTTTTAAAATGATTATCGCAAACAAAATAACGGGCACTAAAAACAGCCAGGGCGTAATTACAAAAGTTTGGCCAATGGCCTGTTGCACCTCGTTAATATGAGCTACCGATACCGCACCATTGTTTGAAAAGCCCATGGCTAAAAAAATAATCAGTGTAATGGTCATTGACGGAACAGTGGTATAAAGCATATATTTAATATGTGTAAACAGGTCGGTTCCGGCCACTGCAGGTGCAAGATTGGTAGTGTCGGACAAGGGTGAAATTTTATCGCCGAAATAAGCTCCCGAAATAATAGCACCTGCAACAATGGCCTTGTCATATCCCATGGCATCACCAATTCCCAGCAATGCAACACCAATTGTTGCAATGGTTGACCATGAGCTTCCGGTTGCCAACGACACAATACCGCTGGTTACAACAGCTGCAAACAAAAAGATAGCAGGGTGCAATACATCGAGTCCGTAATAGATTAGCGCAGGAACCACGCCGCTAATAAGCCATGTTCCGGCAAGGGCCCCTATTAAAAGCAATATTAAAATAGCCGGCATGGCTGTACTTATGGAGGCAACAATTTGTGCCCTCATGGCTTTCCAGGTATAACCTTTTCTCAAACCCAAGATTCCCGAAAGGGCTGCTGCCGACATTAAAGCAACCTGGTTGGCACCCTGTAAGGTATCATCCCAAAACAACACATTAAATGAGAGCATGGTGATAAGAAAAACAATAGGAATGAGCGATTCCGTTAAAGTGGGCTGTTGTTTAGTTTTAAACATTAACGACTTTTAAATTTTTGCCCTAAAATACTGATAAATCAACTGTGCTCAACCGTGCCAAATATTTTATCGAGGGCCACAAGCATCTTTTCTTTTTGCAACGGCTTGCTAAGGTATTGAAAATTATTATTTTGCATAACATCTTCACGATCGTCTTCAAGCGAAAAAGCAGAATTTAAAATAATGCCCAAATGAGGATATTTTTCAAAGACAACACCGGCTATCTCCAAACCCGATACATCGGGCAAATTAACGTCGAGCAAAAGAACATCAACCGGATGCAACTCCAAATAGTGTATAGCCTCCTCACCGGTTTTTACCCTGACGAAATTTTTGGTAATACTTTTTAATATAATCTTAATATACAAAAAGCTTAACTCGTCATCTTCGACAATTAGTATTTTTAAATTCTGATATTTGTTTTTTATCGGCAAAGTCATTGTAATCATTAATTCAGGATGCCAAATTTACATCATTTATTTTAAAAATTAATCATTCATAAATAAAACAGACTCACTCTACCAAACCACGGCCTAACTTGTTTATTTTTCCACTATCATTAAATTCACGTATCAGCTTATCCAAAACCCCGTTTACAAACGTAGTACTTTTTAAAGTAGAAAAATATTTTGCCAGCTCAATATACTCATTAAGTGTAACTTTAACCGGAACCGAAGGCATTTCGGTTAGCTCAACCATGGCCATTTTCAACATCAACAAATCTACCAACGGTATGCGGTTATAATCCCACGTTTTTGTTCTGTTCTTCAGCAGTTTATCAAGCTCCTCATCTTCAAGAATCACCTTTCTGTACAACTTACGTAAAAAATCACGGTCATCATCATCCTTGTTGTTAGCCGAAACTGTTTTGTAAATACCGGGCAGCGGTGTTTGGTCGTTACTTTTCCCGTTAAGGATATCGGTAAATTTAATTAATAAGATGGTAACCAAATCATACCCATCTGAATAATAAACGCTTTTCTCTTCGTAAAAAGAACGCAACAGCTCATAACGGGATAGTTGAAGGTCGATAAGTTTTATGATGAACAATTTGTCGTCTTCCAGGGTGTCTTTACCGTGGTTCATATATTTGGTAAAATAGGCCGACTCTCTCATCTCCCTGTTAAACCGGCGAATCATATTTTGTTCGTCGGCCCAGTTAATTTTCATTTGCTGTTCCTTGCGCTGAAAGTCTCTATTGTTTTCAATGTAATTAAGAACCCGGTTGTTGATAAATTTTAAATTCGGATTCAAATCTTCCTCGGTAGGATAAAACTTCTTCTTATTTTCTTCCATCCGAACGGCTGCAAAACGTTTTACTTCAACCAAAAACGAAAGCTGCCAAACAAACAGTTCGTAAACTTTGTCAATGCTGTTAAAAAGTTCCTTTTCTCCTTTAACAACATCATCGGTACCACCGGTATAAAATGAATAAAGTGCCTGAAGGGCTTTAATACGGAGGTGTCTGCGGTATAACATAAGAACGAAGTTTTTTAAAACGGCTGCAAAGGTAATTTTTTTTTAATATCGCACCGTAATTTATTAACCGGCCATTCATTCTGCTTCCATTAAAAACCCTAATCATTATAACTGCAAGCCTAAACCCAAAATAGTGGAGAATACCTGAACAAAAGCAATAACACGAATAATCATCTGCACCGTTCGAATAAAAAAATTTAACGGTATTAGCAGCAAAATAAAACGCCTGCCGGTTTATGACACGCCAATAA
>CAYVWX010000311.1:0-2748 GCA_964455635.1 uncultured Lentimicrobiaceae bacterium | reverse complement strand
TGCTTTGTACAATACGACATGGCCGTCAGTTTCATGTTTTTGGTTGGTACAATGTTGAATACAACTTCTACATGGCCGGCCATATTGCCTAAAGCACCGGGTGTAAAATGAGCTGTGGCCAGCATGGTTTCACGATTCCAAAGTTGAACATATTCAATGTAATGATCAAAGTCATCCGGATGAGGATACTCATCGCCCAATTTTACCGTTACTGCAAATTTTTCGCCTTTTTTGGCTGTTTTTTCGCAGTGAATAAATGGTGAATGACGGTCGATGTAATCTTTTTTTGCTTCTCTGTCGATGGTTGAAATGTCAACGTATCTGTTAATTTTCATGATGTTAAGTTTTAATGGGTTATAAATATTTTATTTGTAATCTTTATAAATAAGATAATGCAAATGTAACTTAAAATCCGGTTCGACACAACAAAATCTTGTGTTAAGAAATAATAAAATATTACGCTTTAAATACCGGTTATTTTCCTTCCATCTGATTAAACCAAAGCAGGGCATTCAATATGGCAGGCACGGCTCCTGTAGTATGGTCGCGCCCTTCAAGCGGAAAATAGGTTACCTTGTTACCGGCTCCCGCATCTTCAAACTGCTGATAAATAAGTTCGGATGTGGTTGGTGGAACATAGGTATCATCGGTACCGTGATACAAGCGAATAGGAATATCCGTATTCCAACCTGAAATACTGTTGTCGGCCATGGCGTTTCTAAAATCCTCAAAAGCAGGATCGCTGTTGATACCGTTTAAAAAGGTAGGGGTTACCAATACGGCAACCGTATCGTTTAAAAAGGCATTTATTTCGTCGCCGTTGTATTGTCCGTTAAAATATGAGGGAAGGTTGTCGGCGTAAGGTTCATTAAAAAAGTCGGTAAGCGGATTGCTAACCAAACCCAGTTGATGGTACGACACCCCTGAATAGGCCATATAAACCGGCATGGGGTAGGTGGTGTTTTCAAACATAAAGTTTTGCACAACCGACAAAGCGTAAGGGCCTGCCCCGCAAGCCGAAGCTTTTACTTTAAACGGCAGGGAAGCAACCTTATTAATATCGTATGTAGTGCACATGGTTGACCATCCGCCCTGCGAATAGCCCATCAGGTATAAATCCTTATTCCAGCTAACGGTTATCAGGTTATCGGTCATCATTTCATCGGCGGCCACTATTAAGTTTTCAACAGATGCCACGGTACTTTTTTTATGCAGATAGGGGTGCAACATCTGTTCCGACTCTCCAAATCCCAGATAATCGGGAATAAGCATAATGTACCCCATGGAGGCGGTGGCGTGTAAATATTGAAACAACGGGTTGCTGAGGTTTACCGTTGGGGCATCGGCATGAGCCGTGTTGGTACCGTTTTGAAAACTGATGATGGGAAACGAATTTCCGGCAGCCACCGGAGCGCATAACAGGCCTGAAGCATTCACTTCTTTACCCTGAAAAGGAGTCTTGTAAACAACCCTATAAACATTTACACCATAAACTACTTTTTCGGTAAGCGGTGCAGCTTCGGGATAAACAGCGCCAAGCGTTGAATACATATTTTTAATCATGTCAGCCGTATAGGTTGCTAAATATTTATAGCCGACATAGGCCTTGTATGTTTTGGGTTGCGGGTCGGGTGGCAGTGTGGTTTTTTTACATCCGGTGCCAAAAACAGATATTAACAGCATTAATACCAGCCACTTGTAGAGGGTGATTTTTGTTTGGTATTTATTCATCATACTTTTTTTAAAGTTTTTTCAAAGATAGTTATTAAATCAAGATGGGACTGATGCTTTAAACTCTAAACCGAAAAAATGGCCTTGCAACAAATAATAGCTGCCAATTAATAAAGATTTAGAAAATTATTCTGATTTACATTCAACAACACATCAAAAGTAGTCATATCTTTGAAAAAAAATTGCAACCAAAGCCAAATTTATAAACAGATAAAACATTCATGGCGACAAGTCTATACACAAGTAAAATTATATGCAAGCTAAGGACTTTATGCTGCCCTTTCAGGGCGCATCGGGTTTTGATGTAGGCCAAAAGGCGCTGCCTTTTGTTGAAATTGACTGCCCTTTCAGGGCGCTAACCAAAAATTGATACAAAACAAAGCGCAGAATATTAAATTTTCGCGGTGGAATTTAAAAACTTTTCCACAGGGTAAAAAAATAATAAACACATAAAGCATCCATGTTGCCATGATAGCATTTATTTAAAAAAGACACATAGAATGAAAAAAAGAACATTTGACATTATTGTAATATTGCTAATCACAATTATATTGATTATTCTATATCAATTCAACTTACTTGAAAGTTCAGCAAAATTTATGTTAATACCTATTTTAGCATTTTACTATCTTGGACAATATTCAGAACGCAAATTTCAAAAATGAATTTATAAATTCTCGTACAGTTGTGCGAGATTTAAAAAGGCAATAAATGAATGACTTAACTGCATATAATGTTTTTTTCAAAGAAGTAATCAACACAATTAATTCTGCTAAATATGAAGCATATAAATCCTTAAACAAACACCATATTGGTAAAAATTTCGAGATTGGAAAACTAATTGTTAAAAACCAAGAAAAGAATAATTGCAGGAAATCTATAGTAAAAAAACCAAGACCCGTTTTGGCGTGATTTTCGATGGCGAAGCCGAAAATCATGACAAAACATAAAAAACATATTAACAGATTCACCCTGTGGAATAGTTTTCAAATTCCACAGGGTAAACAAAATTATAAA
>CAYVWX010000310.1:0-2752 GCA_964455635.1 uncultured Lentimicrobiaceae bacterium | reverse complement strand
AATTTTGTTTACCCTGTGGAATTTGAAAACTATTCCACAGGGTGAATTTGATATAATGTGCTTTTGTTTTGTCATGATTTTTGCTTGCCATGCGGCAAAAATCCCGCCAAAACAGGTCTTGGGGTTTTTTATACCCCGGGTTGATATCCGGGGCTAAAATATGTCACCCCTGCGGGGTTTCGTATAATTATGATGTAATGTATTATTTTGATAACATGGGTGTTTCATGACAACAGGGTTTTTGTTATAACAGTTTTTCAATAATTATTTCTTTTACTTCGTCCAACGGAAATTCATCGGGAGCCATGGCATAATCCAACGCGATGCCATCCATGAGTGCCCCTACTAAAAAGGTGTGTGCCATGGGATTTTTTACTCCCTTGTTTTGATAGTAGGTCGAAATCATGGTTAAATAGGGCATAATCATGGCCATAACCTCATTTTTAACCAGGTTCATTACCTTTGGCTGACTGATAACCGAAATATACAACTGCCAATACTGCAAATCGGTTTTCATCATTTGAAAGTTAGATTCGATGAGTTTAACGATTATTTCGCGGGTTACCAACGCTGTATCAACCTTATCAATGTCTGCCATCATTTGTCGTATGCCTTCAATAATAATTTCTTTAAGCAGATGTTCTTTGTTGTCAAAATAGTTGTACATCAGTCCTTTTGAAATACCCGCTGCTTTGGCTATGGTGCTTATGGTAACATTTTGATAGCCGTTTTCGGCGAAAAGTTTCATGGCAGAAGCAACGATAGACTCTTTTCTGTTTCGCCGAATCTCTTTTAATTGTTTTTTTGTTCTGGGCGACATATTGTTAATTTATGACTGAACGGTCGGTCAAAGATAAAAACTATTTTAATATATTAAACAGTTTTTTTTAAAAAAGTTTTTTAAAAAAGTAACGAATGTAGGAGCTTTTCACGAAAAGCTCATGAAATAACCGTCGCGCCGCCACTCTAAATATTTGTTAAACAGTGGCAGTGCTGCCTGCAATTACAAATTCTGCTGAGCTTGGTTTTGAAAGGCATTGGTTTTTTTGTTGACTAATTTACCTTACGGAGCCATGCGCAGCAGGGATGGAAGCGGCAGCCCCTGTGCAGCTATGCCTTGTGGAGTAGAGCAGGCGGGGCGACCAACGGGAGCCCCCGCAGGCTTGTTACGAAACACGGCATAGCGGTGCAGGGCTATAGCGGACAGCCCGCCCGGCTGCCCTGATTATTATTGTTTTTAGGATGGTGGCGGTGTGCAAGAAAATTTGTAGTAAGTTTGGGTTTTTTTAAAATAAAAGGTTATGAGAAAGCTATTTTTTGTTGTTGTAATGGTGTTTATGGCGCTGTGGATGACGGTGTTAACGGGTTGTAACAGTTGTATTGACGGCACGGGGCATGTGGTAAATCAAACTCGGAATATGCCTGCGTTTACCGAGATTGTGGTTAATATAAATGCAGATGTTGTGGTTGATGTGGCTTCGAAAACGACGATGCAGTTGCATGCGCAGCAAAATGTGCTGGATGCCATTACCACCCGTGTGAAGGGAAAAAAATTAATTATTGATGCGTCGCCCTGTCTGGGGCAGACCGATCCTGTTTTGATAAAAGTTTTTACGCCTGATATTCAGCGGCTGACCTTAAATGGTTCGGGAATGATAAAGACTGCTAATCCGTTGACGTTGGGTGAGATGCGATTGAAATTATCGGGCTCCGGGAAGATTTTTGCCGATGTGCATGTCAATGTTGTTAAATCGCAGCTTGACGGTTCGGGCGATATTATTGTGAACGGTTCGGCCAACAAACAGGAGGTTGCCGTAAACGGTTCGGGAAATTTTAAAGGTCTGGGCATACGTAGCAACAGTGCAAAAGTGAAACTTTCGGGTTCGGGAAAAGTGGAAGTAAGTGCCATAAATAAACTGGTGGTAGCGCTTACGGGAAGCGGTGAGGTTGTGTATTCCGGAAATCCAAAGGTGAAAACAGAAGTTGTTGGCAGCGGCAAGGTTACTAAGATGGAATAACCGCGGCACTGTTTTGGAAATGTTGATGGTGTATTAAAATAAAATGACGTGTAATCCGTTATTGCAATAACATTTAATTTAAAGCCTGTGAAAAGAGTATATTTTCTGTCGTTTTTGTGGATATTCACTTTTGTTTTCGGATTTGGTTTAAAGGCACAAATCGGGGGGCGTTATGCTTATTCGTTTTTGGAAAAGCCCATGTCGGCAAGGGTGGCGGCTCTTGGTGGGAACGCTGCAGCCATACGTGACGGTGATATAAACCTGGCGTTGGTAAATCCGTCGGTAATAAACAGCAGTATGAGTGGTGCCGTATCGTTGGCCTATGTCGATTTTTTTGACGATGTTAATTACGGTTTTGCCCAGTACGGCCATACTTTTAACAAAGCAGGCAGTTTTGTGGGAACCTTACAATATTACAACTACGGCACTTTTGATTATGCCGACGAAACAGGTAATGTTTCGGGTACTTTTTCCGCTTCAGATGCTGCTTTTACCATCGGGTGGGGCAGGGAACTTGACAGCTCATTTTCGATAGGTGCTGCCGGAAAACTGATTTATTCACATTACGAATCTTATGCTTCCTTTGGCTTTGCTGTTGATGTGGCAGGGAGCTATCATACAAAATCGGGTTGGGATATGTCGGTGATAGCCAGGAATATCGGCATGCAGTTAACTTCGTATGTGTCCGGCACGCGCGACCCTTTGCCTTTCGATTTACAATATGTGCTCACCAA
>CAYVWX010000309.1:0-2804 GCA_964455635.1 uncultured Lentimicrobiaceae bacterium | reverse complement strand
AACGATTTGGCTTGTTTTTTCATGGTTGACGACAGCTGGTAGCCTGTGGTTAACGACACGCCCGGATAGTTGGCAATTTCGTAGGTGAGCACCATTTGTCCTCCCACTGTGGCAGTGTCAAGAATAACCGCTTTAACTTTAGAACGCCCCAAATAAATACCTGCGGTCATGCCGGCAGCACCGCCACCCAATACGATAACATCATACCTTTTTTCTTCCATAACTTATGGTTGTTAAATAAAAAAAAGGTTGCCGGAAATAACCCGGCAACCTTTACCGCAATTTTTATTTGCCGAATTCTCTGTTTAAAATATCAGTTATTTGTTCCTGATTTTGAATGCTGCTGGTTGCAGCTACAACCTGGCCGTTTTTATAATAAATGGTAAAAGGCAATCCCATAAAACCGCGGCACTGAGGCAGGTTGCGGATTACATGGGCGTGAGGACTGTCGAAAAGCATATCACGAAATTCTACGTGTTTGTACTCGTCCTGAAGCTCTTCCATGATGTCGTAAACAGGAACACACATAGGGCCCATGCGGCCGCAGCAAATCATTACATTTTCATGATTTTTTAAAATCTCGTTGTATTCATCTTCGGTAGCTACGTGCTTTAAGTTTGTTGGTAATACCATAATTTATTTTTTTTAAGGTTAAAAATTATCGGCAAAGATAGATTATTTTTAAAAATAGTGATACTAAAGCGATATGTTTTTAAAGGTAATAATGAGGAAATGTAGAAGTTTGATGTGGTAAAGTGAATTGAATGGATTGAAGTTTTGATATTCTGATTTTTTTCTTTGGCGTTTGTTTTTTTCTGAATTTGCTATTTATGATTCCTGTTTTTGAGCCTGCCGACGGACAAAGTTTACAACCTGGTTATTTTACCGGATACTTTTTACACATGTTTGTGATACACATTTAAAACATTAACTACTTTAGCACCTCAAAAAAAACGTTAATTATGAGTATGACCATTATTGAAAAAATTATAGCACGGCATTCCGGCCGTTCAACCGTAAAACCGGGCGATATTGTTGATATTTTTATTGATGCCAGAGTGGCCAGAGACTTTGGCGGCCCCAACGTGGTTAAAAATATCGAAACTTATAACCTGCATGTTGACGACCCTTCCAAAACTTTTTTTACGTTCGATACAAATCCCACCGGAAGCGATCAAAAATATGCTACCAATCAGCAATTGGTCAGGGTTTTTGCACGTAAACACGGCATAAAAGTTTTCGATATCAACAATGGTATCGGAACGCATACCCTTATTTCGGAGGGGTTGGCCTGGCCGGGATCTACCGCTGTTACTACCGATTCGCATGCCAATATTTTGGGGGCGATAGGTGCTTTTGGGCAGGGCATGGGCGACAAAGATATTGCCGCAGCTTTTCATCGGGGTAAGGTTTGGTTTAAAACGCCTGAAACCGTGAAGATAAACCTTGCAGGCCTAAAGCCTGAAAATGTTACGGCAAAAGATATTGTGTTGAACCTTTTACACATTTTCGGGGCCAATAAGCTGCTGGGATATGCTGTGGAGTTTTATGGCGATGCTGTTGAAAAACTTACACTCGACCAGCGTATTACCATTGCTTCTATGGGTACCGAGATGGGAGTTATCATTCTTTTGTTTCCGCCCAACGATGCTGTTCTGACGTATTGTGAAAGCAAAACAGGTAAAAAACAGGAGGGAGTTTTTGCCGATGCCGATGCCAAATATGCCAAATCTTTTGATATTGATATCAGCAAATTTGTTCCCATGGTCAGCCGTCCGGGTAAGCCGCATGACACCGTAGATATTCACGAAACCCAAAAGGTGAAGATTGATTCGGCTTTTATTGGCAGCTGTACCAACGGCCGTATGGAAGATATGCGGGCAGCTGCCGGTGTGTTAAAAGGACGCAAAGTGGCACCCGGTGTGGTTCTTAAAATAGTGCCTTCAACCGATGCCATTTGGCAACAGTGCCTTGATGAGGGTATTATTAAAATATTTAAAGAAGCCGGAGTGCTTGTTTCCAATGCGGGATGTGCCGGATGTGCTGCCGGTCAGGTGGGGCAAAACGGCCCCGGCGAAATAACAGTGAGTACCGGAAACCGTAATTTCCCCGGAAAACAAGGTAAAGGCAGTGTATATCTCGCTTCGCCGGCTACAGTGGCTGCCTCGGCGGTGGCAGGGTATATCACCACCGAATATGAAATTCCCGCTGAGCCGGCGGTGTTTGATTATGAGGAGTATAACGAGCGGACTAAAAAAGCAATGGATGAAGAAAAGTTAAATCCGGTAACGGAAAACCCTGTGGTTGTTGAAGGCAGAGTATGGCTCATTCCCATGGATGATATTGATACGGATATGATTTTCCATAACCGCTATCTTCAGATTACCGATATGGAACAAATGGGACAGTATATTTTTGATAACCTTGAAGGGTTTGAAGATTTTGCAAAAAACGTTAAGCCTGGTGATATCGTCGTTACCGGTAAAAATTTTGGTGCGGGAAGTTCACGGCAACAGGCCGTTGACGGGTTTAAAGCATTGGGGGTTTCGGCAATTTTGGCTCAGTCGTTTGGTGCTATTTACGAACGCAATGCTATTAACGCTGCTATGCCCATTGTTACTTACCACGAGTTAAAAAGTATCGGTCTTGAAGAGGGTGATATCCTGAAAATAAATTTTGAAACAGGTGAGGTGGTTAATGTGTCGAAAAACAAATCAGGAAGTGTTACGCCCTTTTCGCAGGTTCAAATGGAAATCTACCGCAACGGAGGGCTGTTTTAATAAAAATAGTGATACCATGTATAA
>CAYVWX010000308.1:0-2855 GCA_964455635.1 uncultured Lentimicrobiaceae bacterium | reverse complement strand
CACGTCCACGATCACGGTCTCTGCCTCTCGTTTCGGTACCTTCAAAATTAATGTATTTGGCACCTTTATAATATTCCAAAAAACGGGTAAACTCAACAGACACCAGTTTTTTTATCAGCTCCTCTCGTGAAAGATCTTCAAGTTTCACCAATATATCATCCAGATAGGGTGCAATTTTTTGCTCGTCAACCGCAGTGTTTTTTATGTTATCGATAAGGTTAATCAACCGTTTTTCAACAATTTCCACACCTTCCGGAACACGACTTTTTGTAAATGGTTTTTTAACCATCTTCTCCAGTGTTCTTATTTTCGAAAGCTCCCGCGAATGGGCTATGGTCAACGAAATACCCTTGTTACCCGCTCTGCCTGTGCGGCCACTGCGATGCACATAAACTTCGGGGTCATCCGGCAGGTTAAAATTAATTATATGGGTAAGGTTGTTTACATCGAGGCCTCTGGCAGCCACATCGGTAGCAACCAATATTTGCAGATTACCCTGACGGAACCGCTGCATAACCATATCACGCTGCGATTGCGACAGGTCGCCATGCAGGGCATCGGCATTGTAACCGTCTTCAATAAGTTTGTCGGCAACTTCTTTGGTGTCGCGACGTGTGCGGCAAAACACAATGCCGTAAATATCGGGGTTGATGTCGGCAATACGCTTTAAGGCAGCATATTTATCGCTGGCACGTACAACATAATAAGCATGTTCAACATTTTCGGCACCTGCATTTTTTTCTCCAACCCGTATTTCTTTACTGTTTTTCATATACTCGTTGGCAATGCGGGCAACCTCTTTGGGCATGGTAGCCGAAAACAATAATGTTTGTTTTGTTTCGGGTGTTTCCGACAAAATTTTGTCTAACTCTTCCTTAAAACCCATGTTTAACATCTCATCGGCCTCATCTAAAATAAGCCATTGAACCTGATGGAGTTTTAATTTCTTTCTTTTAATAAGGTCAAGCGTACGTCCCGGTGTACCCACAACAATATGAGCCCCGCGGTTAAGTGCCCTTATTTGGGTTTCGATACTTGCACCACCGTAAACCGGTACTACATGTAAACGGTCGGTGTATTTTGAATACGATTCCAAATCTTTGGCAATTTGCATACAAAGTTCGCGGGTGGGGGCCAGTACAATACTTTGTGTTTGATTGTTGTCGGTATCAATTTGCTGAATAACAGGCAACCCGAAGGCAGCTGTTTTTCCGGTTCCGGTTTGGGCAAAAGCCAATAAATCCCGGTCGGAATTTGTTAATAAATGAGGGATGGTTTCGGCCTGAATGGGCGTGGGATTTACAAACCCCAACTCACCAATAGCCTTTAAAATATCGCTTTGGATATTAATGTCTTCAAAAGTCATAATATGTTTTTAAACTGATGTGGGCAAAATTGCCGCTCTTTTGGAATTTTTACCACGTCAATTTACCCCATAAATTACGACAGAAAAAATTCGAGAGTGCAAAGAAACACTTGTTTTTTCAATAAATTGCTATAAATGTGTTAAATAATTAAAATTGCATAGATGACCTCCGCCTAAAAAAGCTACTTTAGCCTCCATCAAATTTAGCTAATTTAGTTTCATTTCAATTACTCCAATCAGTAGTTTTACTACTTTTGTTTATTATTTCACAACTGAAAAATTATGGAAAAAACAGATAACAATAAAAGTTTGTTTGAAGAGTTTACACCGGTTTCTACTCTGCAATGGATAGAAAAAGTAAAAACTGATTTAAAAGGTAAACCCTATGAAAAACTAATAAAAAAAACCGCTGAAGGATTTGTTGTTAAACCTTTTTATCGCGAAGAAGATATTGAGCAAATACCGTTTTTGGACAGCCTGCCGGGACAGTTTCCTTTTGTGCGCGGTAACAACAAACAAAAAAACAGTTGGCTGATAAGGCAGGATTTACCGGTTGATGATTTGAAAAAAACAAATGTAAAGGCCCTCGACATCAGCTTACGCGGAATTGATTCGTTTGGATTTATTTTTCCCGAAGGAAGCAACCCGGGAGAAAAGGAGTTGAACATTCTTTTGGAAAACATTCGTGCTGATATTTTGGAATTGAATTTTTCGGGAGGCGACCCCGTTAAAATTTTAAAGGGTGTTGACAGCCTGGCAAAAAATTACAACCGCGACCTGGAAAAAATTAAAGGGTCGCTGGATGTTGACCCGCTGGGTGATTTTTCAACCAAAGGTTATTTTGCAGGCAACGAAAAAGAAGCTTTAAACCGTTTACCCGAGTTGTTTAAAACAGGCGAACATCTGCCCCGCTTTCAGTTGATAACCATTCATGCACATCTGTTCCACAATGCCGGAGGAGGCATTGTAAGCGAACTGGCTTTTGCCCTGGCCATGGGAGCTCAATACCTGTCTTATCTGACCGACAACGGTATAACTGCCGATGAGGCAGCCTCAAAAATAAGATTCCATTTTGCCGTTGGTTCAGAATATTTTATGGAGATAGCCAAATTCAGAGCTTTTAAATTGCTTTGGTCGAAAATAGTAAATGCTTACGGCATCAGCAATGCTGAAAGTGCCCTGGCGCACATACATGTTTCCAACTCGCTTTGGAACAAAACCGTTTACGACCCCTATGTAAATATGCTGCGTACCACCACCGAAACCATGTCGGCTATAATTGGAGGCATTAACAGCATGACGGTGTTGCCCTTTGATAAAGTTTTTTCGCAAGGCAACGACTTTTCCCAACGCATTGCCCGCAATCAACAGCTGATATTAAAAGAAGAATCTTATTTTGACAAGGTGGTTGACCCTGCTGCCGGTTCGTATTACATCGAAAATTTAACCGGTGAATTAATTAATCATGCCTGGAATCTCTTTTTGGAAA
>CAYVWX010000307.1:0-2902 GCA_964455635.1 uncultured Lentimicrobiaceae bacterium | reverse complement strand
GCAAAAATCATGACAAAACAAAAGCGTAGTATATCAAATTCACCCTGTGGAATAGTTTTCAAATTCCACAGGGTAAACAAATTTATCAACACATGAAATTAAACCATCTGAAATATCTGCTTTTTATTTTTGCTTTCTTGATAAGTATAACGCAAGTGTACCCGCAGGATTCTATTCAATATCTGTTTGCCGGCCATTGCTATCAGCTTGGTACACATGGACGAAAAGTCGATTACAGGATAGAGCAGCTTGATAAATCGGGTTACGAAGGTGTTTGGCTGGGAGGAGATGTTTGTACCGAAGCGCTGTTAGAGTACTCAACGGTTCAGTACCTCGATTCACTGTTCAATCTCGGAAACCCCGAAACACACTGGGCATTGGGCAACCACGATGCTCGTGACGGTAATTGGGAGTGGTACACCGAATTTACCGGACGCAAAACCTATTATGCTTATTCAAGCCATGGAATTACCCGCATTATTTTGAATACCAATATTGTTCCGACAGATTGCGAAAGCCTAAACGCTCAATACAAAATAATTTCTGATGTATGCGATACAATATCCGTTTCAAAATATCTGATTTTGTTAATGCATCATGGTATATGGCGCGATGTACCCGGCCTTCCGCCACCGGGTGTTTATGCCCAGAGCGATTTGGTTTATTGGAATGCAAACTGCGATTCGGTAAACACCACTTTTAATAAAGTTATTTATCCCAAATTATTGGAGGTTAAAAACAGAGGCATCCGGGTAATTTGTGTGTTGGGAGATATGGGTGCCGGGCCTAAAAAATTCGATATGGTTTCCGACGATGGAATTCATTTTTTGGGTTGCGGCCTTTATCATAATGAGCCGGATAACAATGTTTTAATATTTACGTTAAACAAACCCGAAGAAAAGTTAACCTGGCAGTTTGAAAACCTCGATTCGTTGCTGAATGTACAAAATGGCAACCGGGCTTACCACTAAAAATAATTTGTATTATTTTACAACCAGTTTCCCCTTATAAAAAATCAACGGGTTTTTGTTTGATGTAATTTTATAAAAGTAAACCCCCGAAGTGAGATTGCCTCTTTTCTGAATAAATTCGTTTCCGTTGAAATTTTCTTTCGATACCGTTCGTCCTGACGAATCAAATAATTGAATTGTATAGTTTGCTACCGACGTATCCGGAACATAAATTATACACGAACCAAGCCAGGGATTGGGAAAAACCACGGCTTTTGAATAGGGCCGGTTTTGAATGCCTGCAAACATATCAACATCGCCATTCGCTTTTAAGCGAAGTAAATAAACATCGCTTCCGCCTTCTCCAAAACTTTTGGTGCTGCCGGCTATGGCACAACCACCGTTGGGCAGGGCTATTACATCTTCGCCGTAATCCGGTGCCGTCCCCCCAAACGTTTCGCTCCATATTTCATTGCCCTGCGGGTCGGTTTTAACAATATAAACATCGGGCGTATCTTCTGTGCCAAAACTTTTGGTGCTGCCAACCAAATATAAATTTCCTTCATTATTCATCACTATCGACTTACCGTATTCATAGTTAGCACCACCAAAACTTTTTATCCATTGCCTTGTGCCCTCTTCGTCGGTTTTAATCAGCAACATATCAAAGCTTCCGTTTCCGTACGACTGGCTCGAACCCAATAAATAATAACCACCGTCCGAGGCATTACAAACGCTGTATCCAAAATCATGTTCCGATTTTCCGTAAGTTTTTCTCCAAAGCTCATTGCCGTCAGGATCAATTTTGATAAGCATAATATCTGCATCATGGGTGTGAAAATCGGCATGCACATCATCAAAAAATCCATTTTTTGAACCCACAAAAACATAACCGTCATCTTGACTGCTTTTTATAATCTTAAATGCATAGTCGTTGCCATCATCCCAATACGATTTTTGCCACAGTTTTTCTCCTTCCTGATTTACTTTAAAAAGGAGGATATCACCTTTAGGATTTTCAAGTCGTGAATGGCCTAAAATTAAAAACCCGTTATCCTCTGTTTTTATAATATCAAAGGCATTATCCCGCTTATTGGTACCGTAAGCAAAACCTTGCTCCGAATATCCGAACCGATCGGTTTTGAGCATATAAATGTCAAGCCCGCTGAATCCCAAATTATAGGAGTCACCCACAAAAACATAACCACCTTCAACGGGGATTACTTTTCTGAAAAAGTCCTGCTTGTCCCAACCATAATTTCTTTCAATTTTAACCTCTCCACTTTCATCAACCGAAACAAACAAAAAATTATTGCTTCCGTTTCCGTAACTTCGTGTGCTGCCGGCAATAACATAACCGCCGTCATGCGACGCGCAAATGCTCAGCCCAACCTCATTTTTTTCTCCACCAATGGTTATTCCCGGAACTGCCTGCGAAAATGCCGGTAAATAATAAAAGAAAAACAGAATAGCAGCGATAGAAAACTTTTTATAATTCATAACTATTTAGCCTGTTAAAATAACACCTTATATATGTAGAGCAAATTTAATTGTTTTTATTTGGGAGAGGATATTTCAGCGCATTATTAGAATAAAAAAAAGTGAAATTATTTATTTTTTTAAAATACTGAATAATAGTGCTGTATATTCTATTACCAAACTATTTTCTGATATTAATTAAACCAATGTTTTTTTTATGGTAAATAAAACTATCTTTGCACTCCCTTTTACGAGAGGAGTTCATTGAAAAGTTTGACTATTTTAGATTTGTAGCTGTAATAAGCTGTAAATCAGTTAAAGAGAAAAAGAAAAAATTTATTTTATTTTTTTCTTGTTTGAATTAAAAATAGTATTACTTTTGCACTCCCTTTTTGAGGGGAATAAAAACAGAAGAAATCCGGCTACGAGTCGGAGCGTTCATAGACATACTGAAGCATAGCCAAGTAAGAAAA
>CAYVWX010000306.1:0-3043 GCA_964455635.1 uncultured Lentimicrobiaceae bacterium | reverse complement strand
AAATTCACCCGGTGGCATAGTTTTCAAATTCCACAGGTAAACAAAATTATAAACACATGAAAACATCAGTCGAAATTAGTTATTATCCTTTAAAAGATGAGTTTATACCGCATATTTTGGATTTTATCGACAGGATGAACCGGTACGAAGCTTTGTCGGTAAACACAAACGGCATGAGCACGCAGATATTTGGCGAATATTTTGAGGTGATGAACGCACTTACAAAAGAAATTCATCAATCCTTTGAACTGCCTCATTCGGTGTTTATTTTAAAAATAATCAATGCCGATTTGGAAAAACATTAATAAGGCGGCATGAGCGAACTGATTCATTTTTTTATAGCACCTTACGAATCTGCCGTTTGGTACAACATTGTACTGGAGCTGTTGGCGGCGGTGTTTGGCGTGATTAGCGTTTTTTACGCCCGCAAAGAAAATATTCTGGTCTTTCCAACGGGTATTATTAGCACCGGAATTTATGTTTACCTACTTTCGCGGTGGAACCTTTACGGCGATCTGATTATAAATGTTTATTACACCCTGATGAGTATTTACGGTTGGTATCAGTGGCACAAAGTGGTGGACAACACCAACTCACACATCGCAATTTCGCGCACCAATACAAAAGATAAATTAGCTGCAACCGGGATTTTTGTTTTTACATCAATTTTTGTGATAATAGTTTATCGTCATTTTAATGTAATGCCCAACAAGCTTGGTTTTAAACAAAGTGTTGACTATGCCGTTGAAAAACTTACTTCGGGCAATCTATCCGATTTCAGGATGGCCACACCATTTTTAGATACCTTTACCACAGGGGTTTTCTTTTCGGCCATGTGGCTAATGGCCAATAAAAAAATTGAAAACTGGACCTTGTGGATTGCGGGAAACATTGTTTCAATACCACTCTATTTTGTTAAAGGATATGGATTTACAGGCATTCAATATACTATTTTTTTAGTGTTGGCAGTGATGGGATATATCTCGTGGAGAAAAATAATTGACGAACAAAATCAGGTCGATGCTTAAAAAAATTGCATTAACAGGACCCGAATCAACGGGAAAATCATGGTTGGCAAAAAAGCTGGCCAAACATTTCAATACGGTATGGGTACCCGAATATGCGCGGGAGTATTTGGAAGCAAACGGCCCCGAATACGATTATACCGATATTGTTTTTTTGGCAAAAGAACAGAAAGAACGCGAAAATTCGCTCGCAAACGTAGCCACCGATTTGCTGTTTTGCGATACCGAGCCCATCGTTACAAAAATATGGAGTGAGGTTGTTTTTAAAAAGTGTGACCCATGGATAGAAAACGAAATCAAATCCCATCCGTACAATTTATATTTGCTTTGCTATCCCGACATCGACTGGGAACCCGATGTTTTAAGAGAAAATCCTTATAATAGATTGGAAATTTTTGAGTTGTATGTTAAAGAACTTGAATCACGAAAGCTTAATTATTTTGTGGTTAAAGGCAAAGGCCGGCAGCGCTTTTACAATGCTTTGCAGGCAGTAAACAGGTTTTTGAAAATTAATTAGTAATCGTTTGTATGAACAGCAAAAAGGTAAATGTACTGTATCTTGCCCGATGGTATCCGCATCGGTACGACTCCATGTTCGGGTTGTTTGTGCATCGCCATGCAATGGCTGCCGGCAAATACTGCAATATTGGAACGGTATATACACATGTTGATATTGAAAAAGATATATCCGGCTACGAGCTTGACTATCAAACAGAAGATGGTGTTAAAGTAATTCGGGTTTACTACAATCAGGCTACCAATCCATTGGCCAAAGCATATCGTTTTTGGAAAGCCAACCGCCTGGGAATAATGCGCATGAAACAGGAGATGGGCGCCATTGACATCATTCATGTACATATTTTAACCCGTCTGGGGTTGGTGGCGCTTTACTATAAGCTGACAAAAGGGATACCTTATTTAATAAGTGAGCACTGGTCGAGATATTTAAACATTACCAACGGCTACAACGGTATTTTCCGGAAATGGCTGACACGAATTGTGGTGTCGAAAGCCAAAGTGGTTACCGTGGTTACCAAAAATATGATGGATGCCATGAAGTCGCATCATTTAAAAAATGGCAATTACCGGTTGTTGGCCAATGTTGTTGACGAGCCTTTTTTAACCGTATCAAAAGTTGGAAAATCTGCAAAAAGGAAAAAACTGCTTCACATCTCCTGTTTTGAAGATGTGTCGAAAAATGTTTCCGGTATTGTAAATGTTTTGGGCAAGATGAAAAACCGTGATGACTATGAGTTTCATTTTATCGGCCACGGGATGGATTTTGATAAAACCATAAAACTTGCCTATGATTTAAAGCTGGATAAAACAAAAGTATTTTTTCATGGTTTGATGGATAGCAGCGAAATTGCCAACCATATGGCTGATGCCGATTTATTGGTGATGTTTAGCAATTACGAAAATTTTCCGGTAGTCATCAACGAAGCATTTTGTATGGGTGTGCCTGTGCTGGCCACTGCGGTGGGTGGTATTCCCGAAAAAGTAAACAATAGCAACGGTATTTTAATTGAACCGCAGGATGAGCAGGCATTGTACCATAAGCTAACTGCTTTTTTGGATGACAAATATCATTTCGATACTCAAAAATTAAAAGTGCGGTCGAGAAAAGAGTTTTCGGCAGAAACCATTGGCAAAGAGCTATACACCATTTACCTGAATATCAAAAATAAAAAATAGAGCACCAATCAATTACAATAATTTAAACAGATGAAACGCCCATGCCGTCAAATCGGCACATAAGTATGATTATTTGCAAACTACCTTATTTATGCTGCCCTTTCAGGGCGCATGGTAGATTTAGGAGGAACTCAAAAGGCGATGCCTTTTGTTGAAATAAGTCGCCCTTTCAGGGCGCAACAAAAGATATGGTGATGCAATCAACAATATATTATAAAATTATAAACACATAAAATATCTATGGCGGCAAATCGTCACACAGCAGCATGATTACAAGCTCCGGAGGAGCAAATATTGATAGCCTCGGGTGTTAACCCGAGGTA
>CAYVWX010000305.1:0-3080 GCA_964455635.1 uncultured Lentimicrobiaceae bacterium | reverse complement strand
TATTTCAAATAATACAGAAAAACTTCTAGGGTGTCCCATAAATGAAAACAGGAAAACTGTTTGACCCTGATTCATTTTTAAAGGCATCGAATTCGATGCCTTTAAAACTTGGATTTCGCAATTGTTCCCAAAGTCCTAAAAATTCAATTGTGTTTCGAGTTCTCATCCAGTTTTGAATGATATAATTTGTTCTTGCCGAATCACGAAATTTTGCCATATCGGTCAATGAAATATATTCTTCTTCATCTCGCTTATAAAGAACAATTTCTAACTCGTTAACATTCAACTTGGTCTTACTCATAATTTTCCTCTATTTAAAGGAATAAAATTACCACGAATCTTTTTAATTTAACACGTCTGCTTTGACAATTTATTTTGTTGACTATGTTAAACTCTGATAAAAAACCTGCAATGCTCGAAACAATAAAAACCAAAATATCAGATGCCTGCCGGGCTTAGCTTACCACAAGTTTAAACCCTACGCCATGCACATTTATCAGCTCTACTTTCGGGTCGTCTTTTAAATATTTCCTTAGTTTGGTAATATAAACATCCATCGAGCGGGCGTTAAAATAGCTGTCGTCGAACCAAATTTTGTTTAATGCCACCGAACGGTCCAGCACATCGTTAATGTTTTCGCAAAGCATGCGCAGCAATTCAGCCTCTTTTGAAGTTAATTTATGCTGCTCTTTATTAATCATCAGCAGCTGACGGTTGTAGTCGAAGGTGTATTTTCCGAATTTGTAAATATTGCTGGCATTTTTTTTGTCGCCGGCCTGTGTTCTGCGCAAAATGGCTTTAATACGCATCAACAGCTCTTCCATGCTAAAAGGTTTGGTAAGATAATCATCGGCCCCGACTTCAAAACCTGTAATTTTATCTTCCTGCATATTTTTAGCCGTTAAAAACAAAAAGGGTACTTTTTTATCCAGTTTTCTAATCTCTTTAGCCAGCGTAAACCCATCCATAATAGGCATCATAACATCTAAAATACAAAAATCAAAATCCTCGTGTTTAAATTTGTTTAATGCCTCTTTGCCGTTGGGTGTTAATACCGTTGGAAACCCTTTTGCATCCAAATACGATTTAAGGATGTTTCCTAAATTTTTGTCATCTTCTGCCAATAATACTTTTACTTGCTTTTCCATGGTTATTGTTTTTTAATTTTTTTCAATGGGTAAACCAATGGTAAAGGTCGAGCCTTTACCCGGTTCCGAATCAACCGTAACGGTTCCGCCGTGCAACTCCGTAATTACTTTTACATAATTAAGCCCCAGGCCAAAACCCTTAAAGTCGTGCACGTTGCCCGTATGAACACGATATAGTTTTTCAAATATTTTTTTCTGGTTCGACTTACTGATGCCTATGCCGTTATCCGACACCCTTATCAAAATTTTATCTCCCTTGTTTATGGTGTTTACCACAATTTTGGGTATGTCGAGCGTATATTTTATGGCGTTGTCCAGCAAATTAATAACAGCGTTGGTAAGGTGTATTTTATCGCCTGTAACCATACTTTTCCGGGCGTTTTCCGTAACTGTTATGGTTCCCTCTTTCGATTGTACTTCCAGCAGCTTGCGGTTAACGGCATCCTCTACAATTTGATGCATATCCAGAAGCTCTTTTTTCAGTTTCATTTTGCCCTGCGAAAAAACAGCCTGCTGTAAAATTTGCTCGGCCATACCCCCCAGTCTTTTGTTCTCTTCGCTTATAACGCTTATGTAACTGTTGTACATATCTTCCGATTTCTGAATATCGCGGTCGCGCAGTGCTTCACATGCCAAAGCAATGGTCGAAATAGGTGTTTTAAATTCATGCGTCATGTTATTTATCAAATCGTTTTTCATCTCCGACAGCTTTTTTTGCCTGAAAATAGTTTGAATGGTCATGTAAAACGAAATAATAATAATTAAAAACAATACTATCGAAACCGACAACAGCCGCCATATCTGCCTGATAATAAATTGCTGCTCATCGGGGAAAAATATCAACAACTTTTCAGGCACATAAAATGTTCCCGGCGAAACGGCAAGGTTATAAGCAAAGCTTTCGGTTAACAGCTCCTGCGGGTACTTTCCTGTTTTTTGTAATAACATTTGATTTGTAAACGGATCATAAATACCAAATTCATAGTCGGTTTTAATACCCTTGGCTTTTAAATTGGTTTCAATAAGCGAGTCGATAACATGACTGTCGAAAATAAACTGATTATCGGTTTTTCCGGTTTGGTAATCAAAAATAATATCTTGCAGCTGCGATTGTGTTTTGCGCACCCTTCGCATAAGCTTGCTAAAATCACGCTCCGTGCTAACCCTTTGAAGGTCGTAAAACAACACCTGGTTTAACGAGTCGTAAGCATCAAAAGCCTTGCGATTGCTTGAGTAAACCTGCTGCTGATTTAAAAGGTCGAACCGGATTTTCTGGTGGTCAACATACTTAACTACATGGCCCATAGCCTCGTTCACATCACGTATAAAGTTGGAATACTTTACCTTGGCGGCATCGCGTATCCAAAAAACCTGAATTACCATCAGCCCTATGGTAGCAAAAGTTACCACCCCGATTAATATTGCTGTCTGCCAATTTTTCACAGAGCAAATGTACTAATTCATCAATACCAACGACCAACTGAAACTCAACAACTTAACATTTCTTAACACTTGTTATAACTGCTTAACATATGGGCAACGCAAGTTACTCTATTTTTGTATCAGCAAAAAAGCGGTAAGGTAAATACTATCATAACTGCGTTTTGTTAAAAGGGTTTTCATAATTGTTGGTTTAAGGCGGCTTTCGGGTCGCCTTATTTTTTTGGGCAGCCGGGCGGGCTGTCCGTTATACTCCTCGCCCCAAACCCGTTTCAGCCCTGTCGGCTGTATGGCTTCCGTTGGTCGCCCTCCATCCTCCGGCTTCAATCGGTTTTGTAGCTGCGGGGTGCCACTTCCATCCCTGCTGCAAACTACCCCATTAACAATGATACAATGACTTAATGGTACAATGATATAATGAACCCGCTACCCGCTTATCAATGGTACAATGAATTAATGGTACAATGATATAATGAACCCGCTACCCGCTTA
>CAYVWX010000304.1:0-3142 GCA_964455635.1 uncultured Lentimicrobiaceae bacterium | reverse complement strand
CTGCTAAAAACTAATCTTTAAAAACAGCGTTGGCGTAAACGGAATGGCATCGGCATAAATGTTAATGGAACTGGTTTGGTTGATTGGAACTTTTTCGAAATTTGAAAACTTTATGTTTTGGGTATTTAAAATATTCAAAACCGAAATACCTATCTCACCTTGTACTTTTCTGTTTAAAAGCCGCCAGGCTGCCGAGCCGTCTAACCGGCTGTAAGGATAATCTTTTTCTATTTTCTGGTGGTTGTTGTAGGTAATGGGAAACCCCGATCCATAAACATAATCGGCTGATAAATAAAAGGGTGACAGGTTAATTATCGCTCCAGCTTTAACCTCATGCAGTTGGTCCTGCGGGGCTCTTCGATAATCCGGATTCTGATAATAATCAAATTTTTCCAGCGTATGGCTCAGCGAATAGGCTATCCAAAATGAACTGCCTTTATAATCTTTTTTCAGCATTACATCAACGCCGTAACTGCGTCCGGTACCGTGATAAATATTGGGGGCAACAATATTTTTATACTGTACAAACCGGCTTAATCCGCTAACTGTTTTATAATATCCTTCGAGGCTTAGTATGTATCCGTTTTGGGCAAAGCTGATGCCGCCCACGGTGTGCATGGCTTTAAGCACCGGAATATCAACATTGTTGCAAACTGTCCACAAAAACCGGTAATTACCTTGGTTATCAAGGGTAGAAGCCAGTGCAATATATTGATTGTATAATCCCCATGCCAGGGTAAAATTCCATTGGGGCGAAAGTTTGTAAATGGCTGAAAATCTCGGTTCAAAATATATTTTTTTTAAATAGAAAGCCTGTGTAATCCTTCCTCCGGGCTTTATTGTAATTTTATTTCCCAACGAAATAACATCCTGAAAATATCCATACAGTCGTGCCGCCGAAATGTTGATATTGGATAAGTTAACGTTAAAAGTATCCACTTTAAGATAGCTTTTGTTGGCTATTATGCCGCCTCCAAATTCAAGGGTGTGATGTTTGGAAACAGCAAACCGGTTTTCCACCTTCAGGGTAACCTCACTCATTTTGTTTGTCGAGGCTGTTTGTGTTAAATTATTTACCTCGCCGTTGTATAGCTTTTTTATGCTGTAATTATCGGAGTAATTTTTTTGCAGCGACGAAAAGGAGAGCATAAAATTGCTGACGCCGCTATTTTGCCATCGCTTTCCAAAAAACAGGCTTCCCCCTGACTGGGTACTATGTTCTTGAGTGTTTTTCAAAATTCTGCGAAACTGAACGGTGTCATCAATTTTATAGTTAAAAATATCGTTACTGCCGTAAAGGCTGATAAAATAACGATTGTTTTTTCGGGTGGTTCCCGAGTATTTAATGTTCAGGTCGCGGAAGGTATATTTTGGCACCACATTAATGGTAATGCCTGCGGGATTGGTAGTGTCGGCCCTGCGAACCGGGTATTTAACAGGTTTATAAAGATTAAAATAGGTATGGCGAAAAGCCAGTACCAGCGATGATTTTTCAGAAACCGGAATTTCCAGTTTTGAGTTGATGGTCATATTGTTAATACTGAAAATGCCCGATACTTTTTTGGTGTTTCCTGTAATACCTGAAATATCAACCACACCACCCACTCTTTCACCGTAACGGGCATCATAGCCTCCTTTCATAATAGTTATGTCGTTTACCAACAGCGGGTTAAATGAACTAATGTTGTCGTTAAAGTTGTTGAGTCCGTAAATGGTAAATCCGTCGAAAACCACCTTGCTTTGGCCGGCATAGCTGCCCCAGATAATCATGTTGTTGGTCTGCTCGCCCGAAGCTAAAATTCCGGGTTGAAGCCTCAGAAGGTTAAATACTGCATTGTCGCCATAACCCGGCAGATGGGTTGCTACTTTACTGTTAAGCCTCATAATTCCGGACTTTTGACCTATTTGAGAAATAAAATCGATACTCTTTCCGGTTACTTCCACTTCCGATAATTTTATGGATGCGGGATAGAGAAAAATATAATTTATGGTGTCGGGTAAAACAACTGTATCGAGGATATAATAACCGAGATGAGAAAAGATAATATGAACAGGATTTACACTGTCAACCACAGTACTAAAATAGCCGTTCATGTCTGAAATGAACCTTTTTTCGTCTGTAAGTATGTGGGAGTAAACAAGGGGTTCATCCGATTCCCCATCTTTTAAATATCCTTTTAGAAAATGATGATTGTTTCTTGTTTTAGCCTGCGAAGCGGGTTTCCAAATTATAATTACACCATCCTGAATACTATACTGCAACGGTGTATTTTTTAACAATTCAGCAATGGCATTTTCAGGCCTCTTAAAAGTTTGATTAAGGGTAACTTTATAATTTGAAAGCAGCTTATCATCAAACGACAGGTTAAGATGATACGTTTGGCGCAAACCGATTAATACCTTGTTAAGCGGCTGCTGATCGGCCTGAACAACAATGTTTTGCTGTTGTGCCCACAGGGTAATAGGTAGCATCAGTATTGCTATTGATATTATCAGTTTTTTCCCCATAGGCTCGTTTAAATCAATTGATAACTATTTTTTTCAGGATTCTGTTGTTTTCTGTTTGTACAATACAAAAATAAACACCTTTGGCAAAACCTGAAACGTCAATAACCAAATTATCGGCACTATTTTTTGTTTTTACAAAAACCGTTTTTCCCGAGATATTCCTTAAACTGACATCATAACCTTTAGCATTTTGTACGGTAAGTGTTTTAAAAGCGGGGTTTGGATATATCTTTATTCTGCTTAAAGCAGGATTAGGTAAAACAGTAGTGTAATCTTTAGGAAGTAATTTTATTAAAGCAACAGTTTGCGGTTCAATGCTAAAATTATTTGAATAGTACGGATGCCCTGATAGTCCGTTATCGTAATCGTTAACATAGTAACAAACAATATCGTAGTTTATGGTATCAATGGTGTTTTCTGAAACATTTGAAATATCGATGGTAAATGTTTTGTGGGTGCTGTCAGCATTTGCAATTAAAAAAGCAAAGGCATCCTGACTGTTTTTAGCCGACAGTGCCCACAGTTTTGAGGAGTCGGCAGCGTAAACCGGAAAGTTGCAAGATAGCTTTTGTGGAAATTCACCGTAAACACTACTCCACAATTTAAATGCATAAGCTTTTGGCTTGTAGGTAAC
>CAYVWX010000303.1:0-3152 GCA_964455635.1 uncultured Lentimicrobiaceae bacterium | reverse complement strand
GCATTAACGGCTAAAGCCTGTTTTAACAAGCGTCGAATCACCGCCCTAAAGGGCGGCGTAAAAACTCCCTAACGCTCATCGCTCTGCAAAATTTGCAAGAATTTGCAATCCTATTGTTTTATAAAAATATTTTATCTTACCGCCCAACCTGATTTGTAATCCGGTTACTAATTAACCATTACCTCCTCACACACGCATGCTTCGATACAATGCTCCTTACGTCGCATCACTCAGCATGACCGCCCTGCACACACAAGTTCGTCAGAATTTATAATCCTGATGATAATATAAGATTCAGTAACAGCTTACGAATTATTTTACGCCGGCTTTTAAGCCGGTGACAACAGGAAAAAGAAACCGGCTTTAGCCGTTAAATAATTCTTAACTTTGAATATTATTTATAAAACAATGTTATGCCTTATGTAAAAATATGGGTTCATGCTGTCTGGGCTACCAAAAGCAGAAAAAAGTATTTAACCAAAGAAATTCAGAATGTAATTTTTCGACATATTCATCAAAATGGATTGGAAAAAGGTATTTTTATTGACGTTGTAAATGGAAGTTATGAACATATTCATTGTCTTTTCAGGCTAAAAAGTAACCAGACAATTGAGAAAGTGATGCAGTTGCTAAAAGGAGAATCATCATTTTGGATAAACAAACAAAAATTAACAGATTCACATTTTGGATGGCAGGACGAATACTTTGCAGTTTCAATAAGTGAGTCACAGGTTAATAAAATCAGAAACTATATTAAAGGACAGGAAAAGCATCATATGATGAAAACATATATGCAGGAATATGATGAATTTATTAATAAATATGGTTTTATTGTGATTAAAGACAAATAATTTTTAACGGCTAAAGCCAATTAAAACAAGTTACAAATCGCCGCAGGTGTGGCGTAAAACCAATACATTCTTCGACATATAAAACAATAATACAACTACTCCAACCACCTTTTTTAAAGCGATTTATTTTTATAACGAAAACAATGCCCTATTCCAAATGTTGGTACACATCCCAAGCATGTATTATTTTGTCATTTTGATAAATATTTTCTTACTGAAACAATTTCCATTGTATTTTTTTATATATTTACAGCAACAAAAAAACCAAAATGACTATTAAGCCGAACATTAAACTTACCACACTTCTGTATAAATTATATATGGTTGTATATCAGTATTTTACCCCCCCCCCGCAACTTCAGCTTTATAGCTTAATATACCTCGAATTATATTTCTCCGTTCATGCCTCATGCAAGGCAACAGCATACAGGACAGAACAAACAGCTTTAATTTGCAGCGGAATCTTCAAACCAGGAACTAAGTACTTTCATTACGATACAAACAAATACATATTTTTATTAGGCAAAAATAATTTCGACTAAAGCAAACCGTTTCGGTTGTCATATATTATCCCTGCCGGAACGGTTTAAACCTTAACAGATATTAAAAAGGATATATTACTGCATATTATTAATATGCAGCACCTTAAGTTAACTATTTAAAAACAACCTAATTCAAAAACAATGAAAAAAATAAAAAAATTTATCTATTTATTAACTTTAGTAGTGCCTGCCATTGTTTTAATGGCATTTAACCCGTTTGTAAACAAAAGCAATCTGTCTAATGAAAATAACAAATTGTTGCAGGAAACCCCGCCAACTCCTACCAATATATGTGTTTCATGGAAAACCGTTGACGTTACCTATCGCACCAGCGGAAATTATGTAATACAGTATTCCGATATGGTTAGCAGCGATGACCCCGCCACTTTGATGTGGGGGTGCGGGTATTTGGATATTGACAAACCAACACCCGGTTGGCAGTGCAGTATTTCAAATAGCTACTTTACTGCATCAGGAACAGAAAGTTGTAATTTTATTTATGTTCATTCTTACCTTACGCCAGATCCATCTCACCCAACCGTCACACATACTATTGATGTTAAGGTAAGAAACAGCCAGGGAGTAGAGTCCAATTGGGGTGGTATAACCTTAATAATACATTACAGTAGCACGCCCGACCCCACTGAAGATGCCAATCCTTGTGCCGCTTTTTAACATTTAATAATTTCACTTAACTTTAATTGTTAACATGATGCAAACTGTTACATTAATTTGTAATAATTTTTTAATAATATTGTGTAACGGTTTGCATTTTTAATTTAACTTTATCCATTATGAAAAAAATTCTATTCTTTTATCTGTTTTTTGTTTTTGCTTTGTTGAGCAGCAGTTTTGCACAAGACTATTACGATGTTACCTACGACATTGGGTACTACGACCACCCCAACGCATTTATTGCCGATTCGGCGGGAAACATTATTGTTTGCGGCTGGTCTAACGATACCGACACCACCTTTACCAATGCCTTTGCCATTAAAGTAAATGCCGACGGACAGGAAATTTGGCGAATAACGCTGCCCGATACCTCAAAATTTTATGCCGTTTGCGTAACTTCAACAGGCAACATTGCCTTGGCCGGCAGCAAAAATAACCACTGCTTTTTAACCATGGTAGAACCGCAAAACGGAAACGAAGTTTGGTCCTATATTGAAGATACCATATCCGGTTACTGGTTTGGTACGGTAAACGAATATTATGATTCATCGGAATATCGGTTGGAAACCTTTAAGACAAAAAACGGTGTGCATCCTATTATGTTTTACAGAATTAGGTCTTTAAACGGTAACTACATAAACAAATATAAAAGTATTAATAACAATCAGGCACCTGTCCATACCTCAAATAATGTAGCTGCCAATATCATCTGGTCAGCAGCAAATATGCCTATACTCGAAGCAGGATTAGTAATTTATGAAAATTATTCTGGTGGCGACAGTGGTTTTTGGACCTTTAAAGCTTTGCATGTTGCCGGTGTGGAACGATATTCCGATACACAAGGTTGTGTAGTAAGGCTTTTTGACTGGTGGGCTGACGAGTTTTATCTCGGAATATTAACAATGGAATTTGGCTATCCCAATGTTTACGGCAATGCTTTTCAAATAGTGCACGATAATTTTGAAATAACCGGCTCGGGCATAATTGACGGTAAAAAAATACTGGTAACGGGAACTATTAATGACAAGCTGGCATTGTGGTTTGTCGATCACGAGCTTACCTATATGGAAGAAAAGATTTTATC
>CAYVWX010000302.1:0-3160 GCA_964455635.1 uncultured Lentimicrobiaceae bacterium | reverse complement strand
TTTTACGGGGTAAACGACCTGCCGCAGATATTGCGCGATTTGGAGGTTGATTATAAAAAGGAGTTGCTGGGCGAACGGCATCTTACCACGCCGTCGCACTATGCTTTTTTGAAGATTTCGGAGGGGTGCGACAGGTCGTGTGCCTTTTGTGCCATTCCGCTTATAAGGGGAAAGCATGTTTCGGAACCGGAAGAGAAACTGCTGAAGGAGGTTGAGTTTTTGGCCTCGAAGGGAGTAAAAGAGCTTTTGCTTATTGCACAGGATTTAACTTATTACGGCATTGATATTTACGGCAAACGAACGATTGCTCCGCTGGTTGAAAAGCTTGCTGCCGTCAGCGGTATTGAATGGATTAGGATGCATTATGCCTATCCGGCAGGATTTCCGGAAGAGTTGCTGCAACTGATGAATGACAACCCGAAAGTTTGTAAATACCTCGATATTCCGTTGCAGCATATTAGCGACCGTATTTTAAAATCGATGCGGCGCGGACTGGGGAGCGAAGGAACCCGGAAACTGGTTAAAACCATGAAAGAAAAAGTGCCCGGAGTGGCACTGCGTACAACGCTTATAGTTGGATATCCGGGTGAAACGGAAAAAGAGTTTGAGGAGTTGATGGCGTTTGTCAGGGAGTCGGAGTTTGACAGGCTGGGTGTTTTTAAATATTCGGCGGAAGAAGATACTTTTGCTTATGAGCTTGAGGATGACGTGCCTGAAAAGGTAAAGCAGGATCGTTTTGACCGTTTGATGGAGGTTCAACAAAATATTTCGCTGGCGCTGAATAAAAAGCGGGTCGGCCTTGTTTACAAAACAGTTATCGACAGGGCAGAAGGTGCCTATTATGTGGGAAGAACAGAGTTTGACTCGCCGGAGGTGGATAATGAGGTGTTGATTAGCTCGGAGAAGCCGTTGTTAACAGGTGCGTTTTATGATGTGCTTATTGAACGTGCCGATTATTTTGATTTGTACGGGAAAGTTGTGTGAGCAGGAGGGGGGCAGGTTTACAAATCCTGACAGGCGGTAAGTGTTTTGGTATTGTCAGCATTTACAAATCCCGATGAGCTTGAAACGAACTTGTAATTTTTTACCCTGCGGAATTTGCAAAGCAACTATTCCGCAGGGTAAATTTTATTTACTTTACAGAGCAGCCTGATTTTTAGCTCTTTTGCGCTCTGTTTCGCTCAGAATAATTTTCCGTAAGCGCAGTGAGCGCGGAGTAACTTCAAGATATTCGTCTTTGCGAATGCTTTCCATAAACTCTTCAAGCGAAAATTTAACCGGTGGAGCCAGCAAAACTTTGTCGTCGGAGCCTGAAGAACGCATGTTGGAGAGTTTTTTTGTTTTGCACACATTTACCACAAGGTCGCCTTGTTTGGTGTGCTCACCAATAACTTGTCCGGCATAAACTTCGTCGCCGGGAGAGATGAAAAATTTACCTCTGTCCTGTAGTTTAAACAATCCGAACGGAATGGCTGAGCCTGTATCCAGCGAAATGAGCGCACCACTGCGTTTACTGCCTACTTCGCCTTTCCATGGTTCAAAGTCTTTAAAACGGTGGGCAATAATAGCCTCTCCTTCGGTGGAGGTGAGTAAGCTGTTACGCAGTCCGATAATACCCCTTGAAGGGATGGTAAACTCAAGGTACATGCGGTCGCCTTTGGGTTCCATAATGGTCATCTCACCTTTTCGGAATGTTACCGTGTCGATAACCTTTCCTGCAAATTCTTCGGGGACCAAAACGGTTAAGGCTTCAATGGGTTCGTTTTTAACGCCATCAATTTCCTTAATAATAACTTTGGGCTGTCCCAGCTGAAATTCATAGCCTTCGCGGCGCATGGTTTCCACTAAAATAGACAGATGCAGAATTCCGCGGCCATAAACCAGATAGGAGTCGGCAGCTTCGGTTTCTTTAACACGAAGGGCCAGGTTTTTTTCAATCTCTTTAAAAAGCCTGTCGCGCAGATGGCGCGAAGTAACGTATTTTCCCTCTTTGCCAAAAAACGGCGAATTGTTAATGGTAAACAACATGCTGATGGTAGGCTCGTCAATTTTAATACGGGGTAAAGCTTCGGGATTTTCAAAATCGGCAACGGTATCACCGATTTCAAAATCTTCAAGTCCCATAATGGCAATAATATCGCCGGCATGCACTTCGGTTTTGCATTTTTGTTTTCCCAGGCCTTCAAAAGTATATAACTCTTTTATTTTATATTTTTGAATGGAGTTGTCTTTTTTCATCAACGATACATTCATGCCGGGTTTTACAATACCCCGCGAAAGTCTTCCCACGGCAATACGTCCCACATACGATGAGTAATCCATCGAGGTAATTTGCATCTGCGGAGTTCCTTCAACAAATTCTGCCGGCGGAATGGTGTCAAGAATGACGTCCAGCAGGTACGAAACATCGGCAGCAGGTTTGTTAAAGTCATCCGACATCCAACCCTGTTTTGACGAGCCGAAAACAGTAGGGAAATCAAGTTGGTCGTCGGTAGCACCCAGGTTAAACATCAGCTCAAAAACAGCTTCCTGGGCTTCCATCGGATAGCAATTGGGCTTGTCAACTTTGTTTACCACAACAATGGGTTTAAGCCCCAGCTCAATGGCTTTTTGTAATACAAAACGTGTTTGCGGCATGGGCCCTTCAAATGCATCAACTACCAGTAAAACCCCGTCGGCCATGTTTAAAACCCGCTCCACTTCACCTCCAAAATCGGAGTGTCCGGGAGTGTCGATGATGTTTATTTTTGTACCTTTGTAACGTACCGAAACGTTTTTTGAAAGGATGGTAATGCCCCGTTCGCGCTCTAAATCGTTGCTGTCTAAAATTAAGTCTTCTACTTCTTCGTTTTCTCTAAAAAGTTTTACCTGATGTAAAATACGGTCAACAAGGGTTGTCTTTCCGTGGTCAACGTGAGCTATAATAGCTATGTTTCTAATTTCCTGCATAAATAATAGTTTACTAACCAGACTATATTGTCTGAATTAAAAATGGCTGCAAAATTACTATTAATTAACCCTGAAATTACAAAGGATAAATAAATTATTGACACCAAAATAGTATTAATGGCCGGTTGAGTTGCCGGCTGCTAAAAAACCATACATCCGCAAACATTTTTATTTTGTTACTAATATCGTTATTTTGTGCGAATATTTTTTT
>CAYVWX010000301.1:0-3191 GCA_964455635.1 uncultured Lentimicrobiaceae bacterium | reverse complement strand
TCATGCTGAGCGGAGTCGAAATATGACAAACCCGGCTCAACAACATAAACGCATGTTGTTCAATAAATACAATCACTCCCTGATGCACGATATGGCAAACTTATTAACTTTGCACGCAAAAGAAAGTTGATATTTTATGTACAACAGCAAAGGGAAACAAAACAAATTTGACAAGAGTTACATGGAAATGGCTTTTGTCTGGGCTAAAAACTCCTATTGTCAACGCCGGAAGGTTGGAGCTTTAATTGTTAAAAACCGCATGATTATATCGGATGGTTACAACGGCACTCCGGCAGGTTTTGAAAATATTTGCGAAGAGGAGAACAACACCACCAAACCATACGTGCTGCATGCCGAGGCCAACGCCATTACTAAGGTTGCCAAGTCGAATAACAGCAGCGAAGGTGCTACGCTTTATGTTACCGATTCGCCCTGTATGGAGTGTTCCAAGCTTATTATTCAATCGGGGATAAAAAGGGTTGTATATACACGTGAGTATCGAATAATTGACGGATTGGATTTGTTAAAAAGAGCCGGCATTGAATTGGTAAAGCTCGAAATTGAAAAAAAATAAATCGAATAATGTTTCACAGTATCAAATAAATATTTATTTTTGCACCCCGAAATTTAAAACATCTAACAACAAATTAGAATTATGGCTAATCATAAATCAGCACTGAAAAGAATCAGACAGAGTGAAGCAAGAAGGGTATATAACCGTTATTATGCCAAAACCATGCGTAATGCCGTTAGAAAATTCAGAAAACTGACTGATAAAAAAGAGGCCGAAGAGCAGTTACCCAAGCTTACTTCGATGATTGATAAGGTGGCAAAACGAAAAATTATTCACAAAAACAAAGCCGGCAACCTTAAATCGAAGATTACAAAATTTGCTCATCGTCTTTCGTAGTCTGATTATTTTGTAAAAAATATTATTCCCGGATACATTACTGTGTTCGGGTTTTTTTGTTACTTTTAACTCGCTATGAGCGAACGTAACATCAAAAAGCCTATCAACAAATGGGCTGAAGACGACAGACCGCGTGAAAAACTACTTTTAAAAGGAAAACATGCCCTTTCAAATGCCGAGTTAATAGCCATTTTAATAGGCTCGGGCAACAAAACCAAATCGGCTGTGGAGCTTGCCCAGGAGATAATGGACAAAGCCGGCAACAATCTTATTGAGCTTTCAAAATTTACGGTTGGCGAGCTCACTTCGCATTTTAAAGGAATCGGCTCTGCCAAAGCCATTTCAATTATCGCCGCTTTGGAATTGGGTAAGCGGCGGCTTATGACCCGGGCATTGGAAAAGAAAAAAATTACCTGTAGCCGCGATGCCTACCAAATACTAACCCCTTTTCTTACCGACCGCTACACCGAAGAGTTCAGGATTTTGCTGTTGGACAGGGCCAATCAGGTAATCGCAAATATTTTGGTGGGAACGGGAGGGTTTTCGGGAACGGTGGCCGATCCCAAACAAATTTTTAAAGAGGCGCTGTCTCACAGTGCATCCGGCATTATTTTGTCGCACAACCATCCTTCGGGAAACAGGGAACCCAGCGATGCCGATTTGTCACTTACCCGCAAACTTCAACGGGCAGGCAAAAATCTTGATATTCAAATCCTCGACCACATTATTGTTACCAGCGACAGCTATTACAGTTTTGCCGATGAAGGAAAGTTGTGAAAAGACAATATTTAAACAATAAACCGCGGCCTGCGCTATCCGCATTTGGAGTAACCGCAACTTTTACAGGTTAAGCATCCATCCTGATAAACAATTGATTCTTCACCGCATTCGGGGCATTTTGTTCCGATGGCTTTGGTTCCGTCAGGAATATAACGTTTTAAAGCCCTTACCACACCATTTTTCCAGGTGTTAATGGTGTCGTCGTTTGAATACAGGTCGCCCACCAATTCAATAACATAGGGCAATGGCATACCATGGCGCAGAACACCCGAAATCAACTTGGCGTAATTCCAGAAAATTTTATCAAACGAACGCGAAAGTCCCTCAATGGTAACTTTGTAGCCCTGTTTATCGGCAAATTGAAAATCGTAACGCGTATCGGCCTTTTCCGATTTCTTTTTAACTTTTAATACCCATCCGTTTTCAACCCACGGCGGCAGATAAAAGTCATCGGCTTTTCCGGTAAAAATTTCGTAGGGTTTATCATTTAGTTTACCAATTACGGCAATCCATTTTTCGTAATTATTTTGAAACCTGATAACATCTGCTTCGAGCACTAACGGACGACGCGGGGCTGTTGTTTCTTTAAAATCGTTATCCTCTTTTTCTTTATTGTCGGGTTTTTTATCTTTACTGATAAGAACCCCGTCGCGTGAACCTTCACGGTAAATGGTCATTCCTTTACAGCCACTCTCCCATGCCGTTAAATAGATGTCGCTAACCAATTTTTCATCAACATCTTTAGGCACATTTACGGTAACGCTAATGGAGTGATCGACCCATTTTTGAATTTTGCCCTGCATATGTACTTTGTTTACCCAGTTAATGTCGGCGGAAGTAGCTTTATAGTAGGGCGATTGGGCGACAATATTGTTAAAAGCCTTGTCATCCATATGTTTAACCTCTTCAATATTATAGCCGTTTTGGTGCAACCAGACTTCAAATTTAGGGTGAAAAACATTGTACTCTTCCCAGGCGTCGCCTACTTCGTCAACAAAGGTAACTACCACATTGGTATCGTTGGGGTTAACTTTCCGGCGGCGTTTGTATGCTACCATAAACACCGGTTCGATGCCCGATGAGGTTCGGGTACAAATACTCACACTTCCGGTAGGGGCAATGGTAAGCATTGATATATTACGTCGTCCCACCCGTTTCATTTTTTCATAAACTTCGGGGGCATGTTCTTTGATCCGTAAAAGAAAAGGATTCTCTTTTTCGCGCTCAAAATCAAACACTTTAAAGGAGCCTCTCTCCTCAGCCAAATCTACCGACGAGCGATATGCCTCAATGGCCAGCAATTTATGTACTTCGGTAGAAAACCCGATAGCCTCCTCCGAGCCGTAACGCAATCCCAGAGCAGCCAGCATATCGCCTTCAGCTGTGATACCAATACCGGTACGTCGGCCCTGTAGGGCTTTTTCACGAATTTTTTCCCAAAGCCGTTTTTCAACATATTTTAGCTCCTCACTTTCAGGATCGCTGTTAACTTTTTCAAGTA
>CAYVWX010000300.1:0-3212 GCA_964455635.1 uncultured Lentimicrobiaceae bacterium | reverse complement strand
TAAATTTAAAAAAAAGATTATTAATTATGGCTACGATTGCTGGAGTTGATATCCAAAACAACAAAAGAGGTGAAATTGCTTTAATCTACATTTACGGAATAGGCAGAAACAGAGCACAAAAAATACTTTCAGAAGCCGGTGTGGACTGGAATAAGAAGTCAAACGAATGGAACGACGAAGATTTGAATAAAATTCGTACCATTATTGTTGACAACTATAAAGTGGAAGGCGAACTTCGATCGGAAGTTCAAATGAACATTAAACGCCTTCAGGATGTTGGAGCCTATCGCGGTATTCGTCATCGTATTGGCCTGCCCGTCAGAGGACAGGGTACCAAAAATAATGCACGTACCCGTAAAGGTCGTAAGAAAACTGTTGCCAATAAGAAAAAGGCTACTAAATAATAATTAACATTTTGATTTTATAGTCAAGTAATAAATAAAACTATGGCAAAAAGAACCAGAAGTACAAAAAGAAGAGTTGTAAAGGTTGAGCCCATCGGAAGAGCTTACATCAAAGCATCCTTTAATAATATTATCATTTCGCTTACCAACGAACAGGGACAGGTAATATCCTGGGCTTCCTCCGGTAAGATGGGCTTTAGAGGTTCAAAAAAGAATACTCCCTATGCCGCTCAAATGGCTGCCGAAGATTGCTCTAAAACAGCATACGATGCAGGCCTTCGTAAAGTAAAAGTATATGTTAAAGGACCCGGCTCCGGTCGTGAATCAGCCATCCGTACTATCCATTCGTCAGGTATTGAAGTTATGGAAATAGTTGACGTTACACCATTGCCGCACAATGGATGCCGTCCTCCCAAAAGAAGAAGAGTTTAATAACGGTTTAAAAGAATATATTTAAACGATAAATAACAAGCTATGGCAAGATATATTGGCCCAAAGTCAAAAATAGCACGTAAATTCAGCGACCCTATATTTGGTCCTGATAAGTATTTGGAAAAGAAAAACTATCCTCCCGGACAACATGGTAACAACCGGAGAAGAAGAAAACAATCGGAGTATGGTATGCAGCTGGCCGAAAAGCAAAAAGCTAAATATACCTATGGCATTTTAGAACGCCAGTTCCGTAATGTGTTTAAAAAAGCTTCGCGCAAAAAAGGTATTACCGGCGAAAACCTGCTTCAGTTAATCGAAGCAAGGCTTGACAATGTTGTCTTCCGTTTGGGAATTGCCCCAACACGAGCAGCTGCCCGTCAGCTTGTATCTCACCGTCATATTACCGTTAATGGCGATATTGTTAATATCCCGTCATTTTCAGTACGTGAAGGCGATGTGGTAAGTGTTCGCGAAAAATCAAAAAGCCTTGAGGCTGTTTCTAACTCCCTGGCTTCGCGTAAAACCTTTTCATGGTTGGAGTGGGACGAAGAAAAAATGCAGGGAAAATTCCTTAACTACCCCGCACGTGACGAAATTCCTGAAAATATTAAGGAAAATCTAATCGTTGAGCTTTACTCAAAGTAAAATAATTATTCGACCAATTTTTAATAGCTAAATATAAACTATGGCAATTTTAGCATTTCAAAAACCTGATAAGGTTATAATGAACGAATCCGATAATTTCAAAGGGTCATTCGAATTTCGCCCTCTGGAACCCGGATTTGGGATTACCATTGGTAATGCCCTGAGGAGAATCCTGTTGTCGTCGCTCGAAGGATTTTCTATTACCTCTATTAAAATAGAAGGTATCGTTCACGAATTTTCTACCATCGAAGGTATTGTAGAAGATGTTACCGAAATTGTTCTTAACCTTAAAAAAGTTCGCTTTAAGCAACAAATTCAAGGTGAAGATATGGAAAAAGTAAACATCGTAATTGGCGACCAGGATGTTTTTAAAGCCGGTGACATCAACAAATTTCTCTCCGTTTTTCAGGTGCTGAATCCTGACGAGGAAATTTGTCATATGGACCCCTCGGTGAAACTGAGCATGGAACTTACCATTAAAAAAGGTAGAGGTTATGTGCCCGCCGAAGAAAATAAAGATGAAGAAGCACCCATTGGTACCATCGCCATCGACTCAATTCATACTCCCATAAAAAACGTTAAGTATTTTGTTGAAAACTTTAGGGTTGAACAAAAAACCGACTACGAAAAATTAATTTTGGAGATTGATACCGACGGCTCTATTCATCCTAAAGATGCATTGAAAGAGGCAGCTAAAATATTAATTCATCACTTTATGCTTTTCTCCGATGAGAAAATTACACTGGAAACCGAAGAAAAATCGGTTACCGAAGAGCTTGATGAAAATACCCTGCATGTACGTCAATTGCTGAAAACTAAACTTATCGACCTCGACCTCTCTGTAAGAGCACTTAACTGCCTTAAAGCTGCCGATGTGGAAACCTTGGGCGAACTGGTGGCTTACAATCGGAATGACTTGCTTAAGTTTAGAAATTTTGGAAAAAAATCATTGGCCGAACTTGACGAATTGGTTGATACCAAAGGCCTTGAGTTTGGAATGAATGTAGCAAAGTATAAATTAGATAAGGATTAAGAACGATGAGACATAAAAAGAGCTTTAATCATTTGGGAAGAACAAGTTCACACCGTAAAGCCATGCTGGCTAATATGGCATCTTCCCTTATTATGCATAAAAGAATTGTAACCACCCTGGCTAAAGCAAAAGCACTCAGAGGTTACGTTGAGCCGCTTATTACAAAAGCCAAAAACGATACTACCCACTCAAGAAGAATGGTTTTTAAATATTTAACCGATAAATATGCCGTTACCGAACTCTTTAGAGAGGTGTCGGCAAAAGTGGGTGATCGTCCCGGTGGATATACCAGAATTATTAAATTGGAAAACCGTTTGGGCGATAACGCCGAAATGGCCATGATTGAACTGGTTGATTATAACGAAAATCTGTTGAGCGAAAAAACTACCAAAAAAACCAAAACGCGTCGTCGTCGTGGTGGTAGTAAAAAATCTGCTGCAACAGCTGTCGAAACTACAGAAAAAGTTGCTAAAACCGAAACTGCCGAAGCGAAGGATGAAACAAAGGAAGAGGTAAAACAAGAGGTGGAAGTAAAGGATGAAAAGGTAGTTGAAGAACCCAAAAAGGAAGCCAAAGAGGAAGCTAAAGAGGAAGAGGCTAAAAAGGATGATAAGAAAGAAGGAGAAAAATAGGGTTAAGTAACTTTACTGCATTAAAAAGGGTAAGAACTTTCGTTCTTGCCCTTTTTTGGTTTAGAA
>CAYVWX010000299.1:0-3218 GCA_964455635.1 uncultured Lentimicrobiaceae bacterium | reverse complement strand
TCACCCTGTGGAATAGTTTTTAAATTCCACAGGGTAAACCAAGTGGAATAGTTTTCAGATTCCACAGGGTAAATACAAAAAAATAAACACATGAAAGATTTTAAGCTTTCCATAATAATATTAGCCTTGGGGGCGGCTGTTGTTTTAATGGTTTCATGTAGCCGGAATCCTGAAAAATCGGGACAACTGCTGGATAAAGGAGTAGAATATTATTACCATGCTCAATATAAAAAAGCTTTCGCCTTGTTTAAAAAGGCTCTTGATGCCGATGACGATAACTTTGAAGCCTGGTTTTGGATGGGTAATTATTTTGAAAACAACCGAGATCACCTGAGAGCCATTGAAAATTACACAAAAGCGATTGAACTAAATCCTAATTATGCCGATGCTTTTGCCAACAGAGCCAAAGCTAAAAAGGACAATCGCGATAAAGCAGGCGCTTGTGCCGACTGGAAAAAAGCGGCTCAACTGGGGAAGCCCAATTTAGATGATAATCTGGAGTGGTGTAAACGAAACGGTATTCAATGAGCCGGCGCCGGAAAGGTTTCTTACTCTTTGTACCACAGCCATTTCCAAAGTTCGGCATAACTTACTTTTTTACCGTACATTAAAATTCCCACACGGTAAACTTTGGCGGCAATCCAAGTGGTAAACACAAACCCTGCCACAAGCAATCCAAACGAAACCCCTATCTGCCAATAAGGCACGCCAAACGGTATTCGCATCATCATTATAATAGGTGATGTAAAAGGAATCATCGACAGCCACACCGAAAAGGCACTGTCGGGTTGTTGAATAACCACCGAAGAGGATATGACTGCAAAAATGAGTGGTAGCGAAACAGGCAACATAAATTGCTGGGTGTCGGCCTGCTGGTCAACGGCCCCGCCAATGGCGGCAAACAGTGAAGAGTAGAGCAGGTATCCGCCCAAAAAATAAAACAGAAACGAAAAAATCATCACTTTTAAATCAACGCTGCCAAGCACATCCGAAACCCGGCTGAAGTCGGCGGCATTCATGTTTTGGTTGTTTTGCATCGGAGCCATACGGCTGTTGCCCGAGGCATGTATAACAGAGGCAAAATCGCCTCCCATAACACCCGACTGGAATACGCCCACAAAAGCAAACGTGAGAATAATCCACAGCAGAAACTGGGTTATGCCTACCAGAGCTACTCCTATAATTTTACCCATCATCAGCTGAAACGGTTTTACCGAAGAGATGATAACCTCTACAATGCGGTTGCTCTTTTCTTCCGATACCCCTTTCATTACCTGTGCACCAAACATAAAAATAAAAAAGTATATCATAAATCCCGCAAGGTAGGCAAGGCCGATTTCAACATCGGTATTACTTTTTTCCTCTTTTCCGGTTTCGTCAACTTTAATGGTGATAAGGTTTATATCGGTTTTAGTGTTTTTTATCACCTTCGGGTCGATACCCATTGCCATAAGGCGTTTTGTTTCCACAATGTTTTTCATCACCGATTTAATGTAAGCACTTACATTTAATCCGGGTTGACCGGTGGCAAACAGCTGCGCATTAACAGGTATATTTAGCTCGGGCAGAGGAATGTACAGCAGTAAATCTTTATGGGCCAAAGCTTTTGTTTTTTCTGCCTCCAAATCGCCGCTAACGTAGTAAAAATCAATTTTATCCTGATTTTTAAATTTTTGATAAAACCAACCTGTTTCATCCAACACGGCGACTTTGGTTGCTTTGCCCGAGGTAATTTTATTTAAATAAACAGGCGCTAAAATCATGGCGGCCATCAATATGGGGCCAACAATCGTCATAACAATGAAGCTCTTTTTTCTTACCCTGGTAAGGTATTCGCGTTGTATAATTAATGCAATCTTATTCATGAGGCCGGCTGTTATTGTTGTTTACCACTTTAATGAAAATATCGTTTAACGAAGGTAAGATTTCTTGCAGGGCAATAATTTCGGTTTCGGGTAACAGTTTGGTTAACATATCGTTTGGGGTAGTGTTGTTGAGCAGTTGTATGTCGGATGAAAAGTAATTGTGCATTTTCTCCTGTTTTAAAATGCGGAAGTCGGTTTTATTTAACAGCAATTCCAAGTTTGTTTGCGTTCGGTACGAAACCTTAAAAGTGTGAGTATTAAAGCGGTTTTTAACTTCATGGATTTCGCCGCTCAGCACATTACGACTGCTGTCGATAAGCGTAATATGGTCGCAAATTTCCTCTACCGAAGCCATGTTGTGCGTTGAAAAAATAATGGTAGCTCCCTGTTGATTTAAATAGCGAATCTCTTCCTTCAGAATGTTAACATTAATGGGGTCGAAACCGCTGAAAGGTTCATCAAAAATAAGCAATCCGGGTTCGTGTAAAATGGTAACAATAAACTGAACCTTTTGTTGCATACCTTTCGAAAGCTCTTCCACTTTACGGTTCCACCATGTGCCCATTTCCAATCGCTCGAACCAAAATTTCAGCTTTTTAATAGCGTCAGCCCGCGAAAGCCCTTTCAGTCGTGCCAGGTAAATGGCCTGCTCACCCACTTTCATTTTTTTATAAATTCCGCGCTCTTCGGGCATATAACCAATATTGCCAATATCTTTTCTGGTAAGCCGGTGGCCGTTTATGAAAACTTCGCCGCTATCAGGATGCGTAATCATGTTAATGATTCGAATAAGCGTGGTTTTTCCCGCGCCATTAGGCCCCAAAAGTCCGTAAATGCTTTGTTCCGGCACTTCCAGATTTACTTTGTCCAGCGCTTTGGTGCCGGCATAGGTTTTGGTAATGTTATCGGCTCGTAAATAAGTCATATTTCATTCATCAGATTAATACAAATCATCCCGGAAATAAAAATGCTAATACAACATCAAAAGTAAAAAATAATAAACTCATGGATAATTATACAATGAATTAATGGTACAATGATTTAATTATACAATGATATAATGAACCCGGTACTCGCCGGATAATGATACAATGGATTAATGGTACAATGATATAATGAACTTGTTACTCGCCGGATAATGATACAATGATTTAATGATACAATGATATAATGAACCCGGTACTCGCTAAACCTTTGATCCTCTGATCCTCTGATCCTCTGATCTTCTGATCCTCTGATCTTCTGATCTTCTGATCTTCTGTTCGCCCACGTATTTCACTCGGGATAAATTTTATTTTGTCAACATTCATCATGGTTGTATCAATGTTTAAGCAGTTCAGAATCTTTTAGTTA
>CAYVWX010000298.1:0-3221 GCA_964455635.1 uncultured Lentimicrobiaceae bacterium | reverse complement strand
CCTGTTGCTGCAGGTTTGCTTTATCCGTTTTTCGGAATCCTGTTAAGTCCTATAATTGCAGCGGCCGCCATGAGCTTTAGCTCCGTTTCGGTTATTACAAATTCGCTTCGCCTTAAAAATAAATAATCCCGTTAGATATGATGTCATGCTTTAAATAAATGACTTACATTTTAAATATTGCATACAAGTTGCGCTGCCACTTAAAAATTCTTTTGAAAGTCAGCTTTAAACGGTTTTAGCATTAATTCCACTTAAAATAATGAAATAGAAATGGTTGTTTAAATAATTTATGTACTTTTATAATCTCATTCAAAAAGAGGTTATATGAATCTAAACAGATACAACTATGAAAAAATTTATCTTCCTTTCGTTATTTTTTGGTTTTCTTTTTCAGACTGCATTTTCGCAATGGGAATTGCAAATGCCCAAGCCGGCAGCATCAAATCTTATTGATGTAGCAGTTCTTTCGCCTACTGTGGCTGTTGTTATTGGTCCGGAAAAAATATTTAGAACTACAGATGCCGGTGAAACCTATTTGCCGGTTGAGGTTAACCACTCAGGATCTTTTTCTTCAGTTTATGCTGCTGACAATCCTGAAGTTGCATGGCTGGCAACCGGTTTAGGACAGGTTTTCAGAAGTACAAACACAGGCGAAGAATGGGTTGAAGTAAAAGGTGCTGACGAGATAGATTACAGCTCTTTTTATGCGTTAAATGATTCAAACGCGTGGATTTCGGAGCCGAACGGGTTTATGTTTGTTACTACCGATGCAGGTAATCATTGGGATACCATTACAACAGGATTGGATTATGGCTTTGAAAAATTCCTTTTTATTAACGATACTGTGGCTTTTGCCATCCCTTTAATTTCTAATACCAGAAAGGATATTAGCAGTGTTTTGCTTCGTACTGTAAATGGAGGAGTGCAATGGGATACCATTGTTGTAAATGGCAGTGGCATAAAACTACTCGAATCGTATAAAGAATCAACTGTTTGGTATGCTGATAAAAATAAGTTGTACACATCAAATGATGCCGGCAATACATGGGCTGAAACCGACCTGCCCGTGCATTCAGATGTAGGTAATATATCTTTATCTGCTATTTCTTCTAATGAGTTTTCTGTTCTTTTACATTATAGTGGTGACTGGGCTACGTTTTCAACTATTTTTTCAACACAGGACGGGGGTGCTAACTGGGAGAAAGAATACGCTGCCCACTATTCAGGCATGTGGCCTCCACCGTATGATCCTGCCTATTTTTATACAATTGAAAACAATTTTGGTATTTCTTATGCCGTTGGAGGGTATAGTCATATTTTGGTTAAAAAAGAAAATAATGACTGGATTATGAAGTCAAAAAACATCTTGGGTGAATTGAGGAGTATGAGTTTTATTGATGCAAACACCGGATTTGGTGTGGGATACGGCCCCTACCTTTTAAAAACTGTTGATGGTGGCAAAACGTGGGAATCGCCTGATACATTACCTAATTTGAGTCAAAACAATTTTAAAGTATGGTTCTCCGATTTAACAACAGGGTTTGTGTTGGATTTTGAAGGTGGATTGTTTAAAACAACCAATGGTGGTAATACCTGGCGAAATGTTTTATCGGATAGCGGCAAATATTCTGATTTTTTCTTTGTTAATAAAAACTTGGGCTGGCTGCTTAAAATTGATGGTACACTGTATAAGACTACTAATGCGGGTGAATCATGGAGTAAGAGTATTACCCTTGAACCGGCAGGCCATGAATGGATGACATTATTTTTTAAAAATCAACATATGGGCTTTGCAACCTATAACCTTAACAATATAAGTCAGGAAGCCGGAGGAATTGTTAAAATTGAAGATGGTACTATTACAGCCATTTCAGGAATCGAGCATCTTGAAACTGTTTTTAACATAACCTGTTCAAATAACGAAACCCTTTGGGCTGCATGCAGCAAAGGGCTTATTTATAAGTCAACTGACAATGGCGTAACATGGCAGGCTGTTGATCAGTTATTTGGTAACGGTTGGCATCCGGTTTACGACATTTTATTTACCTCATCATCCAAAGGTTATGCTTTGTGTGACCTCTATGGATTATATCAAACCGAAGATGCAGGAGAACATTGGAGTCTGGATAGTACGTGCCTGCTAAATGGTTTTATGGATTTGGAGGGAATGGCATTCAACGGGAAAGACCTGTTTGTTTATGCTAAAAAAACCATTGCTAAAAACAGTGGGATTGTGGGGGTTGATGAAATGCCCAAAAGTGGGCAAAACGAGTTAACCGTATGGCCTAATCCGGCTACTGACGGAATATCCATCAGTACGCCAGGAACAATGACGAAAATTATGGTTATTAATGCTGAAGGGAAAGAAATTATTTCACAAAGCCTCCAAACAAAAAAGTATATCTTAAATATTGGCAAACTACCTGCCGGAATCTATTTTATAAAGGCTAATACAGAAAACGGAGATTTATCAGGTAAGTTCATCAAGGAATAGTTTTATGTTTGAGAACAGGCCGGGTTTTTCCTATTCCTTTCTATAATAACAAGTAGCACAATAAAGTTTAAAGCAGGAAAAACAATATTTATAGATAGCGTATCATTATAAAAAATATGTGCTATGTACATTTGCATTGCCGTTTTCCGGTATATCCGCCAATCCTCATCGCACAAAGGCGTAAATGATACAAATCATAAGTGAAAATCACACGCAGCAAGATTTGTAATTCTGCGCTCTTGAAAAATATTTTACCTTACAATTATAGCTTATCGCATACAAATCGCACTACCACTATATAACGAGTTTAAAAAGTGGCGGCAGAACTGTTTTTGCATGAGCTTTTCATGAAAAGCTCATGCATTTGCCATTTTGTAATTGTCTAACTATCAAAGCCACTCCTGAAAGCACATCCCCACGCGCCACAGGGCCTGTAAAAGTGGTTTATCGTTTCTCAGGTCGAGCTAAAATTATACAATTATTAATAAAAATTGTATAACGACCTTTAGCCTTTACTCCGCTATTTTTGCGCTATGATGATAAAAATTCACGTCTGTAAATTATACAGTAAATATCAGGCACACCATGGTATTAATTATTTACAATAAAAAGGAAGTTAATTAATAGATTACAACATTTTTTAAGGATGTAACATCCATGTTGCAAGCTAAACACACAGCAGCATGATTAAAAGCTCCGTTAGGAGCGAAATATTTATAGCCTCGGG
>CAYVWX010000297.1:0-3234 GCA_964455635.1 uncultured Lentimicrobiaceae bacterium | reverse complement strand
AGGTCAGGCAACACGAAACTTTTATCATGGAAACCATTTTTAATTACCATCCAAACATAAAAGGAAAAACCTTAAATCCTGTTAACGAATTCACCGAAAGTCCGAAAGCCAGTATTGAAGGGGGCGATGTACTGGTAGCACGTGACGATGTATTGATTGTTGGCAACGGAGCGCGTTCCTCATCACAGGGCATCGACACCCTTTTAGAATACTTTAAATCGAAACCGGGGGTGCAACACGTTATTGTTCAGGAGCTTCCTTACAAACCGGAGTCGTTTATCCATTTAGACATGACGTTTACGCTGTTGGATGTTGATAAAGCCATGGTTTACGAACCGCTTATCCTTGGATCAAACAGATTTTTAACCATTCATATCACCATCGATGGCGACAAGGTAACCATCAAAGAAGAAAACAACATCCTTTCAGCCCTTAACAAATTAAATATTCATCCCGAGCCTGTTTATTGCGGCGGTTCAAAAGACATTACCTTTATGGAGCGCGAACAGTGGCAAAGCGGCGCCAACTTTTTTGCCATTCAGCCGGGCCTTGTGATGGGCTATGAGCGAAACATCAGAACCATTGAAGCCATGAACCGGGCAGGTTTTGAAGTCATCACAGCACAGGAAGTTATCAATAAAAAGAAAAATCCGTTGGATTACCAAAGGGCGGTTATCACCATCAAAGGCAACGAACTTTCGCGTGGCGGTGGTGGTGCCCGCTGCATGACCATGCCCCTTAACCGCGATAAAGTTAACTGGTAAACCATGACTGAACAGGAAGCTAAAAGCCGTATTGAGCAGCTAACACGCCGGTTGCAACAACATAATTACAACTATTATGTACTGGCCAAACCAACCATTAGCGATTATGATTTTGACCTGCTGCTCAAGGAACTTGAGATGCTGGAGAAGCAATATCCGCAATTCAGGCTTCCCGACTCCCCTACCCTGCGCGTGGGGGGCGACATTACCAAAGAGTTTAAAACGGTTAAACACCGTTATCCTATGATGTCGCTGTCGAACAGCTATTCCGAGGGAGAAATCAAAGACTTTATCAACAGGGTAACCAAAGCAGTGGGAAACAACGTAGAGTTTGTTTGCGAGCTCAAATACGACGGGGTAGCCATTAGCTTAACCTATCAAAACGGACTGCTGACACAAGCGGTAACACGGGGCGACGGTGTCAGGGGTGACGATGTTACCAACAACATTAAAACCATCAAAGCCATACCTCTGAGGCTTCGGGGCGATTTTCCGGAAGAGCTGGAAGTGAGAGGAGAGATTTTTATGCCCCACGAAGGGTTTAAACGGCTGAATCGTGAACGCGAAGAGATTGGCGACGCACCTTTTGCCAACCCGCGCAATGCCACTGCCGGATCCATAAAGATGCAAGACCCCAAAGAGGTTGCCAAAAGACCTTTGGATTGTATAATTTATTATGTACCACAGAGTTTACAGGGGATTACAACCCATTACGAAGCCATTAAGTACATAAAAAGCCTTGGCATAAAAACATCAAACAACCTTGCACTTTGCCGAAAGGAAGAGGAAATTTTTGAATTTATTAACGACTGGAATTTGGGCAGAGAACATCTACCCTACGACATTGATGGCATAGTAATAAAGGTAAACGACCTTTCGCTGCAGAAAAAACTGGGTTATACGGCTAAAAGTCCGCGATGGGCCATTGCCTATAAGTTTAAGGCCGAAAGAGTGGAAACGCTGCTCTTTTCAATCGACTATCAGGTTGGGCGTACAGGTGCCGTAACCCCGGTGGCTAACTTAAAACCCGTACAACTGGCCGGAACCATTGTAAAACGTGCAAGCCTGCATAATGCCGATATTATTGCACAGCTGGATGTGCGCATAGGCGACACCGTTTATGTTGAAAAAGGTGGCGAAATAATTCCAAAAATTGTAGGTGTTAATCTTAACAAACGTCCGGCTGATGCAGCACGGGTTAAATTTATTGAGCGGTGTCCGCAGTGCGAAACTCCCCTGGTAAGAAAAGAGGGAGAAGCTGTCTGGTATTGTCCTAATGAAGACAATTGTCCGCCACAAATAAAAGGTAAACTGGAGCATTTTATATCGCGCAAAGCGATGAATATCGACAGTTTGGGTGAAGGCAAGATTGAAGTGCTGTTCGACAACGGACTGGTAAAAGATGTTGCCGATTTATATTATCTGACCCATGACCGGTTATTGGGACTTGAAAAGATTATACCTGCCGAAGACAATAAAAAAGAAAAACGAATAAGTTTTCAGGAAAAAACGGTTCAAAACATTTTAAAAGGGATAGAAAGCTCGCTGACAGTTCCATTTCCAAGGGTACTTTATGCACTGGGCATCCGATATGTAGGCGAAACCGTTGCAAAAAAACTGGCTAATCATTTTAAATCGATTGACAGGCTGCAACAAGCCGGCTACGACGAGCTGATATCGGTGGAGGAGATTGGTGAAAAAATTGCGGAATCGGTCATTCAGTGGTTTCAAAAGCCAAAGCATCTTGAAATTATCGAAAGGTTAAAAGCCAAAGGGATTCAAATGGAAATTACTGAAGAGGCCACTCCGGTTTCGGATGTACTGCAAGGAAAATCGTTTGTGGTTAGCGGTGTATTTGAACGCCATTCGCGCACTGAAATAAAAGCGTTAATTGAGCAATACGGTGGTAAAAACACAGGTTCCCTGTCATCAAAAACCGACTATTTACTGGCCGGAGCCAACATGGGGCCGGCCAAAAAAGAAAAAGCTGAAAAATTGGGTATTCCCATTATTTCGGAAACGGCCTTTGAAGAGATGACCGGTTTACGCTAAAACGAATTCTGTCCCTTATACACTTTAGCACCCTTTACCGGTTTAATCTCCCCATCTAACCGAATACGATTACCGGCGCCAAAAATAATACGGATAGTTGCTTTCTGTCCGAAAAAGCTCATGGAAACATAAGGAGAGCCGCTAACACCCGGAGCTCTGAAATTCATGGAGAGGTTGGAGGCTTTTTTAAGGCTTTCGGAAGGTTTAAATTTATAGGTTGTTATTTTACCTTCAAAAGTAGCACCACCAATGCCGTTCCACCCTGCCAGGCCGTTAAAAGCAAACTGGTAAACAGCAGCAGCTTTGTTAACCGATAAAAAATTTATCGCAGGGTCAACATGAAACGAGCTGCCATCTTTTGCATAAAGAGTATGAGCCACAAAAACAAAAGAGGTGTCGTTAACAAGCTTGTTTACCT
>CAYVWX010000296.1:0-3239 GCA_964455635.1 uncultured Lentimicrobiaceae bacterium | reverse complement strand
AATTTTAGTTTTTTAGCAGTTTTAGCATCTTAAACAGTCCCTTGTTGTTGTTGACTTTTAACAAATAAAGGCCTTTGGGCAGACCTGATAAATCAACGGTGGTGGTAGTGCCGCTGATAAGCCCCCGGTTCATTATCCTGCCTGATAGATTCAACAATTCGTAATTTTTATAATTTTCGTTTTTATTTATCTTGATGGTGAAAATGCTATGTGCCGGATTGGGGTAACCTACAAGGTTGCCTGACTTCTCTTTTTCGTTGATGCCCACGCCACTGTTTCCTACTATGTAGGCAGCTCCCGAAACATTGGTCAATCCTTCGGCATCTCTGGCTCCCACCACAATCTGCCCGTCAAGCATCGATACCGAGCAGCCGTATTTTGCATCTGCTTTGGAGTCGGAGGCAGTCATTTTTTTTGTTAACTCCCAAGTGCTTCCGGTGTTGTGATAAATATAGATGGAGCCGCTTCTGATGCTGTCTGTTTCGTCATTCTGTGCCCCTACGGTAAGGTAATCTCCTGATATGGAAACCGAGGAGCCGAAAAGGGCACCTTCTGAAACCGTGTCGGAAACAATGGTTTGCTGCAACACCCAAAATCCGTTATATTTATTAAAAATGTACACCGTACCTGCATCAACAACCGTGTCGTTTACATCGGTTTTCCATGCTCCCACTGCCAAATAATCATCGGTCATGCTTACCGAATGTCCAAACTCGTCATTTCCTGTACCGTATTCCAACAAAATTTCATTTCCCAACGTATCGTTTGTATTATCAATGGTATAAATATAAACTGCATTGTGTTTTGGCGCCCCCACTACAGCGTATTGTTCCGTCATAGCTGTTGAACTGCCAAATTTACTATTGGCAGGGCCGGTAATTTTTTGAGTTAACTCCCAGCTGCCATTGTTGTTTTTATAAAAATACAAATAACTGTCAGTAACCCACATGTCTCTTGGTGCACCCACCATAATATAGTCTCCTTTTACAGAAACCGATGTGCCGAAATAAAGGTGGCTTCCGGGGATGCTGTCAGGTAATAATGAAACCTCCTGAAATCCGCCGTTTTCCAAAGTATAAACGTAGGCATTACCAATGCTACCACGGCTGTTTCCTGCTGCTTCGGGAACACCCACAACAAAATGATTTTCGTCGGTACTGACCGATACACCAAAAGACCACGAATCGCTTGGATTAGATGGAGTTAGCTTTGTGAGCTGCATCCAGGTACCGTTGTTTTTATAAAACACATAAGCCGCACCCTTTGCATAATAGTTATTGAGAATTCCGTTACCGGCAAGTATGTAACTGTCCGACATGGAAACACTGTTGCCAAAAAATCCCTGATCGTTACCGTCGGCAGCATAAATTTTTTGTGATTCTTCGAAAGTTTGTGCATGAATCATCATCGCTACAAAAAGCAGACTGAATAAAAGAGTAATTTTTTTCATAATAATTTGTTTTTTAATTTATATTGAAAGCGTTTTTTTAATTTCTTTACCTTCGGCCTGCAAGGTTACCGTAATGCTTTTTTGCCACCCCGGATCAACTTTAATGTTAATCAGGTCTTTATTTTTAAAACTGCTATTCCAAAGCAATTTGCCTTTGCTGTCGTTAATAAATAGTTTACCTGTAAGCATCTTATCGGCATAAATCATTACGTAGGGTTTCATGTAAGTAATCAGTACCATGGTTAATTTTTTGTACAAATCTACGGGCATAGCATCTTCCAAACCAAACAAAACAGGTTAAATAAAGGTAAAGTACCTGGTAAAATCAGGTAAAGTAATTGTAAAGTAATAGAGATTATATATATTGGTTATCAGGTATATAGAATTTTTTTGAGATTAATCTGTATTGTTTTTGATGTTAAAGATGTAAATACAATTCATGAATTGTATTTACACGTAAATTATACTTACAGGGGAATCGAAACATGGATTATCTGTAAATTTAAAATAAATTCATTACCTTTGATTTTATGATTGTATTAAAAAAACATGTGCATTATTTTAAACTGTCTTTTATGGCAGCGCTGTTTTTATCTGTAACCGGATTGCTGTCGCAAAATAACAGTGACAGTTTGAAAATATTGTTACCTCATGCAACCGGCCTTCAAAAAATGGCCATTTTAAACTCGCTTGTTGATGCTTCGCTGTACAACAACCTCGACAGCGCCTGTTTTTATGCAGGGCTGCTGCAAAAAGAAGGAAAAAAAACCCGCAATACCCGTTACCGGTCGTTGGCTTTGCGAGCTTTGGGTATTTGTAATTTTTATAAAACCGATTACTACAAAGCCGAAGATTATATTTTACAGGCTGTAGCATTACAAAAATCGAATCACGACAGTTCGGGGCTGGCTAATTCGTACAAAGTGCTTACGGGTATTTATTGGGAAACCGAGCGCTACCAAAAATCGGTGGCAATTTCGTTTAAAGCTCTAAAATTATATGAGGATGCCGGCGATAAAAAGGGAGTTGTTTCATCGTACAACAACATAGGGTTATTATACAAACGGTTGGGCGAGCCGCAAAAGGCTCTCACCTATTTTCAAAATGCGTTGAAAATACTGAACGACAATCCAATGGATTATAATTCGGGAAACTTATACAACAACACAGGTTTGGTGTATAAAGAGCTTAAAAAGTATGATCAGGCAAAAAATTATTACCGGAAGGCGTTGGGTGAGTATAAAAAAAGCGGACTTAAAGGAGGTATTGCCACGGTTTATTTGAACATGGGAAACCTATATGCCTATTATTTAAATAATCTCGATTCGGCATTTTATTATTATCGCAACGGATTACAGCTTGCCGACAATACCGATTATACTATTGTTTCGGATATTTACAGCGGGCTGGCATCGTTATACAGTAAAAACGGTGATGCGATGCAGAGTATAAATGCTTTAAATAAAGCGCTGGCTCTTGCAAAATCGTATGGTGATGCCGATTTGCAAAAAGATATTCAATACGATTTGTATCATGTGTTTAAAAAAAACGGCCAAAACGGTAAAGCGCTAAGGCATCTGGAAAATTACACAGCCATAAAAGATACGCTTACGGAAAAGCAGGCCAAAGTAACCATTGCCAATCTGGAAGCAAAATTTGAAAACGAAAAAAATAAAATCCTGATCCGGAAAATGCAGGAGAAGCAGGTTGTTGACAAATGGATAAAGGTTTTGTTGCTATCAGGACTGGGGCTGTTGTTGCTAAGTATAATATTACTGAGTTTCAGCTT
>CAYVWX010000295.1:0-3241 GCA_964455635.1 uncultured Lentimicrobiaceae bacterium | reverse complement strand
AAACTATTCCACTGGGTGAATCTGATATTCTGTTTTTTATGTTTTGTCATGATTTTCGGCTTCCCTTTTTTCCGGTAAACTCAGGGTAGTAGTAAAAATCATTTTAGGATGCATTTAAAAATGATTCATTCTTTTGCTCAAAACATTAACAGAAGGTTTATACCCCCTCGAAACTTTTTCGCCGTTTACGTAAACACTGGGCAGAATCCAGGTGTTAAACCTGAGAAACTCTTTAAGATTTGTAACCACAATTATTTCGGCATCCCAATGGTGGCCGGCTACAAGGTTTTCAAGATAAGTAATTAATTTTTTGCAACGCGGGCAATGCCGCGAAGGGCACAATATTTCTATTTTATTTTTCAATTTCTATGTGTGGCTGTCTGCTATGCTGAAAATTATTATTTTTTTTGCCGGCTTTCAGCAGATAACCTTTCTTTTATCGCAAATTAACGATATTTATTTTGATTAAACAAAAAGAAAGTGAATTTGTTTTTTTATTTTTATTGTGATTTTACAGGGCAGGCACGCTTCTTATACGCCTCAAAAACAGCTGGATGTGCCTTTATCAAATGCTTTTAAGTATTTTAACATTCAGGCAATAAATTATTGCCTATTTTTATGCGTATAAAAAACCATTATGATAAAGCAACACGAAAATTACATTCAATTTTTAGGAGCTGCCGGCACGGTAACGGGCTCTAAATATTTATTGGCAATCGACGGTTATCATCTGTTGGTTGACAGCGGTTTGTTTCAGGGAATAAAGCAACTGCGGCAACGAAACCGGCAAGATATTCCTTTTGATGCTTCCCGAATCGATGCCGTAATTCTTACGCATGGGCATCTGGATCATACGGGTTACCTGCCCCGCCTTGTAAAGCAGGGATTGCACTGTAATGTTTATTGCACGGAACCAACTGCCGATTTAACTGAAATAATTTTAAACGACAGTGCTAAAATTCAGGAAGAAGAAGCCGAACATGCCAACAAGTACGGTTATTCGAAACATGATCCCGCCGAGCCTTTGTATAATTTAAAAGATGTTGAAAAAACGCTGCCGTTATTGGCACCTCAGCCTGCTGAGGAATTTATTAAACTAAACAACAACATACAATTCCGTTTTAGAAGAAATGCCCACATCCCCGGCGCAACTTTTATTGAAATGGATGTTAAAGGTAAACGATTTGTTTTTTCGGGCGATATTGGCCGTCCTGACGACAAAATGCTTGCCCATCGCGAAAAGCCGCATAAGGCTGACGTATTGTTTATAGAATCGACCTATGGCGACAGGCTGCATCCGTCAGAAAAAACTTCGGATGTAATTAAAAAAATTGTGGACCATGCTGTTTTTAATCACGGCCCGCTCATTGTTTCAAGTTTTGCCGTTGATCGTGCGCAGGACTTTATGTTTGAAATATGGAAACTTAAAAAAGAGGGGAAAATACCTGATCTTCCGGTTTATCTCGACAGCCCCATGGGTTATGATGTCAGCAAGCTGTTTTTAAAATATCCGCAATGGTTGAGCCTTGATCCGGCTGTTTTTATGGAAGTTTTTAAAGATACGAGGATTGTAACCTCCATCAAAGAGACTTTTGTGCTGGCAAAAGATAAATCGCCAAAAATAATTATTGCCGGTAGCGGCATGATGAACGGGGGACGGGTTTTGTACTATTTGGAAAACCATTTAAAAAATCCTGCCGCCACCTTCGTTTTACCCGGTTTTCAAGCCGTTGGTACCCGTGGCAGAATGCTGAGCGAAGGAAGCCACGAAATAAAAATCCACGGCAGGTATTATGAAGTGCGTGCCACCATAAATCATATCAAAACCATGTCGTCGCATGCCGACCAGGCTGAGTTGCTTTCGTGGATGTCGGAAATAAAGCATCAGCCTGAAAAAATATTTATTGTTCACGGCGAACCTCAGTCGTCCAATGCTTTGCGCATTAAAATTGGCGACACCTATGGGTGGGACAGCACTCTGCCGGAGATGTATGAAAAAATACCGCTGGAGTTTTAAAGTTGTTATGGGTAATAATAGAGGTTGTTTAGAGTTCAAAAAATGAGTTTGCTCCTAAAAGTCATCCGATGCATATATTTGCAAAATATTTACAAATATCACAACAGACAATCAGTTAATTAAGAATTCATCGGATGACTATTTATTTTTGGGTTATTCGGGGTGGGCCCAAAAATAATACCTAAGAAAGGTTGAAAATAAGCAACTGAATACCTATAATCTCCTTTTGGGAGGAGAAAACAGAGGTGGGTTAATTTAAAAACTATTTAGTTGCTGATGCTTTGACATTTAATTGTAATACAAATAGTTAACTTTGCGTAGCTTCGGTGTTCTAAACATAATCATCGGGATGCTGTTTGTAAATTTCCGACAGGATGTTATACAGTTCTGTATGCCGGTTTTTCATTTTTTCGGGATTATCAAAAAAGTACTCGCTTGCAACGGCCAAAAATTCAGCATTGTTTGTTAGTGCATACGGGCTTATATCGGAATGGCCTGTTTTAATTTTTTTCATCTCCTTTTTTATCTCTCTAATCCAGGGCAACGAATAGGAATGATTAAATAGGATTTCAGGAACTCCATCTACCGAACCGTCTGCTTTATCAATCAGGTGTACAAATTCGTGGATACCCACATTGCTACGATGACGCGTGCCGTTAAAAGCAGCTTCAAGGTCGGGTTTCGATAAAATTACCACTCCACTCATAAATCCATCGCCAATCATGCCTAAAATATTACGCTGTCCTACAACGTCATTGGTTTGAAACCTTTCATCAAACGAATTGGGATATAAAATCACCTCTCTTACATTTGGGTAATGGTAATGTGGAAAGGCAAATAAAGGTATAACTGCCGATGATGCTACCAAAAGTCTGTCGGTATCGGTAACAATAGTATCAGCACCATTAATTTTTTTTTCAGCTAAAAATATTTTAACTCTGTTTTCAAATATTTTTTTCTTGTCTTCGGGCAGGTTTTTGTAGTACAGAACCCGTTGCTTTAATATTTTTTTCCATTCATCGGGAAAAGGCTTATTTAATATTTCCTTATTAATTTTATGTTTTTTAAAGACAAAACGATAGATAATATACAGGGCAAACAGCACAAAAGCAATGGATAGGGCTATGGTTATTTGATACATTTTATTTATTTAATTTGATGGTGAGCGAGGATAAACTAAAAAATAATTTTACCGCTCTCATTTATTTATTTTGTTTTATGCAA
>CAYVWX010000294.1:0-3257 GCA_964455635.1 uncultured Lentimicrobiaceae bacterium | reverse complement strand
GATAACCACCAATCTGCAAGGTTCCATTACTATTTTAACGGGGAATTAGCGGGTAAGCAAAAAGTTGTAACCAGCTACCCGTTACATATCAACATTAAATATTTTTTTTACCAGCATTCCTATTCCGAACGAGAGCAGGGCTACCCCCAACGAAATGATAATCATACCTGAAAACCGGCGGGAAAATTTTACATTTTTTGCCACCGAAATGTAATAAGTATAAACGGCAATAATTAAAACGGTTATCAGTAACATGCCGCCAAGTGCCAGATAAGCGTTATCCTGAATAAGGTAAGGGAATACCAAAAAGGCCACGGTAACAATATAGGCAAGGCCGGTAAACAGCGCCGATTTTACAGGGTTAAGTTCGTCACGGTCGTCTTCCTGCGAAGACAAATAGCCCGAAGCTGCCATTGACAGCGAGGCGGCAACGCCCATAATCAGTCCGGTAACGCCAATTACCTTGTTATTGCCAAAGGCAAAGGTTAAACCTGCGAGGGTACCGGTAAATTCAACAAGGGCATCGTTTAAACCGAGCACAATGGCTCCTGCATAATTGAGCCTTTCGTCGTTTAGTATTCCTATCAATTGTTGCTCGTGAAGCTCTTCATCTTCTTTAATAGTAAGCACTTGCGGCAGCTCACCGGCAATACTGTCGTAAAATTTTCCGGCTCCTTCTTCGCCCTTTTCCATAAGCCGCAGCGAAAACGACAGCCCGAAAAGCTTTGCCAGTCGTAAATATTTTTTAACCTGCCGTTGGTTTGGCTCCACCTCGGTGTTGGTTACTGTTTTCCAAAAATCGTAATGTTTTTTTTCATCTTCCGAAATTTTTAATAAGATGTCTCTGTTCTTTTTATCCTCCGACAAAGCGGCCAGTTTTTGATAAATAAAATATTCGGTAATCTCATTTTGCTGTTGTTCAATATATTTCGGATTTACGGAATTGCCCATAACAATGTTTTTTTTTTGATTTTTGCAAAAGCAAAGATAGGAATCTTACCCATGCCGGCGGCACGATATCAAAAACAAGATTTATCAGGGGGTAATGTATTTGAATGCAAAGGTGCTGTTACCACCCGAGAAGGGTTATGCCAACGGTCCAAGGGTAAAGCTCGGGGCCTCGGTCCTTTTGAAAAAACCGGTTGATGCCGTAGGTTGCAAAAATATTAATCCATCCGTAACCCACACCAATTCTGGCATCAAGTTTAAAAGGAGCCTGATAAAAGCTGTTGTAATTTTTTACAATGTTTCTGTTGCTGCGATCGGGAGTGCGGTGAACTTCAAATCCCAAGATTCCTGTTTCGGGGTCGGTTAGCCTGTACTCTTTATCGGCTTCGTTAAAATAAATTTTGGTATGTGAGGTTACCCTGAGCCCCATTACACCGCCAATTGTAAAATGAAAACGGTGCTCCTGATTTGCCCCTCCTGTTTGAAATTCAAACAAAACCGGAACTGTAACATACATGTTGGTTAGTTTTGTTTTGCGCACCGAAACACCTTTTATATAATAACCTTCCACGTTGGAAGTTCCGCTTATCAATTTGGTTTGATTGGTAAAAAAGTAATTGTTCCACGACATGCCCAAACCGGTTAACATACCCATTGTTCGCTGTTTATTAAACGATATATTTTGTTCCCACAAATTGAGGTTAAGGGTGAGTGAGCGTTCGTATTGAAGGTTTAAATAATCGTTTTTTTTACCCCAGTTGGTATTAAAATCAGGAGTAACATAACCGTTTATACCCAGTTCGACGCCACCCCAATGGCCATTAAATCTGGGACGTTCAACTCTTTCCCAGGTAACATTACCATCGTCATTTACAACAAGTTGATGTCCTCCGATGCGTACTGTTACGGTATCGCCATCAACCACTTCAACATCAATACTGCCCACTTTTACCTTTGTTGTATCGCTGTAATAGTTTGAACCCGTAACTACAACGCTGCTGTCGGGGCTTGTAATAACTCTGTGAGTACCGTTTTTTGAAGTATCGATATTCCACTCTTCCGGATCGCCTTTAAACTTCACATCGGCTACGCCGGTTGTTTTATAGTCAATTTTATGAATAACATTAACATAAACGGATGAAGCTCCACCGGCAACAACGGAAACGGTATCCGAAACCAGATTTTTAGCTATATAGTCGGCTGCACCACTGGCATTTACACGCTGAACAGCCGTCCTGCCCGTAAGATTTACCGACGCTGCTCCCGACACATTGGCCTCGACATATTTATAATCGACATTCAAATCCACATCGGCTGCACCACTTGCTATAAGCTTAAGTCTGTCGCCTGAAAAGGGAGCTCCTTCCATGGCAACGTCGGCGGCCCCCGAGGCAATTAATTTTTCAAGAGCGGGAGTAGTTACGTAAAAATGTAATTTTTCGTGATTCTTTAATTTGATGTTGCTGTACGAAATTACGAGGGTTGTTCCTTTAACATTAACATAAATATTATCCTGGATTCGTTGAGGTGCTTCCACCACAACAATAGGGTCATCTCCTTTTATTAAGGTAACATCAGACGCGCCGCTGACTTTTACGGATGAAAACGGTTTTACCAAAATTTTTCTTTTTACAGTATTGCTTTGTCCGAAAGTTAAAATGGATACAACAATAAACATTACAATTAACATACTTTTTTTCATAACTATTTTTTTATTTGATTTTGGGCATAGGACGGCGATGTGTGTAAAAAAGTTACAGTAGCAGTAAAAATTGCAAAATCGTAATTTAATGTTGGTTTAGGTAACTTGAAACAATTTTTTTGTTATGGAGTGGTGCGATGTATGGAACATTGTACCGAAACATGCGTGGGAAAGGAGTTTACGATGGGACGAAAGGACGATGGAACGAAAGAACGAAGATTTTGATATTTTGAATTTTATATTTGTAATTTATTTGTTTTTTGGAGTTTGCCATTTGGAATTTTTTATTGTCGATTGATGATTGATGATTGATGATTGAAGATTGAAGATTGCCGATTGAAGATTGCTGATTGAAGATTGCTGATTGAAGATTGCTGATTGAAGATTGCTGATTGATGATTTATGATTGAAGATTGCTGATTGATGATTTCTGATTGTGGTTGGCGGTTGTGCTGAGTGGTGCGACGTATTTCAGGTTTTGACGATGGGACGAAAGAACGAAAGAACGATGGGACGATGGAACGAAAGAACGAGGGGACGAAGGTTTTGATTTTTTGAATTTTATATTTGTAATTTATTTGTTTTTTGGAGTTTGCCATTTGGAATT
>CAYVWX010000293.1:0-3260 GCA_964455635.1 uncultured Lentimicrobiaceae bacterium | reverse complement strand
GGCACACAGAAGAATGATTATAAGCTCCGAAGGAGCGTAATATTTATAGCCTCGGATGTTAACCCGAGGTAAAAAAAACCCAAACCCGTTTTGGCGGGATTTTTGCCGCATAGCAGGCAAAAATCATGACAAAACAGAAATGCAGTATATCAAGTAATTACAAAAATATAAACACATGAAAATACTTTCCGTTGACAAAATTAGAGAAGCCGATGCATACACCATCGGGCACGAACCGGTTTCATCCATTGATTTAATGGAGCGGGCTGCCACCCAACTGTTTAAATGGATTACTAAACGCGTTGACAGCAGCCATATTTTTCATATTTTTTCGGGGCCGGGCAACAATGGCGGCGACGGACTGGCGTTGGGACGAATGCTGGCCACAGCCGGATACAAAGTAAATATTCATATTGTTCGTTATACCGATAAAACTTCCGATGATTTTAACACCAATTATGGCAGGGCAGCTCAAACTAAAGGTGTTTATTTAACTGATATTAAGAACTTAAACGATTTTCCATCCATCGGCGAAGAAGATATAGTAGTTGATGCTGTTTTTGGCTCGGGACTTACGCGGCCTGTTACCGGTTTTCCGGGTGAAGTAATCAAAAAAATAAATGAAACCACCGCTGTTAAGGTAGCCGTAGATACACCTTCAGGAATTTTTTCGGATAGCGTTTCGGTAAATAACAAAGGGCAAATTATTCGGGCCGATTATACGTTAAGTTTTCAGTTTCCCAAGTTATGCTTTATGATGCCTGAAAACGATCCTTTTGTGGGCCAATGGCATATAGTTGACATCGGTTTGCACCACGATTACATTAACAGCGTTCAAACAAATAATTTTTTTACGGTTAAAGCTGATGTAGCTCCTCTGCGAAAAAGAAGGCGCAAATTTTCGCACAAAGGTACTTACGGCCATGCGCTGCTTATTGCCGGCAGCTATGGAAAAATGGGTGCTGCCGTGCTTGCTGCCGGGGCATGTTTACGCTCGGGAGCCGGATTGTTGCATGTTCATATTCCAAAAGCCGGCTATCAGATAATGCAAACGGCTTTACCTGAAGCTATGATAAGCCTCGACAGGTATGAAAACTATTTTTCGGAAGTGCCCGACCTATCTATGTATAATGCTGTGGGCATAGGCCCCGGACTGGGTACCGAACATCAATCGCAAATGGCTCTAAAACTGTTGATACAGGAATTTAATGCTCCCATGGTATTTGATGCCGATGCACTGAATATTTTAGCGGAAAATCCTACCTGGCTCTCTTTTCTGCCGGCAGGAAGTATCCTTACCCCCCATCCCAAAGAGTTTGAACGGCTGGCAGGTAAATGGAACAATGATTTTGAAAGACTTGATATGCAGCGAAATTTCGCCCTGCGTTACAATGTTTATCTTATTCTAAAAGGCGCTCATACAGCCGTTTGTACTCCCGACGGTAAATGCTATTTTAACTCCACCGGAAACCCGGGCATGGCCACAGCCGGAAGCGGTGATGTGCTTACGGGTTTATTAACGGGACTGCTGGCACAAGGCTATACACCGGGGCAGGCAGCCGTACTGGGCGTTTACCTGCACGGGCTGTCCGGCGATCTGGCGGCAAAAAAATTGTCTCAGGAAGCTGCCCTTGCAGGCGATTTTATTAAAATGCTCGGTAAAGCCTGGCAAAAGTTGATTTAACCTGAAGTAACCTCGGTTTTAGTACAGACACTCTTTATAGCTTCAACACCCATTGGCATTCATTGTCAGGTTGGTAACTTATTGTTTTTACAGGATAATCGGGGTAATATTTGTTGAATTTTTTCGTAGTAGTTATTTTTAATGGTTTGCATTTAGTTTTTACCTCACAGGCTATTCCTTCACCAAAAACGGGAGTTACCACAAAATCGATCTCTTTTTTATCTGTTGTACGCCAAAATCTTACATTGTCGCCACCATATTTTTGGATAAATACACGGTAAACAAAATTTTCAAGTAGTGCACCATTGTCTTCTCTGATATTAAAATCGGTAAAACGGTTGAGTGCCACATTACGCAATCCACTATCCTTAAAATAAACTTTGGGCATCTTGGTCAACTCCTTCCTCAAATTTGAATAAAACGGTTTCAACAATCCTAAAAGGAAACATTTTTGCATTACAAAAAGAAATTTTTCCACCGTTTTGTGGTCTATTTGTAATGTTGATGCCAATTCGTTTCTGTTCACCAGATTTCCGACCTGGTTGGCAAGCAACATAAACAATCTGTAAAATTTATCCGAATGTTTTATACCCGAATCTTCAATATCCCGTTTAAGAAAAGAGTTTTTGATTTCTTTTAATAAATTAATTTTTTCATAAACATCATTTTCGAGAACTACGGCCGGATAGCCACCATAAATCAAATATTCGTTCAGTTTTTCCAAAAGCTCGCGATGATGAGTAGAAATATAAGTATCGTTTAAACGTACTGAGGTCAATTCATCTAAAAGCCGCTTTTCCCCTTTAAAGACAAGCCATTCATCAAAATCTAATGTGGAAAGTTCAAAGATTCTTTTTCTTCCTGCAAGCGAATCTTTAAATTTGGTATCAATATAAAAAGCACTACTGCCGGTAGCAATTATTTTCAGGTTTTCCCCGTATGTATCATATAAATATTTTAAAAAATTTGAAGGTTCCGAAGCATATTGAACTTCGTCAATAAAAAGGTAATAAGGCTCTTCGGTTTTGTTTTCCTGAAAAACTATTTTTTCAGGCCTCGGCATAAAACTGAAGATTTCCTCAGGATGTTTGTTTATCGCCTGTAAAATATCAGTATCTTCAAAAGATAGATAACGAACCGTTGACTTTTCCTTTTGAATTTCATGGTATAAGGCTCGTATTAAAGATGTTTTTCCACTTTGCCGGGCACCCGTCAAAATAGTATATTCTTTTTTGCTAAGATGCTTTTTTATACTATCATGTATTTTTCTTTTAATGTACATGGTTCTATTTTTTTATTACAAAAATAGACAATTTTTGGATAATTTGGGAATGCAAATCCAAAATTATCGGATAATTTGGGAATTACAATCCAATAATATCCGTTTTTTTGATCTTTACCGTCTGTACATTCTGTCATGTTATAAAAAGAAACCCATTGGCAACAGCAGTTACAATTGCTTACAACATCAATATCTTTTTATCATTTTAACGGTCTGAAAATGGTTACCGTCGGATATCTTAACAAAATAAACACCTTCAGGCATGCTACTGCCGTAGCTTTCAAAATTTAAACG
>CAYVWX010000292.1:0-3288 GCA_964455635.1 uncultured Lentimicrobiaceae bacterium | reverse complement strand
TCCGACCTGAAAGGATTCAACTTGCTCCCTCCTACCAGTCATCATTTTCCTCTTTCTTAGCCGGTTCGGGTTGCATTTTTTGTTCCAGGCTGCTGCTCCATTTATTAATAAAATCATTAACCTGAATCAGATACGATTTCCATTTTTTGTGGTACATGGTATCATTTTTATCAAGCATTTCAGCTATGGGAACTTTTTTGTTGGCAATAACCTCCAAGTCGTTTATTTCCCACTTATAACGTCCCTCTTTAAATACAATGGTAAAGGTGTAATTTACTTTGGCCGATTTCTTTTTTACATTATCGGTAGTATCAAAAGTGTATAAATAAAAAAAATGTTTTCCAAGAATTTTACCGGAGGGCAAATCGCGAATCTGGGTTACCCGGGTAGGGCTTTTATAATAATTATTTAACCAGTAAACACATCTGTTGAACAACTGGTTTTTAGTGCCGTTTACATGCACAACCTTAAAATACTCAACAGTATGAGACTCTTTATTAAAAGGAATAACCGGGTCGGGGACCTTATCCTGCCCAAACAACACAGCACCCGTTAGCAGGAACACCACAACAGAAACATATTTTTTCATGATTAAAACAATTTACAACTACAAAATTAATGTAAATATTTGTTCTTTAGCATAGTTTTAAATAATTAGGAGTGATAATAATGTAACTTTATTTTATTACATTTGCGCCTCAAGAAAAATAAAGTGCTAATTAATTAATATTTTGAGTATTATGAAGGTGTTTCAAACAGAGGACATTAGAAATATTGCGCTGGTTGGAGGTGCGAAATCCGGAAAGACAACGATTGCAGAATCGATGCTTTTCGAAGGTAAAATGATTAACAGAAGAGGTAGCGTTGACGACAAAAATACCGTTTCCGACTACAAACCCATTGAAATTGAACGTCAGAATTCAGTTCATTCATCGTTATTACATACCTTATATGATGGTAAAAAAATCAACATGATTGATGCTCCCGGTTTTTCTGATTTTGTTGGAGAAACCATTGCTGCTCTGAGTGTTGCCGACACTGCTGTTTTGATTGTAAATGGCCAGTCGGGTGTTGAAGCCACTACCGAAACTGCTTACAGGCAAACAGTGTTAATGAACAGTCCCGTAGTTTTTGTTGTTAACCAAATGGATCACCACGGAGCCAATTTCAACGATGCGGTTACCGCCTTAAAAGACTATTTTGGCGACAAAGTTACCACCGTACAATATCCGGTTAATGCCGGCGAAGGATTCGATACCATTATCGACCTGGTATATATGAAAATGCTTAAATTTAAAGATGGGGGCGGCGAGCCTGAAATTCTTGACATTCCGGATAGCGAAAAGGACAAAGCCGAAGAATTGCACCTTCAATTAATTGAAAATGCAGCCGAAGGCGATGAAGCGCTGATGGAAAAATACTTTGAAAACGACACCCTTACCATTGAAGAGATGCGCGAAGGACTTCGTTTGGGAATGATTACACGTGCCATCTTGCCGGTAATGGTTACTTCGGCAAAACACGGTATCGGAATGACACGCCTGCTTGATTTTATTGTAAAAAGCTGTCCGGCTCCAAACGACAGGCCTGCCAAAGTTACTAAAGACGGCAAAGAATATACATGCAGTGTGTCAGAACCTGCTGCTATGTACGTTTGGAAAACATCCATTGAGCAACATCTTGGTGAGGTTAGCTTTTTTAAAGTTTATGGCGGCGAAATTACCGAAAGCCAGGATTTAATAAACAGTCGCACCAGCAACAAAGAGCGCATTACACAACTGTTTGCTTTAAACGGTAAAAACCGCGACAAAGTTGAAAAAGTTGTTGCCGGCGACATTGCCGTTACCATTAAACTTAAAGATGTAAGAACCGGCGATACGCTGATGGATCCTAAAAATGTTGATGCGGGTTTTGAAACCTACCCTGTTCCCGATCCTTTATATACCGTTGCCATTAAAGCGGTTAACTCGTCGGACGACGAAAAAATGGCTGCTGTGCTTAACGAAATGCACAAAACCGACCCCACCATTATTATGGAGTTTTCGCGCGAGTTGAAACAGCAGTTGGTAAAAACCCAGGGCGACATTCATTTAAACACCATTAAATGGTATCTGGATAATGAGTATAAAATTGAAGTTGAAACCATTGTCCCGAAAGTACCTTATCGTGAAACCATTACAAAAACTGCCAACGCTTCTTACCGTCACAAAAAACAGTCGGGCGGTTCGGGACAATTTGGCGAGGTTCATCTGAGGATTCAACCTTACGTTGAAAACTACGAAAAACCAACCGATATTCCCGTAAGAGGTACTGATGAACACGATTTACCATGGGGCGGTAAATTAATTTTCCACAACTGTATTGTAGGTGGTGCCATTGATGCACGTTTTATGCCTGCCATTTTAAAAGGTTTGATGGAAAGAATGGAAGAAGGCCCGTTAACCGGTTCGTATGCCCGCGATATTGTGGTTTACGTTTACGATGGTAAAATGCACCCTGTTGACTCCAATGAAATTTCGTTTAAACTTGCCGGCCGCTTTGCTTTTAGCGATGCCTTTAAACATGCCGGCCCAAAAATTATGGAACCGATTTACAATGTGGAAGTAACCATTCCGGAAGATATGATGGGTTCGGTTATGACTGATTTACAGGGACGCAGAGCCATGATTATGGGTATGGATTCAAAAGGAAAAAATCAGGTTATCCGCGCTCGTGTACCGTTGGCCGAAATGCAGCGTTATGCTACTTCGCTAAGCTCGATTACCTCGGGACGCGGGGTATTCTCCATGCAATTTGCCGAGTATGCTCAGGTTCCGGGCGACGTTCAGGACAAACTGCTGAAAGAGTACGAAGAACAGCAAAAAGAAGACGAATAGCATTTAATTGCTTTGTAAATAAAAAAATCCCGACAGGTAATCTGCCGGGATTTTTTTTAGGTAATTTATTTAAACCTCAAGGCTGTTATTTTCTTCTTCCTTTTCGTTTACTGCTGAAACCTTTGTCTTTTCTCCTTCCGGAGGATGACTTTGAATTTCGCTTTTTATCAAAGGTATTGTGTCGTTTTTCATAACGATCGGTGCCGGTATCCTGCCTGGGGTTCGACAGCTCAACCACAACACTCTGGCCTTTGTAGCCAACATCCTGAAACGATTTTATAATATCCTGTTCGTAATTACCATCCACTTCAAAAAACGAGAATTTTTTCATCAGCTCTATTTTACCGATGGCAATATCACGGTTGTTAGTTACATCGTTGATGATGCCTATTAAAGCCCCCGGATTAATATT
>CAYVWX010000291.1:0-3313 GCA_964455635.1 uncultured Lentimicrobiaceae bacterium | reverse complement strand
CTTGTTGCTTGTTGCTTGTTGCTTGTTGCTTGTTGCTTGTTGCTTGTTGCTTGTTTCCTGAAGAAAGCATCTAAAAACAGCATAAAATCAGTTGGCCATACTAAAACAGCGTTTTTGGTGTTAAGGTGTTACACACTTTAGATTACCTTTGCAACTTTTATAAAAAACAACCTATGGTAACTTTTGAAAAGTTTACATTAAACAACGGTCTTACCGTGCTGGTACATCAGGATAAAAGCACTGCGGTGGCGGCCATGAATATTATTTATAAAGTGGGCGCGCGCGATGAAAGCCCCGACAAAACAGGCTTTGCACACCTTTTTGAACACCTGATGTTTGGCGGCTCTGTTCACATTCCCAAATACGACGAGCCCCTGCAACTTGCGGGAGGCGAAAACAACGCCTTTACCAACAACGACTACACCAATTACTACCTTACCATACCGAAAAACAATCTGGAAACAGCTTTTTGGCTGGAGTCGGACAGAATGCTTAACCTGGCTTTCACCGAAAAAAGCCTTCAGGTACAACGTCAGGTTGTTATTGAAGAGTTTAAACAAAATTACCTGAACCAGCCTTACGGCGATGTTTACCTGTTGCTAAAACCACTTACCTACAAAGTGCACCCCTACCGTTGGGCCACCATCGGAAAAGAAATCAGCCACATCGAAAATGCAACCATGGATGATGTGAAAGCATTTTACAAAAAGTTTTACAACCCCGATAATGCTATTCTGTCCGTTGCCGGCGATGTGGATGTTGAACAAATAAAACAGTGGGCCGAAAAATGGTTTGGTACCATCGCTAAAAAAAGCAGTCTTTCAAACCGTTTTTTACCTCCCGAACCGGAACAAACAAAACCACGAACACAAACCGTTACACGCAACGTGCCTCAGGATGCCCTTTACATGGCATGGCACACGGATAAACGTACCGACAACAGCTTTTATCACTACGATTTAATCTCCGACATCCTCTCCAACGGCGATTCGTCACGAATGTATCAAACCCTGATAAAAGAAAAAAAATTGTTTTCCGAGATAAATGCATTTATAACCGGCGACCTCGACAAAGGACTGTTCATTGTTTCGGGTAAGCTTAACAACGGTGTTTCGATGACAGAAGCTGAAAACGCCATTGATATGGAGCTACATAAATTACAGCAGCAACTTGTTGAGGTTAAAGAGCTGGAAAAAGTGATTAATAAAGCGGAGGCAAATTTGGTGTTCTCAAAACTGTCGGCACTAAACAAAGCCATGAACCTGTGCTACTACGAAATGCTTGGCGATGCCGCCTTATACAACCGGGAAGCAGAAAAATACAGGTCGGTAACCCGTCAGGATATTCAAAATACTGCCCGCCGGCTATTTGCCCCTCATCGTAAAAACACACTCTATTATCTTTCAACAAAAAAGGACTCATGAAAAATATATTATCACCCGACAGAACAAAAATGCCCAAACAGGGGGCCGTTTCACCGGTAAAACTTACCAATCCCGAAACACTTGTGCTGTCAAACAATATGGAGGCGTACATTATTAAAGCCGGCAACGAGCCCGTTACACGAATCGATGTTGTTTTTGAAGCCGGATCTGCCTTTCAAAATAAAAAACTGGTGGCAGGCTGCACCAACTACCTGCTCAAAGAGGGAACCGCCACAAAAACCTCAGCCGATATTGCCGGAACACTCGACTACTACGGCGCTTACCTCAACACACAACTTAATAAAGATACAGCCTCCGTAACGCTATATGCACTCACAAAACACCTCCCTAAGCTGCTGCCGCTGCTGGGCGATATACTTACCGGAGCCACCTTTCCCGAAAAAGAACTCAACATCTACCTGCACAGGCAAAAACAACAATTCTTTGTAAGCATCAAAAAGGTCAGATACCTGGCCTCCATGGAATTTAACCGCATGATTTTTGGCGACAAAAGTGCCTATGGACAGGTTTTATGCAGCGATGACTTCTCAAAGGTTACCCGCAACGACATTGTAGATTTTTACAAAAAACGGTATCAAACCAACAAAGCATATCTTATTATCAGCGGAAGCATTAACGATGAAGTTATTGCCCTTACCCAAAAACATCTTGGAAACCTACCCGTAAAAAACAACACTGCATCTAAACCGCAAATAGTTTATACCGGCGAACAAAAAACCGGTCAGATGTTTATCTCACGCCCCGAAGCCATGCAGTCGGCATTGCGCGTTGGAAAACAAATCATCAATAAAACCCACCCCGATTATTTTGCAATGCAAATGGTAAGCACCCTGTTGGGAGGTTATTTCGGCTCAAGGCTTATGAGTAATCTGCGTGAGGATAAGGGCTACACCTATGGTATCAACTCGTTTATTCAAACTTATAAACAGGCCGCCTTTTTTACCGTTGCCACGGAAGTGAATGCCGATTATACCGAAGAGGCCATGAAAGAGATTGATTTTGAAATAAACCGCCTGAAAACCAATCCGGTAAGCCAAAGCGAGCTTCAATTGGTAAAAAACTACCTTTTTGGCAGCTTCCTAAAAAGCTTCGACGGGCCACTGGCACTGGCCGAAAGGTTCAGAACGGTAAAAGATGCATCCCTCGATTTTAACTTTTACACCCAAAGCCTTGAAGCCATTAAGAAACTTACTCCCGGTCAATTAATGAATGTGGCCGCACAATACTTTGATGACAAAAGTTTACTACATTTGGCCGTTGGAAGAAAATAAAAAATCATGAATTACCGCATCTTTTTACTTTCAATAATTTTATACAGCAGCACCCTTGCAGCACAACGGGTGAGCTCTACCAAAATAGTGTGCCTGTCAATTATCAGCACTGATTCGGTTGAAATAAAATGGACTAAATCAACGGTAGATTCCTTTCAAAGTTATACGCTCTATTTTTCTAACGACGGAACCAATTTTAGCCCCATCAGTTCCCATACCGATGTTAACGACACTACTTACATTCATACCGGAATAAACGCTTTTAACAGCCAAAAATCGTATTACGTTAAGGTAAACGGAAACGGTACCGACAATTCACCTATCTCCGGAACTCTTTTCATTTTAGGTATCGACGTAAATGTAAACGGCTATGAAGCCGACCTGTTCTGGACACCTTTTAGCGATAACATGGATGCAGGAATGGGATACTATCATGTTTACTATAACTATCCCGACGGCATCTGGCACCTGATAGACTCCACGGCAGAAACAAGCCTGCGAAACATCTCTCTTTTTACCTGCGACGACTCCGTAAGTTTTAAAGTTGAAATTAGTTTTAACAACAGTTGTGTCTCAAACTCACAAATAATTAAAGGG
>CAYVWX010000290.1:0-3331 GCA_964455635.1 uncultured Lentimicrobiaceae bacterium | reverse complement strand
AGCATCAACCTCCTTTTTCGGAAATGCAAACGGAAACCTTGGAACCAGCATTCCAAAGCGGTAGGCCAAAGCCTGAAGTTCGCAGTTGCCGCTTTTTTCGCAGGCCGGACAAAAATGATTCCCGCTTACAAACAACAACTCTACAATGCTTTTTCTGAAATCGGCAATTTCATCCACATTATTTCTAATGGTCATGCCGTCGGCGGCAGGTGTTGAACAGGAGGTCATGTATCTGTTGTTTACCTTAACGGTACAAATTCTGCATGAGCCTTTGGGAGGTACACCCGGAAAATGGCAAAGTGTCGGAATGTAAATGCCGTTGTCGGTTGCAGCATCCAAGATGGTTTTTCCTTTGGCAGTGATGATTTCTTTGCCGTCGATTTTTATTTTTATTGTATCAGCCATTTTAATTCATATTTTTATTTTCAAAAACCGGTTTTCTATTAACAAAATTGCACGATTCAACTACGGCTTTTTCCAAATCGAAGCCGCTGTCGAATTCCTTATCCTCTTGAATTAATGCGTTGTAAAGCGATCTGAAATTTGCCAGACTGGTTAATATGGGGTTTCCTGCCGTTTGTCCTAATCCGCAACGGCTGATTTTTAACAATTTACCCCACGAGGCCAAATCGTCTAAATCTTTTTGAACGCCATGGCCATCCAGTATTTTTGTAAGCTTATTTTTTAATACGGTGGGCATAATGCGGCAGGTAGAGCACGAACCGCACGATTCTTCAATAAAGAAATCCATGAAATTTAGTACAGCCTCACGTAACAGGTTGCGCGATTGGTTAAATATTATCATGGAGCCGCCGGTAGCCAAATCGGAATAGCTTAAGGTTCTGCCCAATCCTTTTTCCGAGAGCAGCACGCCCGAAGGGCCACCCACCTGAACAGCCTGAACATCGTAAGCACCGGCCATGTCGAGTACTTCTTTTACGGTTGTTCCCCATTCCACTTCGTAGATGCCGGGAAACAGACAATCGCCCGAAATACTGAGGATTTTTGTTCCGGCCGAATCGGATGTTCCCATGCTGTCGAACCAGGCGGCACCATTTTTTATAATTTTAACTACCGAAGCAAGTGTTTCCACATTGTTGACAATGGTGGGATATCCCAAATAACCTTTTTCAACAGGGAAAGGAGGTTTGTCGCGCGGCTCACCGCGTTTTCCTTCCATCGACTCTATCAAAGCCGACTCCTCACCGCAAACATAGGCACCGGCTCCCAATTGAATACGAATGTCGAATTTAAAATGATCACAGTCACTAATTTTATCTCCTAACACACCTTTTTTGCGCATCTTTTCAAGAATGCTGTTGAGGTAGTTTAATAAATATTTGTATTCGTGTCGCAAATACAAAATACCCATATCGGCACCTGTTGCAAAAGCACCTATTACCATGCCTTCAAAAACCAATTCAGGAAATTCGGTAAGCAAAACCCTGTCTTTAAAGGTACCCGGTTCGCCTTCGTCGGCGTTACAAATCAGCACTCTGTGTTCGGCTTTTGTAAGGCTGCCGAATTTCCACTTTAGCCCTGTGGGAAATCCTGCACCACCACGGCCTCTGATGTTGGAGCCTTCAACAATGGTAATAATTTCTTCGGGCGAACGCTTGCAGAGTTTGGTTTTTATTACCTCGAAAGGCTCATAATCTTTGGCTAAGATGGCTCCCCGCTTTCTTATATGGTTATTAACCATGGAGTGAACCAATGCCTGACTGTTTTTGCCATCGCCGGTCGATTCGTAAATTGCCTCTTTAAGCGATTTACCTTCTTTAAGATTGGTAATCAATTCTTTAACCCTGAAAGGGGTAAGCTGTGTAAACGGGATGCCGTTTATAAGTGCCGCCGGATCCTGATCGTTCATCCCGATACAGGAGGTGTAATCCAAAAAAAACATCCCATCTTCTGAAACCTCTCCAAATCCGGTTTGGCATTCTTCCGAAAAAGCGTCAGCTACTTTTTTGAATCCTGCCATTTGGGATGTGATGCTGTTGTTAAGATAAATTTTATAACGGGCTTCACGGCACGAAAAAAAATGATAGAAACTGGCTGTTTCACATATTTCAGCGGTTGATAATTTAAGTTTTTTTGCCAGTTCGCAACAGTCATCCTTCGACAGAAAACCGCGTTCGCTTTGGATGTCCAGTAAAATATCCAAAAGCCGTGTTTTGTCGTTGTGATGCCGCTTAACCATTTTGCTTACCAAATCTTGCATAGCGTTTTGTTTAAATGAAAAATAAACCAATATTCATTTGTTAATAAATTCACAGCAAATATAAATCATATAACTGTTAAAAAACTAACAGCTATAAAATTTAGAAACAGTATAAATTGTTTGGTAGTTAAGTTTGTTTGAAACAGCAGTCGATTCATGCTATTATTGGCTGCAAAAGCATTAGTTTTGTATCGCCTGCAAAAAGGGGTGGCCTTTAGTGGAATGATAATTTAGAAAATATGAGTTTAATCGATAATTATGTTGATGGCGATGTTGTAAAGCACTTTGCTTCGTTGATTGCTGATAGTACCATTCGTCCAGTTACCATAGCAATGTTTGGAGCCGAGTTGTGGAGTGTGTTTAAAAAGTATGATTTGATAAGTTTATTGCCCGGTTTGGTTTCGGTGGTTAACGAATCGGGTGTTGGACTCTGTGACCCTGAAAAACTGTTAATTGATAGAATGGTTGCTTTTTCGATGACTGAAAATGCGATTGTTACGGTAAAAGAAAAGTATTTAGCCATGCAGGGAACAAAATCTACTCTACAACAACGGTTGGATGCAGGAGCCGATATTCGTGTTGTGGACGATATTCTTGGAGCAATGGTTGTTGCCAGTCGGAAACGTCGTAATAAAGTGGTTTATGCTGTAAGCGGTTATGAAGATGAAGGCCTGATAACAGCGGCCGGACTGGCAAAAGCAAAAACAGTAGGGTTTAGAAATTTTTTTGTGCTTAACATGCATCGGCGTATGCCTGCTATTGTTAATGCGACAGCTTCAGCCAATAGTTGCAGTGGTTTTATTGTGCCTTTAAAAACCGGTTTAAATACGGGTATTGGTGCCTGGTCGTCCATAGCGCCTGTATATAAAAAAGGTGTTGTTATTAGCGGTTACGAACCCATGGAGATTATGCAGTCTGTTTGGATGTTATTGCAGCAAATAGCTGATAGTAATCCTGCTACTGTTTTTCAACGAACAAAAGAGGTGTCGGACGAGGTTATCAATCGCTCGCGCTGGATGCTGGATGAGGTATTTGAACCTGTTGATGTTGCTGATAAAAATTTTGGATTGATTAAGAACGGTGGCTACAAAATAAGGGATAAATACAGTG
>CAYVWX010000289.1:0-3344 GCA_964455635.1 uncultured Lentimicrobiaceae bacterium | reverse complement strand
ACATGACAAAACAAAACACAATATATCAAATTCATCCTGTGGAATAGTTTTCAAACTCCACAGGGCAAGCAAAATTATAAAAACATGAAAAAATTTACCAACCTGATATTTTCCATGCAAACCATGGGAATATTAATATTAATATTTGCCCTCTCCATCGGGGCGGCAACCTTTATCGAAAACGATTTCGGTACTATTGCTGCTAAAGCATTGGTTTATAATGCCATATGGTTTGATGTTTTACTGGCTTTGCTGGCGGTAAACCTGCTGGGTAACATCTTCATATATAAAATGTACCGGCTAAAAAAATTGCCTGTGTTTACCTTTCACCTGGCATTTTTAATCATCCTTATTGGTGCCGCCATTACCCGTTTTGTTAGTTTTGAAGGAACCATGCACATCCGGCAGGGCAACAGCTCTAATAAAATGCTTTCCGACAAAACCTATGTTATTGCCAGGGTAGAAAGCAACGGCCAAACGGTAGTAAGTGAAAAAAAAGTACTTTTATCGGTCTTGTCACCCAACGACTACAGCGATAATGTTAAAATTGGAAAAACAACCGTTTCCATCACAACCAAAAAATTCATCCCCAATGCTACCGAAAGCGTTGTAGCAGCGGCAGATGGTGAACCCTATGCCGTTTTGGTGGCATCGGCAGGCATGGGCAGACAGAGCTATTATCTGAAGCCCGGAATGGTACAGAGAATCGGCTCGTATCTTTTAGAATGGAACAAAAATGCTACCGCCGCTTTTGTGCTGAACTACGAAACCGATAGTTTGATGTTTAAATCGGTCGATTCCGTCTCCCGTATGTCAATGGGAACGGCAGGCGTAGTGATGCTTGCCCCCGGCAAATGGCATCATTTTGAAAAAAGATACCTCTATCAAATAGGAAGTTTAAACCTGGTGTTAACCGACTTTTATCCCCGTGGAAAAATAGCCTACAAACCTTACGACCCTAAAAAAGCCGCTTTAAGAGATGCGCTGACGTTAAACGTAAATGTTAACGGCGTACAGAAAGAGCTAACACTCCGCGGCGGAAAAGGCTACGAAGCAACGGAACAAACCGTTGATTTCGATAATGTTAAAGTTACACTGGCTTATGGCTCAAAAAACATAACATTACCCTTTTCCATCAAACTAAACAAATTTCAACTCGACCGGTATCCGGGTTCCAACAGCCCATCCTCATATGCCAGCGAGGTAACTTTAATCGACCCGCAGGAAAACCTTGAAGAACCTTTTAGAATTTACATGAACCATGTTCTGAATCACCGCGGATACCGCTTTTTCCAGTCATCGTACGACCCCGACGAACAAGGAACCATTCTCTCGGTAAACCATGATGGCTGGGGAACCGGAGTTTCGTATCTGGGATATTTTTTAATGGGACTCGGCATGTTCTTTTCAATTTTTAGCCGACATACCCGCTTTTCCGCCTTGGGAAAAAAGATAAGCAAAAGTAAGCAGGTCTTAAAAACAAAATCGGCATTACTGTTGCTTCCGTTACTGTTTGTTTCAGGTTTTGCTTTTGCGCAACACAACAAACATCTTTCGGTTAACGATTTAAAGCCGGTTGACAAACAGGAAGCCAAGGCTTTTGGCGAGCTGTTGGTTCTGTCGCAAGACGGCCGCATAAAACCCGTTAATACACTGAGTAGCGAAATTTTAAGAAAAATAACCAAAAAAGCCAATTTTGAGGGATTAACACCCGACCAGGTGCTGTTGGGAATGGTAACCGATCCCACTGCGTGGCAGCAGGTGCCCATGATAAAAATTCGATTTGGCATTGCCCGCAACACCGAGCTGCAACACATTTTGGGCGTTGATGGCGATTATGCATCCTATCTTGATTTTATCGACATGAAAACAGGCAAATACAAACTTGGGCAGTTGGTACAGGAAGCCTACAATAAAAAACCCATTCAACGGGGCTTGTTCGATAAAGACATTATGAAAGTTGATGAGAAGCTAAACATTTGCTACATGATTTATACGGGCAATATGCTCAGGCTTTTACCCAATCCAACCGATGTTTACAAGCCCTGGATATCAACGGCATCAGCCGTAACCGGACTCGCTTCAAAAGACTCGGCTCTGGTGGCGCAAATACTTCCTTCGTATTTTAATTCCATCAAACAGGGGAATTACAAACAGGCTGCCGAGCTTCGTCAGGGGATTGAACTTTTTCAGCAAAAATTTGGTGGCGACATCCTTCCTTCAAAAACAAAAATCAAAGTTGAAATTTTGTACAATAAATGGATGATTTTTGACAACCTTAGCAAAGTTTACGGCTTGTTAGGTGTTTTAATGCTCATTCTTATTTTTATCAACATCTTTAAAAACTCAAAAAGACTTTCAAAAATTATTAATCTGTTTACGCTATTGATAGCTCTGGGATTTTTAGCACAAACCGTGGGATTGGGCATGAGGTGGTATATTTCGGGACATGCTCCCTGGAGCGATGGTTACGAATCGATGGTGTATATCGGGTGGATAACCATGCTGGCGGGGCTGTTGTTCTCGCGCAAATCGCCCATGACGGTAGCCGCCACCACAGTGCTTACCTCCGTTATTTTAATGGTAGCACATCTTACCTGGATGGAACCCGAAATTACAAATCTTGTGCCGGTACTCAAATCATACTGGCTCACCATTCACGTTTCTGTGATTACCGCAAGTTACGGGTTTTTAGCACTTTCGATGCTTTTGGGATTTTTAAACATGATTTTGATGTTGTTTAAAAACAAAAAGAATTTTGAATTCATGAACGTGAAAATCGACGAACTTACATCCATCAACGAACGAGCTATGATTGTCGGACTTTATATGCTCACCATCGGTACATTTTTGGGAGGTGTATGGGCCAACGAAAGCTGGGGACGTTATTGGGGCTGGGACCCTAAAGAAACCTGGGCGCTGGTATCGGTACTGGTTTACTCTTTTATTGTCCACATGCGTTTTATTCCCGGATTAAAATCAAAATTTGCCTTTAATTTGGCATCTGTTGTCGGATACTTCTCTATTTTAATGACCTATTTCGGCGTAAACTTTTATTTATCAGGACTCCACTCCTATGCCAAAGGCGATCCTGTCCCCATACCCGATTTTGTTTACTATGCGCTGGCAATCATTTTTGCTGTGGCTGTAACAGCCTATTTTAAAGAGGAGAAATATAATAAAGAGAAAGAAATTTCCTGACAGTTTAATGGTTCAATGATATAATGGTTCAATGATATAATGGTTCAAAGGATCAGAGGATCAGAGGATCAGTCACATAATGGTTCAGCGAGTAACGGGTTCATTATATCATTGTATCATTAATTCATTGTATAATTGTCCAA
>CAYVWX010000288.1:0-3358 GCA_964455635.1 uncultured Lentimicrobiaceae bacterium | reverse complement strand
TGCATGATATTAGTTACAGGCGGCACAGGATTTTTAGGAGCTCACTTATTGTACCATCTCACCAGCATAGGCAATAAGGTAAGAGCCATTAAAAGAGACAGTTCTTCACTGAATTTGGTAAACATTATTTTTTCGTATTACGACAGCAACCCTGACAGGCTTTTAAAAAAAATAGAATGGGTTACGGCAGATGTGCTGGACATCTATTCGTTAAGAGAAGCTTTCGGGGGCGTTTCGCAACTGTATCACACAGCGGCCATGGTTTCGTTTGAGCCGCACTTAAAAGAGCAGATGTATAAAATCAATGTTTCGGGCACTGCCAATGTTGTGAATATTGCCTTAGAGCAAGGCATCTCTAAAATGTGTTACGTAAGCTCTATAGCTGCTTTGGGAAGAGCATCAAAGGGCAAACCGGTTACGGAGAACACGCATTTTTCAAGTTCTGTAAACCCCTCGGCCTACTCAGTTAGTAAGTTTGAATCGGAACGTGAAGTGTGGCGCGGAATACACGAAGGGCTGAACACCGTTATTGTTAACCCTTCGGTAATAATTGGCCCGGGCAACTGGAATGCGGGAAGCTCCAAGCTTTTTCAAACAGTTTATAAAGGACTGAAATTTTACACTACGGGAAGCAATGGATTTGTAGATGTTAACGATGTTGCCAAAGCCATGATATTGTTAATGAACAGCGATATTGTTAATGAACAGTTTATTATAAGTGCCGAAAACGTTAGCTACCAACAACTGTTTACCTGGATTGCCGATTCGTTGGGTGTACCTGCCCCAAAATATAAAGCGAATGCTTTGTTAAGTGCCGTTTACTGGAGAATGTTAAAAGCATGGTCATTTATAACAGGAAAAGCAGCGTTGGTTACCCAAGAAACAGCAAGAACAGCTCAACAACATTATCAATACGACAACAGCAAGTTTTTAAACCGTTTTGATTTTGAGTACCTGCCCGTCCGGAAATCGATAGAACAGGCAGCATCTTTGTTATCAAAGGATTTAATAGAGACAGGCACCAAATTGTAAAAGCCAAAAAACAAATTCAAAAAGCTTAATATTCGAAAACCCTTAACCGTGGAAAACAATTTATTCACACAATGGCAGTAAAAATTTGGCTATGACACGCTGTTTAACAGACCCCTACAACAGGTATCCACAAAAATTCTTACTCCAAGCGTTTCCGCTTAAACCTTACGGTAACCTTTTTGGAGTCTCTTTTCTTTTTATGGGTATCTTCATCTCTTTTTTTAAACGAACGTTTTTGGTCGCCATCACGAAAAGGTTTCGAATCGAAATGGCTCCTCTTACTAAAAGGCCGTTTGCCTTTTTCATCGCGGTTATCCTGCGAGCGCTTGTGGTAGCTTTTTTCATTATCCCTGTTGCTGCCATAAGAATGCTTTTCGTCACGCTCTCTGTGATTTCCCGAACCGTAACCTGATTTTTTTCTGTCGTTGTCACGGCTATTTCGTTTGTCCCTGCCACGACTCTCGTTATCATACCGGCCTCTTTCGCGGTAGTCTCTTTTTTCATCGCGGTTTCTGTCTTCAAACGATCTTCTGCCGGAGCTTCTCTCCTCACTGTCTTCATCACGGTGGAAAGGGCGCGGCTTACTTTCATATTTGGTTTTGCCGGTTCTGTATTGTCCAGGGTCATCTTTTCTCTTTCTGTAATCCGGCGATTTCTCTTTTCTGCTGCCTTCGTACAAATCAAAACCAAGAAATTTAGCTTCGATAGGGCCGTTATAGAGTTCAATTCGTTTAGAAGGACGCAGACCTATATATTTAGCGGCATCCAAAGCCGAAGTTATAATCCAGGCCTGATGCCCTGCCCAGTTGCTTTTAAGCACATCGCCAATTTCCTGATAGAGCCGTACAATATCACGCTCGGTCAGTCGCATCCCGTAAGGAGGATTAAACAGCAAAAGCCCTTTCTTACTTCGCGGTATCACACTGTCGAAATATGCTTTTGAGATATCAATATCCTTATGTAAACCGGCATGTTTCAGGTTGCGTTTGGCAATTTGAATCGCTTTTTCGGAGCGATCGGAAGCCACAATGTTAATGTCGATGTCTTTAAACTCATTGTCGTGTTCCTCTTTAATTGATTTCCATAACTCGTCATCAAAATCAGGCCATTTTTCAAAGGCATATTTTTCACGATAATATCCTGCCGGAATATTCATGGCCAACATGGCTGCTTCCATCACAATGGTTCCCGATCCGCACATGGGGTCGTAAAAGTCAACATCGCCTTTCCATCCCGAAAGCCTGATAAGCCCTGCCGCCAGCACTTCATTTAAAGGTGCCTTGTCGGCACCAATACGGTATCCCCTTTTGTGGAGCGACTCGCCGGAACTGTCCAACGATACCGTACAAACATTATGACTGATGTGAATATTGATAAAGATATCGGCATCGTCTTTATCCACCGAGGGACGACGACGAATTTTATCTCTGAAAAAATCCACCAGTGCATCTTTGGCTTTCAAAGCCGCAAAATGAGAATGATCGATTTGGGAATGAAAAACATCGGCAGTCATCATAAAAGTTTGCTTGTGGGTCATGATATCATCCCACTGAATGGTTTTAACACCGTCATACAAACTCTGTTCATCGGTTACCTTGAACTCGGTAATGGGAGTAAGTATTCTGATGGCAGTTCGTACAAGATAGTTGGCACGATAGAGCAACTCTTTATTACCTTTAAACTTAACACCCCTTTTAATGATTTCGATATTTTCGGCACCTAAAAATTTTAATTCGGTAGCCAGCTCGTTTTCAAGGCCTGAGAATGTTTTGGCAACATACTGCCTGATTTCATTTTGATTTGTATCCATAGAGGCGGCAAAAGTAGTTATTTTAAGGTAACAATGCTGTTTGACAGGATTGCATTTTTGATTTCCTGAATATTATTAGTTTTGGAAAAAAAATATTATGACCATTAAAGAAGCACAACAAACCGTTGATAAATGGATAAACACCACAGGTGTAAGGTATTTTAACGAACTTACCAACATGGCCATATTAACCGAGGAAGTTGGTGAATTGGCTCGTATCATTGCCAGAAAATATGGAGAACAATCGTTTAAAGAGAGCGACAAAAAGTACAATATGGCGGATGAAATGGCAGACATTATGTTTGTGCTAATTTGTCTGGCCAACCAAACCGGCGTTGATTTAACGGAGGCGATACAAAAAAACCTTGTTAAAAAGACCACCCGCGACAGCCTGCGACATAAAAACAACATAAAGCTTAAAAGCAAATAACACCACGTAATTACAAAATAACAAACGTAGAAACCATTCACGAATGGTTTCCTGCACATAAAACAAAAATTGTTTAATTATCATCG
>CAYVWX010000287.1:0-3358 GCA_964455635.1 uncultured Lentimicrobiaceae bacterium | reverse complement strand
TCAGGGTTTGTAAACTCTTTTGTTTATCAGGTTGCCGTTGTTGTCATACATTTTCCATTGACCGGTTTTTTTGCCCATGTTATAATGCATTTCGTATAGCAAAACTCCTTTGTCGTTCCATATAAACCAGTCTCCGTTTTTTTTATCGTTTTTATAATTTGCAACGGCCGTTTTAACTCCTTCGTAGTTCCAGGTAATCCAGGTTCCGTCTTTATGTCCGTTGATATAGGAGCGTTGTTCAAGTTTTATTCCGTTTTCCGAATAGGTTATTACCAGTCCGTTTTCAACACCGTTGGTAATATGCCGTTCTATTTTCGGGTTGCCGTTGGCATAATACTCTACATTAACACCACTGTAAAGCATTCCGTTTTTATAAAAATGTCCCTCTTTATATTCAAGGTTTTGCGAAAGCAGTGTTGTTGCAACTATTATAAATAATGAGGTAAAAAGTATTCGATTTATATTTTTCATGATGAATGGTTTATGATATTTCAAAGTTATGAAAATATTAAAAGTCATAGGTAAATTTTACTTCAAAAAGCCTCCCTGTGGTATATTCATAATAGGGATATTGCCTGCCTTTGTAACTGTAAGTTTGCTTTACGGGTGCGTTAAGTATGTTGTTTATTTTAATGCCGAGGGCTAAATGTTTACCCATCTTTTTAGTAGCATTAAAGTTAAGTTTTGGCGACGGCTGTTCATAAACTTCAGGGGTACCTCCTTTGGTAACAAGCGCAATGCGTTTTCCAACCATATTAAAAACCAAATTTGCCGAAACACCTGTTTTTTGGTTTTGGTAGCTTAACATTCCATTTACAATATAGGGAGCCTGTCCGAAAAGAGGACGTTTGTCCGGATGGTCCGGGTCAACGGCATGAATCGCCTCCAATTCCATGGAATCAATGGCCACTTCTGAAAAAATGTAGCTGTAGTTGGCACTTAAACTAAAATATTTTAAAAGCGGAATGAAATCCAGACTTTTACTCAGGTCGAGTTCTAGGCCGTAAACTTTAGCCTGTTTTACATTTTGATAGGAGATTTCCGGATTGGCAGCCACGGGATTATCCACCATTTCTATCGGATTGGTGAAATTTTTAAAAAATGCACCGGCCGAAAGTACTTCACCGGGACGCATAAAGTATTCCCATTTTATATCAAGGTTGTCAATAAGTGTTCGCTTTAAATCGGGATTACCGACAATAGTAGGTGCTACAGGGCTAAAAGATGCAAAAGGAGCAATTTCTCTGAAGGTTGGCCTCGACAAGGTTCGGGTGTAGCTAAATCGCAGATTCATTTTTTCCTTTAGATAGTAGGTTAGGTTTAGTGCCGGAAGAAAATCGTTGTCGTTAAGTTCACCTTTATCAATGCCTTGCTTTTTGCTCTGAGTCAGCATTTTGTTTTTTTCATACCTTACACCTGCTACCATTCGCAGTTTTTCGGCAACAGGAATATCAACCATGGCGTAGGCACCTGTTACATTTTGAAAGCCGGTATAGCTATTCCGTAAATCGGTTGCATTTTGAACGTATAAGCCGTAATTGGATTTTGTTTGCGGATTATAGGAAGGGAAGTGCTGTCCGATATTTTCATCAGCAAAATAATCGTTAATATTTCCGTTAAAATAGCTGACTTGTGATTTGTAATCGATTTTACCTTCATTAAAATCACGTTGTTTATAATTGTATGAACCGCCAAATTTTAATTTTGATTTGGAACCCAGAAACGTAAAAGGAAGTTCAAAATTTATTTTATTATCCAAATTGGTTTCGTACATGGTTCGATAATAACGCGAAGGAACTTTGTATTTTGAAGGACTCAGCTCGTACTGAAAGCCCGGATCGTTGTCGGGAAAATAGCTGTTGGTAAAAAAACGTAAGTCAGGTTCCTCCTGCATAGAGGTTGTGTATGAAATAATCCAGCTGATTTTTAAATTATTAAAGTTCTCAAAAAAGTGGTCTCCTTTAAACTGACTGGCTAATATGGAACGTTCAACAAAGCCAATCTCACTACTTTGAATAATCATACCAATTTCATCGGAAGCACGTTCGCCCTCGTTATAAATAGCCGATTTGTTGCCCGAATGATTATAAAGCAGTACATAACCAATTTTATTGTTGCTGTTTATTTTAAGGTTGAAATTTGCCAGACAACCTAATAAAACCTCGTTGTTGCTTTTTGTTTCGTTAAAATTTTGTTCTTCGTTTAATTGGCCGGCATTTGCTCCGGTAAGTTTATAAATGCCCCGTTTGCCATCGTTAAAATAGTGTAAGTCGTTTTTATATACTAAGCCGATGTTAAAGCCGAATTGTTTTCCCAACAAGGTGGTTTGATTGCCTGCAGAAAATTCATATTTTTGATTTAAGAACGATTTAATGGTGTCGGGCCCCATGATTTTATTAAACATCATCGTTATTTGATCGAGTTTATCCCTGTCGCCGGGATAACTTGGAATATCTTCAGGCTTTATAGGAAAAGCACGTGTGCCGTCATCAAAACCCAGCTGGTCGTAGCGCCCTCCCCGATAGCTTAAAAAGTTGCCGTTTAACGATGATTGACTGTTAAAACCCAATGACACGGAGAATTTAATATTTAATTTTTCGGGAAAATCTTTGGTGCGTATATTTATAAGTCCTCCGGTAAAACTACTTAAGTCGGGGGTAAAACTTTTATAAACTACCATATTCTCGATGGCATTGGTAGGAAAGATATCCATTTGTACTGTGTTTCTTTCAGGGTCTAACGAAGGTATTTCGGCACCATTTAGTGTTGTTTTGCTGTATCTGTCGCCAAGGCCTCTTACAAAAACATATTTACCCTCTTCTACCGAAACGCCCGGCAAACGTTTTACCGCTCCGGCAGCATCGCTGTCGCCTGTTTTCATTATTTCCTGTGAGGAAATACCCTCGATAACGCCAGCCGACTTTTGCTGCATGGTTAGCAAGGCACTTTCGGTATTACGTACGGCTTTGGCCGAAACTACCACTTCACCAAGGCCAACAGAAACAGGATGCAGCTTAATATTTAAAACAGTAACTTTTCCGGATACTATTTGCAGGTCGTTAATAATTTGTGTTTGATACGAAATATAGGAGCATTTTATTTGAATTTTTCCCAATGGACAATTATTAATAGTGTAGTTACCGTCAAGGTCGGCTGATGCTCCATTGTAACTGCCTGTTATTAATACGGAAGCTCCCGGCAATTCTTCTCCTGTTTCCGAATCGGTAATTTTACCTCTTAAGATACCTGTTTGTGCAAATCCGGCCTGAAAAATTAAAATCAAAAATAGAACAAGAATAATTTGTTTCATCTGTTTATATTTTTGTAAACATATGGGTTACTTGTAATGTTTTAAAAT
>CAYVWX010000286.1:0-3359 GCA_964455635.1 uncultured Lentimicrobiaceae bacterium | reverse complement strand
TTGAATATGTGAAAGAAGAAGCTAACATTCCCTTAAAAATAATTGACGACAATGAACACGAAGACGGTGGAATAAATTTCTATTTCAGTTTTATCGGCCCGCTTGGCGGGATGGGAACAAACAAACGGGTAAAGGTTGATATTTCAAGAAGCGAGCAACTACAGTTTGGCCCGATTTTACAAGATGTGTTTCTTATTTATTCGGATCAGGAAAAGCACAAACTACTTTGCTATACTCTGGAAGAAATCCTTGTTGAAAAACTCCGTTCGATAATGCAAAGAATGCAGGCACGGGATTTTTACGATATTTGGTATTTGCTCGAAATGAATGGATTGGAAATTGACTTTTATACAAACGAATTTATTGCCAAATGCGAAAGCAAAAAGCTTAATCCAAAAAGTTTTTTTACAAAACTGGAACAGCGAATCCCTCAATATAAAGCCCGCTGGCAAAAATCGATGAAAGAACAGATACAAAATTTACCTGAATTTGAACAAGTGGAAAGAGAAGTGATGAGGCAACTGAAAAAAATTATAATATAAAGCAATATGGAATATAATCATTATTGTTTTTGCAACAAGCAAAAACCAAAGTGCCGTTAATCGAAAAACTCAATAAGCACGGCATCATTTTTTCGCAATCCCAGCAATCCTGAAATATTTGAACGGTTAAGAGCCAGCTCCAACAGGCCTGCTCCGTTAAAAAGCGCCAAGGGTTCCACCTCCCTCACATCAGAATACAACTTACTGATTTTATCAAGTTCGGTATGTTTAAAAAGAATTTTGAACTTACGACCCTCAGCCAGTTTTTCAAACAATGATTCCGAAATATTGGTAATAACGTTTTCAAAATGATCAACATGAATAACCACTCCTTTAATATAATCTTTGGTATAAGAGGGGTTAAACATCATCAGCTCCTTTAATCCTTCCAACTGTTTTCCCAACTCTAAAATATCGTTTCCCTTTGCCAGGTGAACGGCAGCAAAAGCAAACCTGTCTCTGGAGGAAAAAGAGAACTTCATTTTTCCGGAAACAGCATTAAAAGGAGTGGTAAGTTCCACTACCGTTTCAGCTTTATTGCCCTCCAAAATCAACGAAAAAACACCATTATCGGCACCAATAAAAAAATGGTCTTTATACCTCAAAGCAACATGCGACTGGACAGTTGTTGGCGTGGCAAAATCCTCAGTATCAACACCTATTATATGCACTGTTCCTTCCGGAAACATCTCAAAAGAGTTTTTCAGCACATAAGCTGCATGGGCAGTGTCGAAAGGAGAAATGTTATGGGTAATGTCAACAACCCTCACATCAGGCAGCAAGCTGTAAAGTCTTCCTTTTACCGCACCCGCATAATAATCGTTATCGCCCCAGTCGGTTGTAAGCGTAATAATTCCCGATGAATTTTCCAATGTTAATTTCTTGTTCATAGCCAATGCCCAAAATTACTAATTTTAGGGCATGCGTACCCATAATTTTAATATTTTTGAGGTGAATTGTTGTTTTTAACAAACCCATTGAAACAGAGCTGATGAGCGAAACCATTTTACAGGTAGAGGCAGAAAGTTTGGTTGGTCTGTACGGGCCGGCAGACAGATACCTCAATCAGATTAAAGATTTTTTCCCGAAACTTAAAATTATTGCCCGTGGCGAATTGATAAAACTCATGGGAGAAAACAAAGAAATTAAAAAATTTGAAGAACGATTTGAACTTTTACTGGTACATTTTGAAAAGTTTGGAAAAATTAATGAAGCTGTTATTTCACAAATAATGAATGAGGAGGGAGGGACGGACGACAAAGTTTCCGTAACCGACAACAACGTACTTGTTTACGGGCGGCACGGAAAACTTATTAAAGCACAAACCCCCAATCAAAAAGTTATGGTAAAAAGCATTGACCATAACGACATGATTTTTGCCATTGGCCCTGCCGGAACGGGAAAAACATACACAGCGGTAGCTCTGGCGGTACGAGCCCTTAAAAACAAAGAGGTAAAACGCATCATCCTTACCCGCCCTGCTGTAGAAGCCGGCGAAAGCCTGGGTTTTTTACCCGGCGACATGAAAGACAAACTGGACCCATATCTGCAACCGCTTTATGACGCGCTGCGCGACATGCTGCCCCATCAAAAACTGTTAAACTATCTGGAAGATGAAACCATTGAAATTGCCCCGCTGGCTTATATGCGCGGACGAACACTGGGAAACGTTTTTGCTATTTTGGATGAAGCTCAGAATGCTTCTGAAAGTCAGATTAAAATGTTTTTAACACGTATGGGAAAAGCATCTAAGTTCATCATTACCGGCGATGTAACGCAAATTGACCTGCCACGGCACAAAACATCGGGATTGCTAAAAGCACAAGAGATTTTAAAAAACATAAAAGGCATCGATTTTATTTATCTCAATCAACAAGATATCATCCGCCATAAGCTGGTAACAAAAATTGTAGATGCATATGAGAAACATCAAAGTAATAAATAACAAATTTTTGATTTAGAAATATTGTTACCTTTGTTACTTATAATTTACCGCTAAAATGATTGATACATTAATAATTAAAAGGTTTAAAAGCTTAGAAGATGTTCGGTTCGATTTACAAAAAATTAATTTGTTTATCGGCCCCAATAACTCAGGAAAAACAAATGTTTTAACCTCCTTAACATTTCTATTTAACACGCTATTATTTGGTATTAAGAGCAATCTGAAGGAAAATTTTCGAAGATATTATTTTGGGGTTGCCGACGAAAATACATCCGTTTTTAGAAAACCAATTTCCTATATTTTTATTACAAAAAAAGACAAAACGTTTGAGTATTATGTTTATGAGTTTTGGGGATTAAATGACAAGAAAAAAGTAATAAAACAGGAAATGATGGCAGAAGCCACCGAAAGATTACCTGAAGATTTTTCTATTCATAATTGGCAGACACATAAAAATATTTTCACCAGATTAGTTATTCGTACAGCAAACAACGATAAAACTTTTTCATTTTCTATTTCAGAGATTAAAAATAGCAACAATAACGGTGAACTGGTATTTATCAATGATAAGATTTCGAGAACCCGCACCATTCCTCCACAAAACGCAGAGCAACCGCTTTTTAATAATGCTGTCGATTCCGTTTTGGGTACAACATTGAAAGAAATTTTTCATAACATCGACATTTATAGTCCTGATACAAATGAAATTAAAAAAGCACATCCGTTAAAAACCGATAAATTTATATCGGCCAATGCTGCTAATTTAGTTTCCTTTTTAGACAATATGAGGGATGAGTATCCTGATATATATGAAAACATTAAACACGATTTAACCGAGTGTTTACCCGAGGCATCCGACATCCGGTTCAGAA
>CAYVWX010000285.1:0-3369 GCA_964455635.1 uncultured Lentimicrobiaceae bacterium | reverse complement strand
AATTTTGTAAATGCTTGATATACTGTGTTTTTGTTTTGTCATGATTTTTGCTTGCTTCGCGCAAAAATCCCGCCAAAACGGGTTTTGGGTTTTTCTTTACCCCGGGTTAACACCCGAGGCTATAATATTTCACCCCTACGGGGTTTTGTACAATCAAATTTTTTTTACACCTATTTTTCACCATGGATTTTTTTGGCAATAATCTTGTACATGTTTAAAATACAGCCGTTATAAGTTCATTATTTTATTTTAGCAGTACCATATCAGAGATTAAAACCAATACCCTATGGAAATATAAATAGCAGGGCCGGCAATATTTGAATTCATTCCGGTTATTTCTACAGGGCCGATAAAACTGTCATAAGCCAGGGTTAATCCGTAACCGTTTACATACGCCCCGTCATGATTAAAAGTATCTTCCAGGTATTCCCACATCATCCCAAAGTCATCCTCGGCAATAACATAAAGTTTTTTATAGATGTTGTATTGCAGTTTTACTTTCCCTGCAGCTATATTATTGTCCCACAACTGAATAAACTGTGTTCCCATAAAAGGTATGATGTTATCCTGAAATTGAAAGTTGTTGTTTCCGCCCATACCAAAGGTATGTTGAAAAGGCGGTTTGTTGTTTTCTAAAGTTACGCCCAAATAGGCACCCGGCTTTAAAACAAACCTTTTATTTTTATCCAATGCAATATTGGTGTTGTAGTTTACAAAGGCAATGGCACTGTTTTTAAAGAGATTATCTTTCCATTCATTTGAAAGGGTAGAAACATATTCAAAACGGCCTTTAAAAATGGTTCCACCGGTGGCATAAGCCATTTTGTTTCGGGTATCGAAATTAACTTCGGCAAACAGAGTAGCATAGCTATGAAACCCTGTAAAATCTTCATAAACAGGATTGTATATTTCCTGTCCCAGCGAAAAAAGTTCATAATCGATACCAGCCATCAAATTGTATTGGTTTGAAAAAGTTGTGTTGGCAAAAGCCGAAAATTTATAATTGGTAAAGGTTAGTTCGTTTAACTTTTTTGTTGAATCGTTTCCAAGTTCGTCATAGTAATAGCCGAATTTGAAATTATAAAAGTCGGTAGCCAGCCCAAAGCCCGGTTTAAAACCACGATCCATTACAAACAGTGTCCGGGCTCTTATATTATTGCCCATTTGAACATTTACAAACAATTTTGAACCTTTGATTAAGAGGTTTCTGAACATGGCATTTGCCAAAAGTGCCCCACCATAATCGCTGTCGTAATGAATACCTGCGGCTAACTCGCCCAAACCTGTTTCTTTAACAACAAGTTTTACATTTGCCTTGTCATCTCCGGCATCAACTAACTGATAGCTAACATGCTTAAAAAATCCTGATCCATACATAAAGTTAACCACATTTTCAATGTCGTCGATGGAAACTTTGTGGTTTTTTAATTTTGATGTCAGGTTACTAAAATATTTTAAAGGGACTCGTTTATTGCCATCAATAAATACATCGGCCACCGAAATAGAATCGAGGGGTTTACCGTCAAATTTATTAGCAGGCACATATTGGATGGCATTGAGTGAATCGGCCAGTTTTTTCAGCTCGCCATAGTGAGTTCTGGCAGTTTTTTCACCGATGGCTATAATGGAGTCGTAATCGTTAAAGCTCATCATGTCGTATTTTCCCTCCATGTCGAAGTGGATGTATAAATCGGTATTGGCCAGCCCCTCTTCGTTTTTCTTTATTGCCGAAAAACCTGTTATCTGCATAATGACATCAACCGCCGTACTCAGGTCTTTCATATCGTGTACCAAACCTTGTTGTACATCGCCACCGATGACAAAGTCCACGCCAAGCTTTTTCATATCCATCACCGGATAGTTGTTAACAACACCACCGTCAACCAGATAGTGATTACCGATTTTAGTAGGGTTAAAGTAACCGGGAATCGACATGCTTGCACGAATTGACTTGACCATGTTACCTGAATCGAGCATTACCGATTCGCCTGTAAATAGGTCGGTTGCAATACAAAAGAAAGGCACGGGCAATTTACTGAAGTCGGTAATTTTATATTGAGATGAGAAAAACCGGTTTAAAAGCAGATCGACATTTTGGCCTTCTGAAATAGATGACATCAATGAAACGCCTTTTCCACCTTTATCGATGGGTAAAGTAATTGCAAGTTTATTTCCCATCTTTTTATCGACGTAAGGAATATAACGTCGTTGTACCTTATCCGACATAACCATATCCCAATCCTGCGATCTCACGTAACCGGTCAGTAAATCGGGATCGTAGCCCGCAGCATAAAATCCTGCCATAATACTACCAATACTGGTTCCTGCCACGTAATCGATGTGAAGCCCGACCTCTTTCAAGACTTTAAACAGGCCTATGTATGCAAAGCCTTTTGCTCCGCCACCGCTCAACACCAGTCCGATTTTAGGCCGTTTTACCTTTTTAACGGTGGGTGCGGGAGTTTGCGCATAGCCGCTTAAAGAGATAAAAAACAAAATAAGTAACAATGAGGTAAAAAATCTTTTCATAATCCTGTTTTTAGTTATCATTTTTTTTTTTAAAACTTAGGGTTATAATCTTCATACGAGTCTTGTTGCTTTGTTAATTTACAAAAAAAGTCGCGCAGCTCGGTATGATTGTTATTGTTGGCAATAAACTTATACCAGACCCCACCTCGCAGTCCGTAAGTTACCGAGCTGTTTATTCCCTGTTTTTCGCCTTCGGGATTTTGAATATAAAACGAAACTCTGGAATCGCCCTGATTGGTAATGGTCCATACGGTGCTGTCGGCAAACTGAACCGTAGCAATTTTGTCGCCCAATTGTGATATATCGAAAGATATTTTAAATTCGTCGGGCGGATTGATGATGGGGTCGCGATAGGAAAAGATGTCATCGGATGGAGGGGCAGGTGTTTTATTACAGTTTGAAGCGGTTAGAGCCACAAACACCAGCATGGAAAAGACGACTGTTTTAAGATAGTGTTTCATGTGTTTATAATTTTGTAATTACTTGAAATACTGCGCTTCTGTTTTGTCATGATTTTCGGCTTCGCCATCGAAAATCACGCCAAAACCGGCCTTGTTTTATTTTCTTTACCTCGGGTTAACACCCGAGGCTATAAATATTACGCTCCTCCGGAGCTTATAATCAGACTTCTGTGTGACGACTTGCCGGCATGGATGTTTCATGTGTTTATGTTTTTGTAATATATTGTAACACATTGCATTACCATAGTTTTTTGTTGCGCCCTGAAAGGGCAACCAATTTCAACAAAAAGCACCGCCTTTTGAATTCCTCCTAAATCCATCATACGCCCTGAAAGGGCAGCATAAATACGGTAATTTACAAATAATCATGCTTCTGTGT
>CAYVWX010000284.1:0-3397 GCA_964455635.1 uncultured Lentimicrobiaceae bacterium | reverse complement strand
TCAACACTATTGTTTTGATTAAAAACAGCACTTTTTTCCACATATTCCGCTTTGGTTAGCGAGTTGTTCATTATTTCGGTAAAACCACGGGCAACCAAATAATCGGCCACAATATTTTGAATATGTTCCAAATCGGGTTTCTGACGCAGGCTTACCGAAGAGTTTACCTTTTCAGGTATTTCGATGTTGTTGTAACCGTAAATTCTTAAAATTTCCTCAATAATATCCACCTCACGTTTAACATCAACTTTAAAGGTTGGGATTAGCAGTTTAAGGCCTTCGTGGTTGGTGGCCAGTACTTCCACATCCAGATCTTGCAATATTTTAACAACAACATCTTTTTCTATTTTTTTACCGATGAGGCGGTTAACCCTGTCGAAGTTGATGTCAATCATCCATTTTTCAATGGGTTTGGGGTAAACATCTTTAATTTCCGAAGAAATTTGTCCGCCGGCGATATCTTTAATAAGGAGGGCGGCGCGTTTTAAAGCGTATTCGGTAATATTGGGGTCGGCACCTCTTTCAAAACGAAACGAGGCATCGGTTTGTAATACATGGCGTTTTGATGTTTTACGAATATGTGTGGGGTCGAAATAGGCACTTTCCAAAAAGATGGCAGTAGTATTTTCAGTTACTCCCGAACGGGCACCGCCAAATACACCGGCAATACACATGCCTTCTTCTTGGTTGCAAATCATCAGGTCGTCAACATCAAGCCTGCGCTCCGCATCGTCTAAGGTTACAAAAGGCGTTTGTGAAGGTAATTTTTTAACAATCACTTTGTTTCCGGTTATTTTGGCTGCATCAAAGGCATGCAACGGATGGCCTGTTTCGTGTAAAACAAAATTTGTAATATCTACAATGTTGTTAATGGGGCGCACGCCGATGGCGTTCAATCTGTTTTTTAACCACTCCGGAGATTCTTCCACTTTAATTCCCGAAACAGTAACTCCCGTGTAGCGGGGACATGCCGTGGTGTCTTCAACAATAACGTCAATATCCAAATCGTGATTATCAACCTTAAAGTCATCAACCTTAGGCAGGTTTAGTTTGTAGTTACCTGCTTTAAGCCGGTTTAAGCCGGCCACTAAATCGCGTGCCGAGCCTATATGCGATGCGGCATCGGCACGGTTGGGAGTAAGCCCTATTTCGTAAATCCAATCCTCTTCAATGGAGATATATTCTTTGGCCGGTTTTCCCACGGGAGCATCGTCGCCCAAAACCATAATGCCATCGTGCGAATTGCCCAGGCCCAACTCATCTTCGGCGCAGATCATCCCCTGCGATACCTCGCCGCGGATTTTAGATTTTTTTATTTTAAACTCATTGTCGCCATCGTAAAGGGTAGTGCCTACAGTGGCAACCAACACCTTTTGGCCTTTAGCCACATTGGGGGCACCGCAAACTATCGGCAACACCGTGCCTCCGACATCAACCGTTGTAACGCTAAGCTTGTCGGCATTCTGATGGCGTTCGCAGGTTAATACCTCACCAATAACAATACCTTTTAGTCCCCCCTTAACCGATTGAAATTTTTCCATCCCTTCCACTTCAAGCCCAATGTCGGTAAGAATGGGCGACAGCTCATGCGGGTCAACATCCATGTCGATATACTGCTTCAGCCAGTTGTACGATAACTTCATTCTTTTCTTGTTTTTATTAATGACGGTTGCAACATCAGCTAAAAAAAGTTGTTGCAGCCCAAATAGTTATTTTACGAAATGCAAAAATAGTCATTTACCAAATGTGTTTTATTGAAAAGATGACATTTTGTCTGATAATAATGAAATATCTTTGGTTTTAGTATGATGCCTCAAATCTGTATGACTAAATTAAAAACAGCCGCCAATGCGCAAGTAAATGCAATATTACAATTAATCGTCTTACTCAAACGGATGAAAAATACCCGTACAAATTAACGGTATTAACGGAAAAACAAAAACGTTTACGGATTTTTGGTGATGTTTTATATGAAAATCTAAAATAAGCGAACATTATTAATTTTACTACTTTAGCCTCCGGCTCTTTAAGTATTAATCATTATATTTTGAGTTAACGGTTATTAGAATGCAGAAAAACTTCAGCAATATAGAAAGTTAGGTTATATTTGTAGAAATGATTTAGAATGACAAAAATTGAGAAAAGGGTAGGTTTGGATTTTTACAATAAAATTGCCGAACTTCTTATAAATGCCCGCAACAAAGTTGTTCAGTATGTTAATACAACAATGGTATATACCTATTTTGAAATAGGGCGAATAATTGTTGAAGAAGAACAAAAGGGAAAAGAACGAGCTGAATACGGCAAGAAAATACTCAAAGAATTGTCTCTGAGATTAATAAAGGATTTTGGAAAAGGTTTTTCTGAAACTAATTTAAAGCAGATGAGGCAATTTTATTTAACATACTCAAAAAGTCAGACACTGTCTGACCAATTCGAAAAATCCGAAACAATGTCTCGAAAATCCCGAAACATTGATTTTAAATTAAGTTGGTCTCATTATCTGTTTTTAATGAAAATTGATAATCAGGATGAACGAAAATTTTATGAGATAGAAGCCAAAAATAACGGGTGGAGTTTAAGAGAATTACGAAGACAGTTTAATACTGCATTATTTGAGAGACTGGTATTAAGTCGAGACAAAAAAAGCGTTAAAGAACTATCAGGAAAAGGACAAATAGTTACAAAACCTATAGATACAGTGAAAGACCCATATATTCTTGAATTTCTCGGATTACCGGAAGAAAGCAAATATTCAGAAACAGAATTAGAACAAAAAATCATTGATAAATTAGAACACTTTTTACTTGAACTTGGAAAAGGATTTACTTTTGTCGGGAGACAAGTTAGATTTACATTTGATGATAAACATTATCGCATTGATTTAGTTTTTTATAATCGGATTTTACAATGTTTTGTATTAATTGACTTGAAAATCGGGGAAATTTCACATCAGGATTTAGGACAAATGCAAATGTATGTAAACTATTATGATAGAAAAGTTAAATTAAAAAACGAAAATAAAACTATCGGGATAGTTCTATGCAGAGCAAAAAATGAAACACTTGTAGAAATGACTTTACCTGAGAATAATGAACAAATTTTTGCAAGTAAATATTTGACGGTTTTGCCAAGTAAAGAAGAATTGAAAAGATTGATTGAAAATAGAGATGAAGAATAAACAATAACCTGCTGACAAAAATATAGTGCATTTGGCATGTGATGCTAAATATGAATATAACAGCTATAAATAAACATTGTGAAAAATTGAAAATTTCGAACGCTGAAATGCCAAGTACACCCTATTCAAACGGTTCCAACAACATTAATCTGCCGGAGGCTGAAAAGCTCAGCCTTTTTATTAAAACCGAAGCAAAAGCTTTGGGTTTTTTTGATT
>CAYVWX010000283.1:0-3397 GCA_964455635.1 uncultured Lentimicrobiaceae bacterium | reverse complement strand
TCGGCTTCCCTTCGACAAGCTCAGGGCAGGCCATCGAAAATCACGCCAAAACCGGCCTTGTTTTATTTTCTTTACCTCGGGTTAACACCCGAGGCTATAAATATTACGCTCCTCCGGAGCTTATAATCATGTTGCTGTGTGTTGATCTGGCAACATGAATGTTTCATGTGTTTATCATGATTTTTGGAGGTCGCCCTGAAAGGGCAACCTAATTCAAGCAAAGGCAACGCCTTTGTTTTTACCTAAAACCTGATAAACGCCCTGAAAGGGCAGCATAAAAACCAAGGTTATTCTTTTACTACTATCCCCGATAAAAAATTGGGGTTTCCAAACAATCATTCTTTTGTGTGTTCGATATATTACACATGGTTTTTTTATATGCATTTTATCTTGATAAATTTATGATTGAAATTTGTCATAAATGGTTGTATGATACAGCGTGTTTATAGCGTTTCTATATTAGTGGTTCGGGTTTTTTATACGGGAAGAGGTGTATTGAAACGCATGCCTTACATTAAAACTGATCGCCATTATCAAAATTGTCGTTGGCTTTATTTCCGCTCTTGTTGGCTTTTTCGCAATCAAACTCAATGGAAATATCTTTGAGAGGAGGCTGGAACTTATCGGAACGTTTTATGTTCAGGCTCGAATCTGCATAAACTTTATTCATGTAAATAGCCCAGATAGGCAAAGCCATGTTGGCGCCTTGTCCTAAATGGATTGTCCTGAAGTGTACCGACCTGTCTTCGGCACCTACCCATATACCGGTTGTAAGTTTCGGGGTAATTCCCATAAACCAGCCGTCGGACTGGTTTTGTGTGGTTCCGGTTTTGCCGGCAATTTCGTTGTTATAGCCATAGCGATAACGTAACCTGATACCGGTACCGCTTTCGATAACGCCCCGCATCAGCTGAATCATTTTATAAGCAGTTATTTCGTCCATGGCTTCGGTTTTTTCGGGTACAAACTGCTCGATAACATTTCCGTTTTTATCTTCAATTTTGGTAATAAAAACAGGTTTAATATAAACGCCCTTGTTGGCGAGCGTGTTCATGGCTCCCACCATTTCGTACAGCGAAAGGTCGGGGGTACCCAAAGCAATGGATGGTACAGCGGGAATTTTTGATTTAACCCCCATCTTACGGGCCATTTGTATTACCGACTGGGGCGAGAAACGGCTTATCAAATAAGCTGATATCCAGTTGTTGGAGTTGGCCAGTGCCCATTTAAGGGTAACTTCCTCGCCCACACGTTTTGTGTCGGCATTGTGGGGTGTCCAAAACGTGCCATCACCCAATTCAACACTATATGATATGTTTGGAATTTTGGTGCAGGGCGTGAACTCTCCTTCCTGCATGGCCAGTGAGTATAAAAAAGGCTTGAAAGTTGATCCTACCTGTCGTTTTCCCTGTGTAACATGGTCGAATTGGAAAAATCGGTAGTCGATACCACCTACATATGCTTTTACAAATCCTGTTTTTGTTTCCATGGACATTAATCCAGCGTGGAGGAAAAACTTGTTGTAACGAATGGAATCGTAAGGAGTCATAACCGTGTCAACGGGGCCATTCCACGAAAACACCATCATCTCCACGGGTGTTTTAAACGATTTCATAATTGAATCCATAGAGACACCTGCTTTACGGAGTTTTTTGTAACGTTGGCTGCGTTTTAAGCTGCGCATCATTAGCTTATCAACCTGCAGGGCAACCTCTTCGGGTTCGCCTTTAAATACAAAGGGTGCGTAAGTGTATCCTTCCCAGTGTTTGTAAAAAGCCGGTTGTAAATAATTTTTCAAATGTTCGCGCACCGCCTCTTCGGCATAACGTTGCATACGCGAATCGATGGTGGTATATATTTTTAATCCGTCTTTATACAGGTTGTAGGGTGTTCCGTCGGGTTTGTAGTGGTTGGCACACCATTTTTTCATCTTACTTCTCAGGTACTCACGGAAGTAGGTGGCAAGGCCCTGGTTGTGGTTTAGGTTTTTGTATTTGGAAACCCCCAGCGGGAGTTGTTTAACCGAATCGGCAACAACCTGCGTAATAAAACCATATTTAGCCATTTGCGAGATAACCAGATTGCGTCGTTTGAAAGCATTGTCGGGATGTAAAATAGGGCTGTATCGCGTAGGGGCATTTACTACGCCGGCCATCAGCGCCGCTTCCTGAATGTTAAGCGAATCGGGGGGCTTGCCAAAAAATGTACGCGATGCCTGCTTGATACCATAGGCATTGTGGCCAAAAAACACGGTGTTCAGATACATGGCAACAATCTCCTCTTTGGAGTAGTATTTTTCCAGTTTGGCAGCCGTTACCCATTCCTGAAATTTGCGAATGACCAGTTGAAGCTTTGAAAGCCTTCCGCGTGGAAAGAGGTTTTTGGCCAGTTGCTGCGTAATGGTGCTGCCGCCTCCTTTGCGTTTTCCGGTGAGTACGCCGTACAAAACCCTTCCCAACGCTTTTTCATCAATACCCGAATGGTCGTAAAACCGTACATCCTCAATGGCGAGAAGAGCATGGATGAGATTGGGTGAGATGTGCCTGTAACTGATGTTTGAACGGTTTTCGATAAAAAATGTTCCCATCATAATGCTGTCGGATGAGTAAATTTCGGTGGCGAGGTTGCTGTTGGGATTTTCAAGCTCTTCAAATGTAGGCATCTTGCCAAACCACCCATCGGCTACGCCATAAAAAAAGAGAATGACGAGTGCTGCAAGTACAACATACAACATCCAGAATTTTACCAGATAATTGAAAAATTTCTTCTTTTTTTCCGTTGTTTTTTCTTCGCTCATAACTCTTTATAACTACTTTGTTTTGGTAATATCGATTCCGATACTGAGAATATTTTTTAAGGTGTCCTGCCGCATGGCTTGCTGAAAATAAAAATTGTATGTACCGGTCATGGGAAACTTTAAATCTTTACGCATTAAAATATTGTCTTCTTTTATATTGCTCCAGCCTTTGCCAAACCATTTTCCGCTGTCGTCGGCTAAAATACATTCCAGTGTGTCGCGGGTAAGGCTGTTGTCGGGAAACCGTGTGGTTAAAAAAAGATAGAGGTTGCTGTAACGGTAGTCGGTATTGTGGCGAACGGTAATAAAAAAGTTATATGGTTTTGAAGTGTCGGAAACCTGCACTTCAAAATGAGCTGCATTGTCTTTGAACCATTTCCCGTTTTTAAGGTCAATGTGTTGATTATAGATTGATTGCCTGCCACAAGCAGTGGTTATGAGCAATCCGGCGATAAGTATTAGCGACCAAAATTTTATTTTCATATTAAATGATTAACAGCCCTCGTTTTAATAAATGAAAAATATTTAAATTTATTGTGCAGTTTAGCATTATATGTACCCCGAAAGCTGGTCAATATCGTTGTTTTCAACATTGGAAGC
>CAYVWX010000282.1:0-3414 GCA_964455635.1 uncultured Lentimicrobiaceae bacterium | reverse complement strand
ACAGGTATATATGGTTACCCTTCGTAAGGATATCCCTTCGCCCTTTGCTCCCGAAAACGATGAAGTTTCCGTTAAAAATCAGGAAAACGGAAAAAAGAAAAAATCTGAGAAAAACAGCAAAGAAAAATCATCTGTTAATAATATAAACATCGATTTTAACGGCATATCAAACCGGGTGATAAAAGTATCGAAAAAACCGGGCAGCTACTGGAACCTGTCAGCTGTTAAAGGAAAAATTTATTACGCCTTTAACTCCTCAAAAGATGGCATGCAAATGAAACTGGTAACGCTGAAAGGACATAAAGAAACCGATTTAGGTAAAATAGCATCTTTTGTTATTTCGGCCGATAAAAAGAAAATGTTGGTAAACACACATGGAAAATATGCCGTTATCAACCTTCCGTCATCAAAAATAAACGCCAAAGATTTTGTGGATGTAAGCGATATGAAAGTAATGGTTAACCTGCCGGAAGAGTGGAATCAGATTTTTGTAGAAAGCTGGCGACAGATGCGCGATTTTTTTTATGCACCCAATATGCATGGCCTCGACTGGCCTAAAATTAAAGAAAAATATGGTGCTTTGGTTCCGTATGTTAAAAACCGCAACGACCTGAACTATTTAATTGGTGAGATGATTGGCGAGCTGAGTATTGGCCATGCGTATGTAAACGGTGGCGACAAGCCTTCGCCAAAACGCATTAAAACGGGCCTGCTTGGAGCCAAAATCAGTCGTGATAATTCGGGATATTTCCGTATTGATAAAATATTAAAAGGTGAAAACTGGACTAAAGAAACCCGTTCGCCACTTACCGAACCCGGTGTTAATATTAACGAAGGTGATTTTATTATTGCCATAAACGGCAAGCCGGTTACTCAAACCAACGACCTGTTTACGATGCTGACAGGAACCGCCGAAAAAGAGGTGATGCTTACGATAAATTCGCAACCATCCAAAGATGGAGCACACAATGAAATTGTGGTTCCCATTGGCGATGAAGCCGGTTTGTATTATTACAACTGGGTAATGAATAACATTGAAAAGGTTAACAAAGCTACCAACGGCGAGGTAGGCTATATACACATCCCCGACATGGGGCCCGAAGGCCTTAACGAATTTGTAAAGTTGTTTTATCCGCAGCTCAACAAAAAAGCATTGATTATAGACGACAGGGGAAACGGCGGCGGCAATGTTTCGCCCATGATTATTGAACGTCTTGCCCGTAAATTAACCCTTTACGGAACATCAAGAAATAACGACATAACCACCAAACCCGAACAGATAATGTTAGGGCCCAAGGTTTTACTTATTGACAACTATTCGGCTTCCGATGGTGACCTGTTTCCCTATCAATTTAAAAAATTAAAACTGGGAACCGTAATCGGTGTCCGCTCGTGGGGCGGAGTTGTAGGCATACGTGGCTCGTTGCCCTTTATTGATGGCGGCGATTTGCGCAAACCCGAATTTGCTCCCATTGATACCGAAGGAAAATGGACTATTGAAGGCCACGGCGTTGACCCTGACATTGTTATCGACAACGACCCTGTTAAAGAATATGCCGGCGACGACCAACAACTTGACAAGGCGATAGAGGTGGCACTGCAACAAATGAAAAATGTTAAACCCATTCCTCCTATTCCTCCTTTTCCCGATAAAAGCAAATAAAAAAGCTGATTGAACGTAGATACAATTCAGGTATTGTATCTACGTTTTCAAAAACAGGAAAAATTATTTCAACCGGTTTGTTTCCCAATGGGCGGGATTTGATTTTATGTAGGTTTTTATCCTAAAAAATCATCCGAAAACCTGATAACCTCATCATAAAAATCGTGTTGCCAATTGGTAGAGCCCGGGGTATTGTTTTTAATATTTATAGGTTTTGAAACCTGCATTTTTAATTTGCCGATGATTTTGGGAACCAACATGTTCCGACAAACCGGAAAAATTGTGATTTTTAAAAAATGATTTTGATTGTTTTATACCGCGTAGATACAATTCATGAATTGTATCTACGCGTGCAATTCGCGGATAAAAATATCCTTTTTCCTATTTAAAAGGCTATATATTGAAATAATAATTGCAATATTAGGCCTATTTTGTTATATTTGGCAACATAATTAGGTGTAATTTTAAATTCACAAAAAAATGTATTCACGAAAAATAAGAAAAGGAATTGAAAAATGGTTAAAAAAACCGGAAGTAATTATTATTTACGGAGCGAGGCAAACAGGCAAAACAACTTTGCTAAAAATGTTACTAAACAACCGCACAGACAGTTTATTATTAAATTGCGAAATGCCTAATGTTGCAACCCTTTTGGAAAGTAAAGACATTTCGGCTTTAACCGCGCTATTCTCAGGAAAAAAAATAATTGCCTTTGATGAAGCACAAGTTATTCCGAATATCGGTAAATTATTAAAACTTATTTATGATGAGATGCCGGAATTTAAAATAGTTGCAACCGGTTCGAGTAGTTTTGACCTTGCCAGCCGGCTTGGAGAACCACTGACAGGCCGAAACATTAAGTTCAGGCTTTTCCCTTTATCCATTGAAGAGATAAAGGAAAAAAACGGTTGGCTTTGGGTACTTAATCAGTTGAATACATTATTGGTATTTGGCAGTTATCCGGGCATAATTGACATAAATACCACTGATAAAATCGAGAAACTTTACACATTAAGCAGTGATTACTTGTATAAAGATATTTTTGCTTACGAAAGAATTAAAAATCCGGCAATTATTCGTAACTTACTAAAAGCATTGGCACTGCAAGTCGGATCGCAGGTTTCTACCAATGAACTATCGCGTTTACTGGGTATTTCAAGGCAACTTGTTAATATGTACCTCGAAATTCTTGAGAGAAATTTTATTATTTTTTCATTGGAATCGTTTAGCACCAATATGAGAAATGAAATAAAAAAAAGTAAAAAATATTTTTTCTACGACAACGGCATATTAAATGCAACGATAGGCAGTTTTAATCTTATCCATCAACGTACCGACACCGGAAAACTATGGGAAAACTTTTGTATTAGCGAACGTATAAAGTTTAACCAAAATGGCAACCGTTTTACCAATCATTATTTTTGGAGAACATACGATGGTGCTGAAATTGACTTAATCGAAGAAACAAACGGAGCGCTAAAGGCTTATGAATTTAAGTTCGGGAAGAAAAAAAATCGTCATATTCCCAAAAGCTTTTCATCTAAATACGGAGTTAATAATTTAACGTTGATTACACCCGAAAATTTGCACCTTCTTATCACTGAATAATCCTGTGTAGTTTTATCCATTTATAATTTCAGGACATCAAATAAATGAAACATTCATGATTAGCAAGCTAACACACAGAAGCATGATCATGCAGAACCCCGGAGGGGTGACATATTTTAGCCCCGGGTTTCAACCCGGGGTAT
>CAYVWX010000281.1:0-3417 GCA_964455635.1 uncultured Lentimicrobiaceae bacterium | reverse complement strand
TTGCCCACGACAACCGGAAGCAAGATTTAATGGAGTGGGTTGAATACAACTACAAACATTTAATTCCCCACAGACTGGTTTGTACCGGAACAACCGGAAAGTTGGTTAAAAAAACTTTAGAAAAAAACCTAACAGGCAATGAAAAAATACAATTTGATATTATCATGCTTAAGTCAGGTCCTCTTGGAGGAGATCAACAACTTGGGGCCATGATTTCTGAAGAGAAGGTTGATATGGTTATTTTTTTGTGGGACCCCATGGAGCAACAACCTCACGATGTGGATGTTAAAGCGTTACTGCGAATTACGGTTCTTTATAATGTTCCTACAGCAAGTAACCGCGCTACCGCCGATTATTTAATAACATCATCGTTATTTAAAGGCGATTATAAGCCCATATTAAAAGATTACAGCACTTATATAAAACGAATGCTGTAACCCAAATTTTACAGAAATTACCTCTACAAAACCGACACCAAACAGCCTGTAATATAATTATTTACAATAGTTATAAATGAAAATCTCTTTTTACCCGAACAGTATAAAGCTTATATACGTCTGTTCCGATTTGTTAAAATAATGTACACCACAGGATAAAACTTATGGTTTTCTAAGAAAACAGGTTAAAACAACCAAAGCCCGCAGGTTCAATGGTAACTTGCGGGCTTTTTTATAATCGTGTCCGGCTTTTAACTTTCAGAAATTTAAAAAGCAGCTTTAATAAATCCGGTAACAAGCAAAAGAAATTCCCCCCTTCCTTCAATCTAAAATTCCGTAGCCAACACCTTTTACGGTTTTAATAATATCTTTTTTAAGCTTTTCGCGCAGCTTACGAATATGAACATCCAACGTGCGATCTCCCACAAAAACATCGTTGCCCCAAATACGTTGATAGATTTCTTCTCTGGAGAAGATTTTTCCGGGATGTGAAGCAAACAGCAATAAAATGTTAAACTCTTTTTTGGGCAAATGTATTTCGGTATTGTCAATTATTACCATCCGTTTATCAATTTCAATGATAATGTTATTCATAATGATGCGTTCGTGGTTTCTACTAAATTGCCGCTTTAACAGCGCCTTAATTTTTACCATCAAAACAGCCGGTTTTACAGGCTTAACAATATAATCGTCAGCCCCGGCATTAAAGCCTGCAATTTGCGAATACTCTTCGCCACGCGCAGTAAGCAAAACAATAATGGAGTTGTTAAACTCGGGCATGGCTCTTAAAGTAGAACATAGTTTAACACCATCCATACCGGGCATCATTACATCTAAAATAATTAAATCGGGTAATAATTCCATTGCCTGTTTTTTACCTGATAACCCATCAGATGCAGTATAAACCAAATAGCCCTCTTTTTCTAAGTTATATTTTAGAATTTCCAAAACATCAGGCTCATCGTCAACCAATAATATTTTAACTTTTTTGTATTCCATAATATGCAAACAAAACTATTTTAAAAAGTTATTGCCACGGTTAAGTTAATGTTAAGTTTCGAGGCAGTTTATTTAAGTTTATTAATGTAAACATAAGATTGAACAAACCTTCAGTTAATATTAGAATCCTTGTTTTGCTACCAGTTTAACAAACCAAAAAAAATTAAAATGAAAACATTAAACATTACATTATTATCGGCGGTTTTACTCTCGGCCATGATATTTTTTATTTCTTCGTGCGGGACAAAGGATAGTCCTAAACCCGAGCCTACACCTCCTACCATGGCAAATATTGCTATTGAAGGAGAAAACAGTAATTTTACGATAACACTAACCTTTAGTGAAGGTGTTTATAAAAACGCCGATAAAACAGGCAACCTTGACAATGGTAGCTTTAGCATTTCGCTGGAAGGGGGAATAGCCGGTATTGCATCAACAGAGGTTTTACACACGGCAGGTTCTGCAACAGCAACCATTACCCTGGTTACCGACCAAAACTCAGATGGCAACGAATTGCTAAAAATATCTCCTGCTACTTCCGGAAGTATTTACGATAAAGACGGTGATGCCATGGAGGTTACACAATCGAAAACCATTACTTTAAACGGAACAACCCACCAAACCATTACCGTTAGTGATGATGGAAATGGTGTGGGAACTCAAACCTGGACAGCCAACAACACCTATTTATTAGACGGTTTTTGTTTTGTTAACGATGGACAGGTATTAACCATTGAACCGGGAACCGTTATAAAAGGAAAACCCGGACAGGGCGAAAATGCTTCGGCCTTAATTGTTGCCAGAGGTGGTAAAATTATGGCAGAAGGAACCAAAGAAAAACCGATTATTTTTACTTGCGAATCGGATGACTTAAATGGCTCGGTAGGATTAGCCGACCGGGGACTTTGGGGAGGATTAATTTTATTGGGTAAAGCAAAACTCAACTCAACACCCGGTGAATCGCAAATTGAGGGAATTCCCACCAACGAACCCAGAGGTCTTTACGGCGGCACCGACGACAACGACAACTCGGGAGTAATTAAATATGTATCTATCCGCCATGGCGGTACTGATATTGGCGACGGAAACGAAATCAACGGCTTAACACTGGGAGCTGTCGGCTCGGAAACGGTTATCGACTATGTTGAAATATTAGCCAATAAAGATGACGGCATTGAATTTTTTGGCGGTACACCCCGTTTAAAACATATCCTTTCGGTTTATTGTGCCGACGACAGTTTCGATTATGATGAAGGTTTCCGCGGTTCCGGTCAGTTTTGGTGTGCTATTCAAGACCCCAACGAAGGCGACAGGCTTGGTGAACACGATGGTGGCACCGACCCCGAAACAGGAACCCCCTACGCACAACCTTATATTTATAATGTTACCTATATCGGGCGTGGTGCCGATGCGGGAAAACGAACCATTACTTTCCGCGATAACGCCGGCGGTCATTATGCAAACTCCATTTTCTTTAATCAGGCAAAAGGTGTTGATATTGAAAATCTGGCCGATGACCAGGATGCTTATAAACAATTCCAGGAGGGTATCCTTACCATCGAAAACAATGTATTTTGGGATGTTGCCGACGGTACTCCCGAAGGGATATTTAAAATTGCAGGTTCCGGAGCCGATGCTTCCGACTCAACGGCTGCCGTTCAGGCTTTTGTGTCCTATTTTACCTCAGCCGGTAACGTAGTTTCAAACCCGGGTATTAGTGCCGACAACCCTGTTCCTGCCTCACCGGTAACAGGTACTGTAAGCGAAGTGCCCGACAGCTGGTTTGAAACAGTAACCTACAAAGGTGCCTTTGGCAATGATAACTGGGCAGCAGGATGGACAGAATATTTTAAAAACAAGTAACAAGTATTGATTTTGGTTAATGAAAACTGGCAGTTTCTGTTAAAAGAAGCTGTCAGTTTAGTTATTTTAAAACATTACAAGTAACCCATATGTTTACAAAAATATAAACAGATGAAAC
>CAYVWX010000280.1:0-3420 GCA_964455635.1 uncultured Lentimicrobiaceae bacterium | reverse complement strand
TTGTGCGACCTTATTTGGCTGCTGTTGTTTCCAATGCTTTATCTCGTATTATAAAATTATTAAACCATAAAACATCCATGATTAGCAAGTTAAACACACAGAAGCATGATTATGCAAAATCCCGTAGGGGTAACATATTATAGCCTCGGGTGTTAACCCGGGGTATAAAAAAACACAAGACCGGTTTTGGCGTGATTTTCGATGGCCTGCCCTGAGCTTGTCGAAGGGAAGCCGAAAATCATGACAAAACATAAAAAACATATTAACAGATTCACCCTGTGGAATAGTTCTCAAATTCCACAAGGTAAATACAAAATCGTAAGCAGATGAAAATAACGCACGAAAAAACAATCATTATTCTTTACATAATTACCTTAATAACCGCTGTTTCATCACGAACCATAAACGACTGGTATTTTGCGGCAATGCTTATTGTAACCCTTTCCGCCCTGAAATTTTTCTCCGTTGCCTTTCAGTTTATGGACATGAAGCACGCCAACTCATTCTGGAAAAGCTTTATCATTATATTTTTGTTGGCTTTTACAGGCACCATCGGAATTGTTTTAAACATGTAATTAAAATTACTGCCATTCCCGCCACCATTATTATTTTTTGCCAAAAAACCATAAACTCTTTTAAAGTATTCTAAAAATGGTTTATCTTTAGATTCGATTTTATGAGTGAAGAAGCAAAAAAAATATTAACACGCTATTGGGGCTACACCAAATTTCGCCCGAAACAGGAAGAAATTATCGATGCCGTTTTACATGGCCGCGACACCCTTGCCCTGATGCCTACCGGAGGCGGAAAGTCGTTAACATTTCAGGTTCCGGCACTTGTTAACGAAGGTATCTGTTTGGTAATTACCCCTTTAATAGCATTGATGCGCGATCAGGTTCATCATTTAAAGGAGTTGAATATTCCGGCGGCGGCCATCTATTCCGGCATGTACCGCGACGAAGTGGATGCCATTGCCTCAGGATGTTTGCACAACCGCTATAAATTTTTATATCTGTCGCCCGAAAGGCTTACTGCCAATAACTTTCGTGATTTTATTGCGCGGTTAAATATTAATCTTATTACTGTTGACGAAGCACATTGTATTTCGCAATGGGGTTACGATTTCAGGCCAACCTATCTAAAAATAGCCGAAATCAGAGCGTATTTCCCCAATGTTCCGGTGTTGGCACTTACGGCTACGGCCACACCCGATACCGTTGCCGACATCATGGAAAAGCTCCTGTTTAAAACCCCCAACATTATAAAAGCCGGTTTTGAGCGTAAAAACCTGTCATACAATATCTTTAAAGAAAATGACAAAACAGGACGGCTGCTTGCCCTGCTAAAAAAAGGAAAGGGCTCTACCATTGTTTATGTCAGAAGCCGGCGAAAAACGCGTAATCTCGCTGAAATAATTTACAAAAACGGCTTTTCGGCTACCTATTACCATGCCGGGCTGGATGCTGCTTCCCGTACCAAAAGACAACGGGAATGGGCAAGTGGAAAAATAAGGGTGATGGTTTCTACCAATGCTTTCGGAATGGGCATCGACAAGCCGGATGTGAGGCAGGTAATTCATTACGACCTGCCCGACAGCATCGAATCCTATTTTCAGGAAGCAGGACGGGCCGGCCGTGATTTAAAACCCGCCTGGGCCTCGTTGTTGTATAACAATCGCGATATCTCGGATGCTAAAAACAGACACGAAGCTACCTTTCCTCCCATCAAAACCATACGAAAGATATACAATCAGCTGGGCAATTATTTCGACATCCCCGTAGGAAGTGGTAAAAACACAGGCTACGATTTTGACATAAGCCATTTTTGCAGGCAATACGAATTTGACATTCTGGAGACATACAGCGCCATCAAACTGTTGGAAAAAGAGGGGCTGCTTATTTACAGCGAAACGTCAGGGCGCTATTCAAAGCTTAAAATTGTTTTAAACAAAAACGAGCTCTATCGCTTTATGGTTGAAAACCCGTACGAAGACCATCTTATCAAAGAAATTTTACGATCCTATGCCGGTATCTTTACCGATTACATCAACATCAACGAAAACATTTTGGCAAGACGGGCGGGATCCAAGCCTGAAAAAATTATTGAAATACTCACGGAGCTGAGTAAGAAAAAAGTCCTTTCGTATATTCCCGTAAGGAAAAAGCCGCAACTGGTTTTTGTTTTTGAGAGGTTGGATGCCGACTATCTTCAACTTTCGAAAGAAAACTATGACTTGCGCAAAAAAGCTGCCGGCCGCCGTCTTCAGGCACTGCTCGATTTTATCACCTCGGGTCTGCAATGCCGTAGTATTCAGCTTTTGCGCTATTTTGGCGAAAAAACCGGCCACCGTTGTGGAATCTGCGATGTTTGCCGGAAACAATCAAGAACCGAACTCAACGACGTGGAAATATCAAACATTGTTGCAAAACTTAAAGAATTTTTAGGTACCGGCAGCAAACATTTGTACAGCATTGTTTCGGAACTGGATAATTTTGAAGAAGACAAAGTTTTATCTGTTATTCAATGGCTGTTGGATAACGAACAACTTACCCGCCGGAAAGATGAAACAATTATGTGGTCGCAACAATTAAATATCGACCTTGAATAAACAGGGCATTAAAGAAGTTTATACCTTTGTAAGAATTTAAAACATAACTTTAGCCTGTCAGGAAATATTACCGGCAACAACTAAAGCTTTTTAAACCCATTAAAGACAAAAAAATGAAAATTCGATTGTTACTTTTAGCCCTTTTTGTTTCGGCGTTGACTTTTGGGCAAAGCACCCGGCGCTCATCATTAGGACTTGAACTTGGTGCCTTTGTACCACTCTCCGACTACGCTTCAACCAACGCAAACCTCTTTTCCGATTCGGCCACCTCTTATCCCGGATTTGCCAAAACAGGCGTTATGGTACGCATGGTTTACGAGCACAGGCTAACCCATAATTTTGGCCTTCAAATCGATTTTATGTTTGGCTACAACAATGTTAACCAGCTGGCTTTAGCCGATTCATTAGGCTCAAAAATTAATGCCGATATCAATGTTACTTCCACTCGCCCGTGGAATATCGGTGGTATTATGGCAGGGCCTTTTCTAAGAATACCCTTTGGAGAGTCCTTTTCGGTTATGCTCAGAGGTAAAATTGGAGGAGTTGGCGTTTACACTCCCGAATACTCGGTTACAGGTACCTATAACGACGACCAAAGCGAACTGGAATATTATCAATATACTAATAAATCGGTAGCTTTTATATGGAGCGCCGGAGCAGGATTCCAGTACCGTGTCGAAAGCTACAGTTTTAATCTGTATGGCGATTATTTGGGCCTTCATGCCGATTTTGTAGATGTGCCCGGTCAAAATTGGAGTGTTAAACCACCTGAGGAAACAACAGTAAATTTCAGACAGGAAATTAAAGCCGTT
>CAYVWX010000279.1:0-3422 GCA_964455635.1 uncultured Lentimicrobiaceae bacterium | reverse complement strand
AAAAATGGTGATTAGCCAACGGGGCGATGTGCAATAAAATAGTATTCCCGATTTAAATTATACAATTGCGTAAAGACTTCTAAGGTAAGCGGCTTTTCTTTTTTGATAAACGACTTCAATGTCGATATGCTTAATCCGGTCTCTTCAAAAAATGCAAATAAATCGGAAGGTTTTGTTTCGTAAAAATCGCTGGCCCCCAGTCCGAACTCAAAAATAATATATGGTTTACTTTTTAAAATTAACCGACGGGCACCCTTTAACACCCCAAATTCGGCTCCTTCTACATCTATTTTAATAAGGTCAATATTTAGCGAACCGGGAATAACATCGTCAAGTTTTTTAAGCTCCACCTCAATTTCTTCTATATCGGGAACATCCACATCGTATTTCCGTTTTTTTATACCACTGTAAGCCGGCGCATTTTTAACCAGCTGAAAAGTTGATGTGCCGTTTGTATCGGCCAAAGCAAAAGGATAAATTGTTGCTTTTCCGTTAAAATGATTTTTCAGATTTTGATACAGATAAGGAATTGGCTCAAACCCAAAATGTTTTCCATCGGGGGCTTGTTTAATCATAACCGATAAAATTTCACCTTTGTGACATCCAACATCAACACAATTGGAGTCGGCTTGCAAAACTTTTTTCATGATAGCATTCGTAAGCCGATCGTATTCAAGATTTTTTGTTAAATCGATATGAAGCAGATTCAATGCTAATCTGATGATGTTTTTTATATCCATGCCGGCAGCTAAAATTTCACCTTTTTAATATGGCGCACAAAAGTAGTTTTTTATTTAATGCAGGCGTTGAAAAATCGACTTATAAGGGATTGGTTTCGCACAATTTTTTCAACTTTTCAAGATATTGCTTCCAACTTAAAGTGGTCTTTTGTTTTTTTTCAACATTAATAAGACGGTTATGCTCAAAATGCAATTTCGTTCCTTTGGACGAGGGTATAAGTTTAAACAACACTTCCGAACCGAGCCACTCTTTATAACCGTCAACACATTTCCAATGTACAAGGCTGTTGCTATTTAACAAAACAAGCTCCATTTTAAAATTAAGGTCAAATTCAAAGGCAAAGGCGGCAACGGTTCCCTCTACAGGTACGGCAATAACCTGCGGTGCAAACCAGCGGGTTAATAACTCCTGTTCCGTAAGAGCCTTAAAAACAGTTTCGGGAGGTGATTTTATGGATAAGTCGAAAGAAACCGAGAACACAGCACTAATAAATTTCCTGTTTACGCTTTATAAGCAACCATCCGTTTGTAAGGGTATAAACCAGCAAGACAAACCCCATAAAATAATTAACGAGGCCGGCAGACTCCTGCGTAACATTCATAATACTGAATCCGGAAACAATATAAGATATTCCCAGCAAAACATACAACCACAAAAAGTCCTTATTATGCTTACTTTGCAAGCCTGAAGTGAGCATAAAAATTCCCATCAGCGCCAGCCAGAACGAAAATATTATCAAATAAAACTCGTTGTTGCTGTTGGGATAAGTAAAAATAATGAGACCGCTAAACCCGTCAACAACCATTTCGGCAATAAGTTCTTTTGCCACATTTTCGTCAAAATGCATAAACAGGTAAACCAATGTTAAGCCCGCCGAGGTAAGGGCGGCCACGCCAAAATAAAACGACAGTCCGTCGATACTCTTGATGCTTAATGCAATACCGGCTAAAATTAAAAAAAGCACATTTCTACCTAATCTGTATCCCAGTTTCATAATTATATATTTTAATTACCTACAAAGATAGTTAAATTTACAGTTTAGTTCTATTTATTAAGGTATGATTACTGATTTTAACGCTTGCCCGGGCAACGCAATTAACAAAATGCTCAATAACCAGTCGTTCGCAAATAGTTAAATTGTTGATTGTTGATTGCCATAAGCTCGTCGTAATTTGCAATCTTAAGGATGTTAAAATATTAAATAATCGTGTTTTCAATTGTTTTAAAACCATTCGTGAATGGTTTCTACGTTTGTTATTTTGTTATTAAGTGGGGTCATTTACTTTAGGTACTCCAAACTTTAGGCACTCCGGGCACTTCTTAAAAAATATCAAAATCTGAATCCCCTGGGTTACTTTGCAATCATCGCCCAGTCGGGCATGGCGGTTAAATCAATATGAAATACGGATACTCCCCAATAATAAGTCATTAATGTAATAACAACCGCTCCCACAAGATTGAGCAACAGGCCGGTTTTAGCCATCTGCATAACGGATATTTTATTGGAGCCGAAGATAATGGCATTGGGTGGTGTAGCTACCGGAAGCATAAAGGCCATGGAAGCGCTCACCGTTGCCGGTAACATTAAAAGCAGGGGATTAATATGGATAGAAACCGCCAACGAGGCTATTACCGGTAAAATAATCTGTGTGGTAGCCGTATTAGAGGTGAGCTCGGTAAGAAATGTCATTAACAAAGCAATGGACAACACAAGAAAAATAGGATGTATCGACGAAAGGCCGACCAACTGATGGCCGAACCAAACAGAAAGTCCTGAATCTTTAAAACCCTGTGCCAACGCAAAACCACCCCCAAAAAGCAAAACAATGTTCCAGGGTAACTGTTTTGAATACTCCCAATTCATAATGTACCGCGAGTTTTTATCGTTGGTGGGGAAAATATAAAGTGGCAAAGCAAAAATCATAGCCACGGTGCCGTCGTTAAAATATTCGGGATGTGCAAACCACTGCGACCATCCCGGCAAGGTTACACTCCCAATGTGCAATGGCGAACGGGTAAGCCAGGCAAGTGCCAGCAAAATAAAATCGACTAAAACCACCCGCTCTTCAAAAGTTGGCTTACCCAGCAACCTATACTGGTCACGAAATGTTGATTTACTGATTTTAACCCCCTTTAAATGACGCGAATACATAAGATAGAGCAAAAGCCAGGTAACGACAAACAGCACAACGGAAATAGGCAGGGCAAAAATAAACCAGTCCACAAAATTAATTTCCGGCCCTTGTGGAAACATAATTTGAAAAATTTTGGTAAACATGGGATTGGGTGGTGTTCCCACCAGCGTGGCAACTCCTCCGATAGACGCACTGTAAGCCACTCCCAGTAATAAACCGATAACAAACCGGTCGGATTTTTTAGCTCCTATGCTCTCCTGTAATTTATCGGCTACCGAAAGTAAAATCGGCAGCATCATCATGGTAGTAGCCGTGTTTGAAATCCACATGGATAAAAAAGCGGAAGCAAACATAAACCCCAACAAAATATTTATTGGTTTCGTGCCGGTAATCATTAAAATACGCAGCGCTATCCGTTTGTGTAAATTCCATCGCTGCATGGCCAGCGCCACCATAAAACCACCGAGAAAAAGAAAAATAATATGATTAACATAAGTTTGCGAAACTACTTTCCCGTTCATTATACCCAAAACAGGATACAAAACT
>CAYVWX010000278.1:0-3465 GCA_964455635.1 uncultured Lentimicrobiaceae bacterium | reverse complement strand
CACCCGGCCGCAAAGTAAAGTGCAACCAGTCAGCTGCATACCAGTCGAACTGTAAATTACCGATAAGACGGTTTACCTGATCTTTCCAAAGGTTTTTATTGGCAGTCCAAAAAGGGTTATCATAACCACCACCATGACGATAATTTCTTTGTGAACCATCGGGAAGTTCGTAACCGGCAGCATTGTTAAAGGTGGGAGGGGTTCTCATTAAACCAAGCATAACACCGGAGGTATTAGAACCTTGCTGAATTCTGTCGCCACCATTTACCATATAGTTAGCATTACCTGAAATTTTAAATTTATCGCTCAATTTTGTAGATCCTGAAATTTTAAAGGTATTTCTTTTAACATGGTTATTCGGAATAACACCTTTATCATCCATGTTAGATACAGAAATATAAAATTTAGAATTCTCGTTTCCACCTGAAAGGCTTAAGCTATTATTAAAGGTAACTCCTGTTTGAAAGAAATCAAACTGGTCATAAATTTTAACATCACCTAAAGATGCATCAGCATCTGCTTTAGGAACAATAGCACCATCAACATCAAACTGCGGATAACCCCAAACACCGGGGTCTTTGCTATAACCCGATTCGGAAATTTTAGGCCCCCAGGAAGCAAAAAATCCTGAATACCAGTTACCATTCCATCCCTGAGCATATTTTTGATTTAACTTAGGTACCTGGCTTATTTGACTAAACCTTACAGACGAATTAAAATTAACGTCAACCTTTTGGCCAGAGGTAGCTCCACCTTTTTTGGTTGTAATAACGATAACACCGTTAGCACCACGAATACCGTAAAGTGCTGTAGCGGCACCTCCTTTTAACACACTAACACTTTTAATGTCGTCGGGGTTAATATCGAGGGCACGATTTCCACGGGCAACACCTGCCACATCACCGGATCCATAGCCATCATTATCAGCAGTAACGGAATTGTCGATTGGCATGCCATCAACAACAAACAAGGGTTGGTTGTTACCAATAATAGATGATGCACCCCGAATTGTGATGTAGTTGGCACCACCGGCAGCACCCGATGAACTGGTTACCTCAACTCCCGAAACACGGCCTTGTAATGCATTTACAACGTCGGTATTGCCGCTTTTGGCAATTTCTTCGGATTTTACATCCTGCACATTGTATCCAAGGGCTTTTTTCTCCTTAGTCATGCCAACAGCAGTTACAACAACTTCGTCCACCATCAGCACATCAGGCTGTAAGGTAACATTAATTTGATTTTGACTGCCAATGGCAATCTCCTGGGTTTTCATTCCAATATAAGAGAAAACAAGCGTTTTACTGCCCGGTTTCACCGATAAGGAATACTTACCATCAATGTCGGTAGTAGTACCAACTGTTGTACCTTTTACAAGAACAGTAACACCGGGAATTCCGGCTCCGTCTTCGGAACTGGTAACCGTACCATTAATGGTTCTTGTTTGAGCCAACGCAAACTGAATGCCGATAAATGACACCAGCGCCAGCATAAGAGTAAATTTTCTCATAATGATAATTTTGGTTAATGAATAAATAATTTAAATAGGTATTTTCAATTTTTATAATTACTTTACTCTATAATTGCGATAAAAAACCACAATTTTTTAAAGTAAAAAAATGAACCTAAAACTCAGCGCAAGGTAAAAAAAATATTAAAAACCAAAACAATTATTTAAAATATTTTTTAATGTATCCAATTCATGCTTTTAAAACTTAATTAATAAATAAAATATAAATACTATTTCACAGCATAAATATTTTACAATTTAAACAAATAATAATTTATATATATCTTACTATAGTATTGTCTTTCCGTATAATACAATTACTTTCTTTAGTATTTACAACATAATAGCGTCTAATTAAGGAAACAGCAAAACCGATAATAAATTATAAAATAAAAAAAATCAGAAGCTTGCCTGTTTATGCATAAAACCAATAAAATTTTAAGCAAATAACTCCATTACAAATTTATAAACAGCTGCAATACGCCTTTAAACAAGACACAAACAGCATTATTACCGGCACATAACAAAATAATAATACAGGTTGTTTTTATACATTCGGAGAACAATTTCATTTTACAAAAACGGGGGGTTTAAATTACCGGACACACCCTAAAATATATTTTGCTATTCCAACCTTGACCGGTAGCCCCATAAAACAAAAAACATTAAAGAGCCTATTGCTATTTCGGTATAATTAAGGTAAGCGGTAAAGACAACAAAAAAGAACAATGAAAACAATACGGCAAAATAGTAAAAGTACAACCCCGATTTCTTTTTATAGAGTAAAAAAAAGCCTGACATCATCACCGCAATATGTACTACAACTTCAACACTTAGCGGAATAAATAACATATTACCCTCAAAACCGTTAAATTTCAAGGTATCAAGAAAATGCGGATTTGACAGGGAATAAATTAATGTAAACAGATAGTACCCAAACCCGATAAACCCGTAAACAATTAACAATAAAGCAGTTAATTTTACCAAAAACGGCAATGGTTTTACCGGTTGCGGCTCAGCGCCGGCACTTTTTGTATGTTCTGCACTCAGTTCCACTAACTCATAAATTTTAAATTTCGGGCATATACATATATAAACAGGGCGGTTAAAATAATATCGTACAAAGGAAACGGCATGCCCGTAAGAAAAGCCGTAGCCACTATCAAAAGCAGAATTTGAGATAAGGTATAAAAATGAAAACCTATTTTGCGTTTGCGCCACATAAGCCATGCACCCAAAAAGGAAACGGCATATAAAATACTCTGATAAAGAAAAAAGTTTTTATCGGTATTCATAAACAACGACAGGTCAAGATCCATACCCATAAAATTAATTTTTTCTTTTCCTTCGAAAGTCTGCCGTATAACATCTGTCATAGCGTAAACCACCAGGTTTGAAAAGACGGAAAGGCCACCATAAATCATTGATAAGACAAGAAAAATCTTAAACAACTGTGATTTTTGGTTTTCCTGAGGATCTGTATTTGTTATGTTTTCCATGCAATAAAATTAATCTAAATTACCCACTGTTTTTTCAACTTCCCTTAATATTTCGCAATCTTTAACAAGTTGTTTCATGGTGTTATGATCTTTGTACAAAGGCCTGTCAATGTCTAAAAACTCCACATGTTTGCGGACAACTTCATGGGCTTTGGCAACTCCCTTTCCAAATTTATAATCTCTAAAATCCAATGCCTGGGCAGCAGCCATAAACTCAATACCAAGTATTCCGTAAGCATTGTCAAGTATTTGAAAATTTTTGATGGCGGTATTCATCCCCATCGACACGAAGTCTTCCTGGTCGGCAGCAGCAGGAATAGACTGTACGGCAGCAGGCGCAGACAATATACGTTGTTCCACAATTTGCATATCGGCGGTATATTGACTAAGCATAAGACCCGAAAACATACCGACACCCTTGGTAAGAAACGGCGGCAGGCCGGCACTAAGTGCGGG
>CAYVWX010000277.1:0-3503 GCA_964455635.1 uncultured Lentimicrobiaceae bacterium | reverse complement strand
TACAAAATTATAAACACATGAAAAAAACACTTCTGCCGCTATTTGTCTTTCTTATTTTTCTCCTTACGGGATGTGTAAAAATTCTCAACGATGAGTTAAAAACAAAAGAAACAAAAATGGTGCTAAATGCCGCCATTTCAACCGACAGCACCTTTACGGTAAACGTGAGCCGCACCTTTAATATTTTTGAAGACGAATCAGCCAACAACCTGCCGTTTATCGATAGTGCCAATGTACAGCTTTTTGAAAATGATCAATATTTGTTTAACCTCGACGGCATTGGGTACGGATACTATCACAAATCAGGGTTTTACCCTAAACTTGGTAAACAATATAAAGTAACCGTTTCGTATGGCCCGTATAAGGAGATTGAAAGTGTTGCCACCATACCGCAAAAAGTTTTAATTGACGGTTTCGATACCTCTTCCGTTGTTATCTCCGACGGTTATGGGGTCGAAACCGAATATCAGGGAGAGATTACTTACAACGATCCTCCCGACAGGGTAAACTACTATCAGTTAAGTTGTAAAATGTTTATTTTTAACGATGATACCCTTGAAAATGTTTATTCGCAGAGTATCTGGCCCACCGATGAAAACGACAGGTTTTTTGAAACAAATGCAGGTGGAAATTTGCTTTGGAACGACAATCTCACCAACGGTAAAAAGGTAACGTTTAAATTCGGATTTTTCTATCAATATGGAGGCTATAAAGCAACCCGGGGCAGAAATCAACAAAAGCTTAAATTTGTTTTTTACCTGAATTCCGTAACCAAAGCTTATTATACTTACTTAAAATCAATTGGCGTTTATTGGGAGACCGGCGGGAGCGAAAACCCCTTTTCGGAACCGGTGGTAATTTATTCAAATGTTGAAAACGGTTATGGTATTTTAGGCGGATTTAGTGCCGATACCACTTCGGTTTACTTTGTTTCCAACAACAACGGGGAAGGAGGTAAACCATGAAAAAGGGTTTATTAATTTTATGGATCGTATTATTAGGTTTGTCAGCAGCTGTTCAGGCTCAAAAATATACCGTTACAGGTTTTGTAACCGATGCCTCCAACGGAGAGAAACTGTTGGGAGCCAATGTTTACAACAAACTAACGTATGCCGGATGTGTAACCAACAACTACGGATTTTACAGTCTTACCCAACCGGCGGGAGAGGTGTCGATTGTTTACTCGTTTGTGGGATACCAACCGGTAACCCTTGACGTTAACCTTGTTTCCGATACGGTTATTAACCTTGAGTTAAAGCCCACCATCGAACTGGAAGAGGTGGAGGTAAAATCCAATGGCATTGAGCATCACCTTGAAAGCTCGCAAATGAGCATCACCGAACTTCCCATAAAAACATTAAAAAAATTGCCTGTATTTTTTGGTGAGGTTGATGTTATGAAAACCATTCAGCTGCTGCCGGGTGTACAATCGGGTACCGAAGGAACCAGCGGTATTTATGTGCGCGGCGGCGGCCCCGACGAAAACCTTATTTTGCTCGATGGTGTGCCGGTTTACAATGCCAACCATCTGTTTGGTTTCTTTTCGGTGTTTAATGCCGATGCCCTTAACACCGTAACGCTGGTAAAAGGCGGTTTTCCGGCACGGTATGGCGGCAGGCTCTCATCGGTATTGGATATTAGAATGAAAGAAGGTAACAGCAAAGCCTTTAAAGTGCAGGGAACCGTGGGCCTTATCGCTTCAAAATTAACCCTCGAAGGGCCTGTGGTAAAAAATAAATCGTCGTTTATTGTTTCTGCCCGGCGCACTTACATTGATGTACTTTCTTATCCGATACAGCTAATAGCCAACAAAATGGCAGGCAACAGCAATAAATTTTTCGGGGGATATTATTTTTACGACTTAAACGGAAAAATTAATTGGAAGTTCTCTGAAAAAAGTCGTATTTATTTAAGCGCTTACATGGGAAACGACAAAGCCTATGCAAATAGCAAATACGAATCGGCGGAGTACAAAAACAAAGATAGCTTTAAACTGCGTTGGGGAAATATTACCACCGCTTTACGTTGGAATTATGTTTTTAATAAAAAGCTGTTCGCCAATTTCAGAGGTTCGTACAGCAGGTATAATTTTTTGGTGGGCGAAAAAAGCGATGATGTAACCCCCGATTCGCATCAAAACCTCGCGTTTGAATATTTTTCGGGTATCGACGATTTGGCTGCTGCTGCCGATTTCGATTTTATCCCAACCTCAAATCATTATATCCGGTTTGGTATCAGTAATATATATCATACATTTAACCCGGGAGTTAATGCCTATTCGCTTAACCAGCAAAATGGTGCCGACAACATAAAAGTTGATACTACTTTCGGCAATAATAAAATTTATGCCAACGAAATAGATGCCTATCTGGAAGATGATTTTTCCATAGGAAATTATATTAAAATGAATCTCGGTTTGCACGCATCGGGGTTTTATGTAAAAAACACTTTTTACAAATCGTTGCAACCACGCGCTTCTTTAAGGGTAATCGCCACTAAAAAATTATCCTTAAAAGCTTCCTACGCAACCATGGCACAATACATCCATCTTCTTACCAACACTTCCATAGGACTGCCCACCGATTTGTGGGTTCCGGTTACCGATACCATTAAACCCATGAAATCGCAACAGGTGGCTTTGGGAAGTGTTTATAATTTAAACGATATGTTTGAAATAAGTCTCGAAGGCTATTACAAATGGCTTGAAGATGTAATATCGTATAAACCCGGAGCATCGTATCTTACCACCGACAACGACTGGCAAAAGATGATTGCCACCGGCAACGGATGGAGTTATGGTGCCGAATTATTGATTCGTAAAGATATGGGTAAACTAACGGGATGGATAGGCTATACACTGTCGTGGTCGTGGCGAAAATTTGAAGAGGTGAGTCCCGACAAGTTTCCGTATCATTACGACCGCCGGCATGATCTTTCTATTGTTGCCACTTACAAGCTAAATGATAAGGTGGATTTTGGTGCCACCTGGGTGTTTGGAACAGGTACAGCCATTACATTGCCTTACGATAAATACATTACTTTGGACAATTACACCAACTTTATCGGCGGAGGAACACCGGGAGGAATGGAGCCTTATATTCAATATGTTGACAATGTGCAGGAACGCAACAATTACCGTACCCCCAATTATCACCGGCTCGATTTGGGCGTTAATTTTCATAAAAAGAAAAAATGGGGAGAGCGTACCTGGAGTGTGGGTATTTACAATGCTTATTTCCGGCAAAATTATTTCTTCATTTTTGTTGACTACGACTACGAACACTATACCGGTACCGGCCAGCCCAAAAAGGTGTTAAAACAGGTAAGCCTGTTCCCGGGAATTCCGTACATTTCGTACAGCTTTAAGTTTTAACCCTTTTGCAATAGGTTAAAAATTGCTTTAAAAATAGTTAAAGATAGATAAAACGTTCATAGAATAACCGATATAGTTTTTTCCGGTTTTAAAAACACTAATTTTGGGTTTATAAACCCAAAATTACATT
>CAYVWX010000276.1:0-3508 GCA_964455635.1 uncultured Lentimicrobiaceae bacterium | reverse complement strand
AAACGCCTCAAAAAAAGGTGAGAGGATTTGAATTGAGAGGCAAATATAGGAAAAATTAAATCACAGTAAACTTAAAGTTTAAAGTGATTTAGTTTTTATTGTACCGTCAGCTTTTTATTTTAATATTGTTTACTTTCGCTTTTCGTTAGCATAAAAAGTGTTGCTGTGGTTACGGAACGATGTAAAAAATAGAAAAAATGTAGTTTAGACTTTTTCCACTTTAGCAACGGCAGGCAACATTTTAGGGGATAAAGAAATCATACAGATAAAATTTAAAGTATGAAAAGGTGTGTTTTTGTAGTTATTTTAACAATCTTGTTTTTGCAGGTTTTTTCGCAACACTCCGAACCGTCTGTTCTTCAGGCGTATAAAGCAGATAATAAAATTACATTCGACGGGGTACTTTCGGAGCCCCAATGGCAGCAAGCCATGCATATCAATAATTTTACCCAACGCGACCTTCATTTTGGGGAGCCTGTTTCGGAACGAACGGAAACGGCTATTTTGTATGATAACAATACATTGTACATTGGGGTTTGGTGCTATCAGAAAGACCCGTCGAAAATTGTGGCAAAAAATTTAAACAGGGATTTCGATTATGAAAGTGATGACAATTTTCAGATATTGATAAGTCCTTTTGATGATAACCGCAACGGCTATTTATTTGTGATTAATCCCAATGGTGCCAGAGCAGATATACAGGTTTACGGGGGAGAAGACGGCAACGAGGACTGGAACGGTGTGTGGGATGCTAAAACCACCATTACCGATGAAGGATGGTTTGCCGAGATTTATATTCCGTTTACCACTCTTCAGTTTAAAAAAGGTTCAAAGCTAAAATGGGCTGTTAATTTTGAACGCGATATTGTTTCGGAAAACGAGCAGTCGTTGTGGCAGGGATGGTCGCGAGATTACTCCATCTACGCCGTTAACAACGCGGGAAAACTTGTCGGATTGAAAGACATTGCGTTTGCAAAAAAATTCGAGTTTAAACCGTATGGCCTTGCGGGGTGGCAACACAGTCGCGAGGAGGGCAATCAGTATCCTTTAAAAGCAGGTGCCGACCTCAACATTTATTTGTCGCCGACCTTAAAATTAAACCTCACAAGCTATACCGATTTTGCTCAGGTGGAGTCTGATAAAATTCCGGTTAACCTGTCGAGGTTCGGTGTTTATTATCCCGAAAAACGACAATTTTTTCTGGAAGGTTACGACTTGTACAACTATTATCTTGGCGACAGGAACAATGTATTTTATTCGCGACAAATAGGTGTAGAAGACGGTGAGCAGGTGCCCATTATTGCAGGGGCGCGTTTGTATGGCAAAGCAGGCAAAAACAACATAGGATTTTTAAATATTCAGGAGGGGAAAACCGATTCGGTATCATCCACCAACAACACGGTGTTTCGTTATAAACGCGATATCGGCAGACAATCATACATAGGGGGTATTTTTACCAACAAAATAAACAACAAAACCTCCAATCAGGTTTTTGGCCTTGACGGTGCTTATCAGACATCAAATTTTTTAAAAAATAAAAATCTGACTATGGCCGGAACTTTTGCCGTTAGCACCGAGCATTTAACCTACCGGAAAAATGCCGTTACTTACCGGTTTTCGGTTGATTATCCCAACGACCTGATAGACAACTTTATGGCTGTTGGAAGTATGCAGGGTAATTTTAATCCCGAGTTGGGCTATTTGCGGCGAACCAATTACGATTCGTATTCGTGGTATTTCAGGCTGACCCCCAGAGTATTTACCAAATACGGGATAAAACGCCTTGCTTTAAAACCATGGGGGTTTACGGCTTATTACACACACTCCACGGGCGAGCTGGAGAGTTTTAGAAATGAAACCCGTCCGCTGGGAGCGGTATTCCGTTCCGGCGACAGGTTTGAAATAAATTTTATTCAAAGTTTCGACCGGTTAGACCAACCTTTTAGCCTTACCAACGAAATAGTCATACCCAAAGGTAAATATTGGATGTATAAACAGGAGGTGCAGGTGGAAACCTATCAGGCACGCCGGTTTTGGGTTTTTCTTTTATTCAATTGGGGAGGTTTTTATACGGGAACCATTAAGACTTTTGAAAGTGCATTGGGTTTAAACATTAACAAACACCTGAACCTTAACAGCGAATATTCTGTTAACTTTGTAAAACTACCTCAGGGTGATGTAATTACAAATGAAATTTCGTTGTATCTGAATTATGCTTTTACCACCAAAATAAACTTCTCTCTTTTTGGGCAATACAACGACCTGGACCAGGTGATGTTGTATAATTTCCGTCTGCATTGGATACCCAAAGTAGGTTCTGATTTTTATCTGGTATATAACATTGGTTACGAAGAGCAAATAAAAGAGATTGAATTTTTGAAACCTCAAACTACCAATGCAGCCGTTAAATTGGTTTACCGGTTTGTATTTTAACGGGTTATCATTATTTTTTTGGTGATAATCATATCTTTAAAATAGATTTTGGCAAAATACATACCACTTTGCAGTAAATGAATATCGATTATTTTACTGCTTTTATTGAAATAAAAGTCTTTTGCCTGCCGGCCTGACAGGTTATATAATTCCAGCTTTTGAATGGTTTCGCGGGTTTTTAGCCTGATAAAAGTGTTAGCGGGATTGGGGAAGAGATTAATATGATTAAATGCTTTATTGTTAATACCGGTGTATAAGGTACAATTGCCGATAACAGGATTGTTGTTTTCCGAAAAGCAAACCAACGAGGAACCTCCGGAAGGATTACAGGCGACAAACATAATTAAACCATAATCATTAATCAGGCCGTAATTGTAATCGCCAACACCCTCTACCCAAGCAACAGAAATATGTGCGCTACAATAATTTCCGCTATCGGGAAATTCATCAAACCGGATTCGTTTACGATAGCTGCCATTTATATTTATACTGTCAACTGTATTTACATGGACCAGATAGTCGGTAGGTTCATTAAAATTATCAAAAGAATTAAATCTGAATGTATCGCCAACAGCTAAATTATAATTGAACATCAGAGACATGGAATCGATAGACGTGCCATAATATATTTTTTTATTTACATTTTTAAAATAGCCTAAAAGCATGAGGCTGTGGGTGGAAAAAATTGAGTCGCAAACATAAAGTTTTTGGTAGAGCGTATCGTTAATAATGGTATCGTTTAATATTGCCCTGTAACGGTCAAAGTTTTCGTCGTGAGGAGGGCCTCCCTGTCCTCCGGTCCAGGTAAAGCCCGAATGCATATGCCACAAGGTGGTATCGCTAAAGCTTTTGTTGTTTGATTGGGCAAATCCAAGAGAACTAAAGAATAATAAGACCAAGATAATTTTAAAAGTTTTCATTTGTTTATTTTTTTTGTAATTTATTGATATACTGCGTTTTTGTTTTGTCATGATTTTCGGCTTCGCCATCGAAAATCACGCCAAAACCGGTCTTGTTTTATTTTTTTTACCTCGGGTTAACACCCGAGGCTATAATATATCACCCCTACGGGGTT
>CAYVWX010000275.1:0-3523 GCA_964455635.1 uncultured Lentimicrobiaceae bacterium | reverse complement strand
AGAGATTCCGGCAAAACTTGAAAAAGAGGTGGCACACTATTCGGATAAATACATAATAAACAAAACCGCTTTGCACTTGTTGGGATTACAAAACCCGCAGGATGCCGTAGGAAAAAGTTTTTATTTGATCCATCCCATGCCGGAGTTATTTCCGGAAGGTAAAATTGTGGGCGTGGTTGACGATTTTCACTACACCAACCTGTTTGTTACCGAAAAACCTTTGGTAATGGTTTGTAAACATATTTTCTTCCTGAATTTTATGGTGAAATTTGTCCCGAAAAAAACAAAAGAGGCTCTCTCCATACTAAAAACGGAGTGGAAAAACAGTTACCCTGATATTCCGCTGAATTTTGAGTTTGTTAACGATGCCTACCAAAAAGTTTATCAACGTGAATACAACGAAATGGAAGTTTTGAGTTTGTTCTCGCTAATTTCCATCCTGTTATCATTAATAGGTGCATTTGCCATGTTGAGTTTCAATTTGAAAAAGCGTACCAAGGAAATTGGTATCCGTAAGGTAAATGGTGCCGGCGTTTTCGATATTATCAACTTGTTTAACGCTTCACTCTTTAAAACCTTTGCACCGGCTTTTGTTATTGCCGTACCGGTAAGCTGGTATGCAATGCGCATCTGGTTACAAAACTTTGCTTATCAAACAGAAGTGAGCCCGTGGCTGTTTTTTGAGGCGGGAATAATAATGCTTGTAATTATTTTTACAACCGTAAGTGTGCAAACCTATATTGTTGCCCGCAAAAATCCTGTAGAATCGTTACGTTACGAGTAAGCTTTTTAGCAGATGTTGATGCAAAAGAGTTCGGTTTACAAAACCCGCAATCCAACAATATCAATAAAAAAACACCCTATTTAACCATGCGCATCACTTTATTCCAACGAATTTTACCGTTTAACAACGATTTATTGGGATCCAGCGACAGCCATACAAACTCGGCTTTTCCCACAATATGATTCTGCGGAACAAATCCCCAATAACGCGAGTCGGCCGAATTATGACGATTATCGCCCATCATCCAATAGTAATTCATTTTAAAGGTATAAGTATCAACGGGTTTTCCGTCAATGTAGGCTTTACCGTTTTTAACGACAAGATGGTTATGTTCGTAAACACCTATGGCTCTTTTATATAAAGCAAGATTTCGTGGTGTTAATTTTATAGTTGATCCTTTTTTAGGAATCCACAGCGGGCCAAAATTATCGCGGTTCCAATCAAAATTTACATTTTGCGGAAAAATATCAGGATCGCGCACTCCGGCAGGTTCATTTAAAACCTCTATTTTTTTAACAACGGCCAATTTCGACAAAGCGTCACGTGCTTCGTCCGTTAACACATAAATAAAATCACCCGGCAGGTTGGTTCTGCCACCTTCGGTAATATTCAATTTATCAAGCACTTTAGGATTAATGCTGCTTCCATCGGTATAAACATGGTACTGGAATTGTTGTTTACCCGGATTATGAATCAGCGTACCATTAATATACACCTCCCTGTTTTTAATTTGTAAGGTATCCCCCGGCAAGCCGATACATCGTTTTATAAAGTTCTCGCGTTTGTCAACCGGACGGTAGATAATATCGCCAAAATTACGCTTGTCGGTCCAAACTCTTTTTCTGCCATACTCTCTTACCAGCGAATAATAGCTTACATTACTTTGAAACCGTGTAGAAACCGTATCGCCGGCAGGATAATTAAAAACCACGGCATCAAAACGGTTAACCTTACCAAAACCCGGAAAACGTATATCGGGAAAAGTGATCCACTCAAGATACGACTTTGTACTTTTTGTTAATGGCATGGTGTGATGCACAAAAGGAAACGAGAGCGGTGTGTTGGGTAATTTAGGGCCGTAAGCCATTTTACTGACAAAAAGATAATCGCCCACCAGCAAACTTTTTTCCATCGATGAAGTGGGAATGGTATAGGCTTCCATAATAAAGGTACGGATAATAGTAGCTGCCACCACAGCAAAAATAATGGCATCGGTCCATTCACGTACTACGCTTTTTTTTATATCGGGCTGATCATCGGGATCAACAAATGCAGCGCCCTCTTTTAATGTTATCCATGGAAAATAGACAAATGGAATAACAACAGCCAAAAACTGTTCGCCCAATCCGTACTTTCCAAAACCTTTTGCCAGCTCCACCAGCATCAGCATATACATAAATACATTGATAAACGGAAAAAGCAGCAGCAGATACCACCACATGGGCTTTTTAATAATCTTTAAAAAGATATAGAGATTATAAAACGGAATAAGCGTACTCCACCCCTTTTGACCGGCTTTTACAAATGCACTCCAAAGAAAAATTGAGGGAATGGTAAACAAGACAGGTAAAACAATGATAAATTCAAGCATAATAAATATTTTTTCAGGCACAAAAGTGCATTTTTTTTACTTTTTCGATGCGTTAATTATTGTTAATCGTAACCGGGTGCAAAGCTAAAAATATTGAATCACTAAGGCACTTACCGTAAAAAGAAAAAGGCCGGAGCTTGTAACACCGACCTGATTCACCAAAACCAAATTTACATTTACCAACAGGTTGCCTCCTGATGATGCCTCTTATTACCAATAGGCGTGCCAAAAAATACAACACTCTGTATATGTTTACCTTAAAGCCTAAGCAATGTTTCAAATACCAATTGTAAGCTATCCAATTACGAAAACGGATAACCGTGTTCATCAATAAAAGACAAGGCCTGTCAGGAGGTTAACCGTTATTGGTAAAACATTAATAATTGGTTTCCTTAATTTCAAAATAAGATTGCGGATGCAGGCAGGCAGGGCATTTTTTGGGTGCTTTTTTACCTTCGTGTAAATAACCGCAGTTACGACATTTCCAAACAATTACCCCTTCGCGTTCAAAAACCTTGCCACCATCCAGATTATCGTACAGTTTTCTGTAACGCTCTTCGTGAGCTTTTTCAACACGGGCAATCATTCTGAATGCAACGGCCACATCTTTAAACCCCTCTTTTTCGGCTACATCGGCAAACTCAGGGTAAAGTTCCGACCACTCTTCGTTCTCGCCTTCGGCAGCAGCCTTAAGGTTTTCAAGGGTTGAACCAATAATTCCTGCCGGATAAGCCGCTGTTATCTCAACAGCACCGCCCTCAAGAAATTTGAAAAACCGCTTGGCATGCTCTTTTTCATTTAAAGCCGTTTCGTCAAAAATAGCAGCAATTTGCTCAAGTCCCTCTTTTTTAGCCTGTTTGGCAAAATAATCGTAGCGCATACGTGCTTGCGATTCTCCGGCAAATGCCTTCAGCAGATTTTGCTCGGTTTGTGTTCCTTTCATCGATTTCATAATATTATTTTTATTTTAAATTTACCTTTCAAAGATACAACTTTTACGCATGTCTGTCTCTAAATTCTAAAACAAAAAACCATGCCATCTCAACCCGTCCCAATCGCCAAAAAGCAAATAACGCGTAGCAAATGACGCCCAAAGGGCAAATGACAGCGAAGCTAATGACGTCCGAAGGGCAAATGACAGCGAAGCA
>CAYVWX010000274.1:0-3537 GCA_964455635.1 uncultured Lentimicrobiaceae bacterium | reverse complement strand
ATTACACCATTATACCATTATATCATTATACCATTATACCATTATACCATTATATCATTATACCATTAAGCTAAATTTACTCATCAACTTCCTTATAAAACACATTGTTTCTTAAAAGCTCTATTCCTTTACTGCCGGTTTCGTTTTCAATACGTACTGCGCGTACAAAACGGGGGACATACGATTTGATAAAATTGGGTTTGGTGCTGTCCATGCTGTTGATGCGTACTTTTCCCGAAGCATGAATAAACATTCCCTCACCCAAATACAAAGCAACATGGGTAACTTTTTCTGATTTGTTTGCCGTGGCCGGCCTTCCGAAAAACAACAAATCGCCGGGAAGCAAATTGTCACTTTTATAAACTGTAGTCACCACTTTTCCATATTTTGTTTGTTGCGAAGCATCTCGCTGCAATAAAATCCCGTTCATAAAGTAAACTGTAGAAGTAAACCCGCTGCAATCAACCGCTTTAGTCGAGGTGCCTCCCCACAGGTAGGGAAAGCCAAGGAACATTTTGGCTGTTTTAATCAGTTTTTCCCTATTAAATTTTTGTGCCTTAAAGGATGCAAAATCAGTGACATTATTTTTTAATACCCAGGCTGTTCTGCCGTCAGGATAGCGGACTTTGTAAAAATCCTCTGTTGAATCGGTAACGGGCAAGACAGACCCCATCACCAAATCGGAAATGGTTTGCCATTGTGTGCCGGGTTTTGAATAGGAAAAGCCGCTTACCTGATTAAACACCACCTTTTTTAATGGTTTGTAGTCGGCCGGTTGTTTGTTATTCAAGGTAACCAATGCAGCCGAGTCAACCCAGGCAATATACCGGTTGGGAGTTTGTATTAAGTACCACTCTCCCTGCTTTTTAAAAATTCTTACCGGTGTGCCCAACAGCGCTTGTGTAGCCATTTCGGCGCTGTGTTTTGGTTTGGTTCTAAGGTTTGCCACCGAATTATTGATTAAACCCGTTACCCCTGTTTTGTTATTTCCATGGGGGAGCAACTCTATGTTAGCTTTTATGTCGGGAAATCTTTGATGCGCAATCCGTTGAACTTCGTTGTAAGCGGTTTTGTCTTCAACCCACAACGAAAAGCTGTTATCGGAATAAGAAGCAACCCAGAGCCTGACCCGTTTATCGGGTGCAAACTTGTGCTGCAACGAATCAATTACCTGTTTAAGTTGAGCAATATCCTCTTTTCTGTTGTACGGTTTGCATCCTGTCTGTACAGAAGATAATATCACCAAAAAGAACAAAACCATAATAACATTGTACTGATGATGGTTTTTTAAGCTCATAAATATTTTGTTTTTACCTTTTAAAAAGTAGTCTGTCATCTTTTTCAATTTATTTATACACAAAAGTAAACTAAATATCTTCATTTAGGGTTTGTTGTCGGGCTTCTTGTTTTTGCCATGACCTGTTTTTGATATGCTTTTGTTATGGAATTTCTTAAAATTGTAGAGGCTTTGTATAGGTGTCGGGCAGGGTTGCTTTTGTGTTGCGCCCTATCTTTGCCACTGACAAATCATTTTTTTAGTCATTAAAAGTTATTCAAATGAAAAAAAATAGTTACAAAAGTTTAAAATTAATCGTACTGCTGTTTGTGTTTCTTTTTAGTGCAGAGGTTTTTTCGCAGAACCTGATAACCGGTAAGGTTTTTCCCGTTGGGATGAAAACGCCCATTCAGGGTGTTGCCGTTCATATTGAAGGTCAGTCAGCCGGTAAGGTGCTTACCGATAACAACGGTTCTTTTAGCATAACAGCACCTTCTTTTCCGGTAACGTTGGTTTTTTTATACGATAAATATCAATCGCGTGCCGTAGTGGTGAAGAAAAGTGGTGACATTACGGTTTATATGTCGCCGGCAGGAGCTGAAAAAAACGATTACGGACAGGAAGTAGGAATGCGTGTGAGTCTGAATCCCGAATCGCGTGATGGTATTTTAATGCTTTCCTCTTCTGATAAAAGATTCAAATACTGGTTCGACAACCGTGTTTATTTTGACGGTGCCTTGTATTTTGGCGATAACACCTATCAGGGCGAAGCCAATAAAATTGGAAACGGGGTTAATATCCGCCGCATGCGTTTTGCCATGAAAACAATTATTTGGGGTCACTGGGGTGGCGAAATCGATTTTGATTTTGGTAACAACGCTGTAGATATAAAGGATGCTTATATAAGGTATCTTGGTAAAAACTGGCAGCTGAAAGCAGGTAATTTCCGCGAGCCGATGTCTATTGAAACCATGACAACTTCGCGTTACATTACCTTTTTGGAACGGCCTTATGCTACCGAGCAGTCTCCATCAAGACATATGGGTATCGACTATAAAATGTTTTTTAAAAATATCTTTTTTGAAGGAGGTATTTTTTCCAGCGTTATTGCCAACGACTTAATTCGCGATCAAAATAAAAAGCAGGGAACAAATTCGGGATGGTCGGTTACCGGCCGTGTTGCCTGGGCTCCCATTAAAAAAGATAAAATGGTGTTACACTTCGGCTTGTCGGGTTCGTACCGCGTACCTAAGATTCCCGAATTGGGCGACCCCGTTAACAGCTTCCGCTATGGCGAAAATGCCGAAACCGAAATAAACCGGAAAAAATATATAGATACCGACTGGATTGAAAATTCAAAAAATAAAACCATTCTGGGCCTTGAAGCTGCCTGGGCTGTTAATAATTTCAGGGTTCAGGGCGAATATCTTGCCACCACCATCCATCGCGATGTTGATAAGGTTCCCACAGGAGAAGATATTGTAAAAATGGGAGGCTTTTATGTTATGGGAGCCTGGCTCATCAACAATGCCGACTATTATTACAACATGGCCGATGCTGAGTTTTCACAAATCGATTTCCGCAACATTAACAAGGGTGCCATGGAAGTTGCATTGAGATACTCGTATATGAATGCCAATACTTTTAAAGATGGCGAACTAAAACCATGGCTGCCGGGGGGATCCGGCGAGGTGTTTACGGCAGGCTTCAGCTACTATTTTAATTACAATGTTAAGTTTATGATTAACTATTCGTATGCCAATCACGATCGTTGGGCCGATGGCAAAGGAAAATACAAAACCTTTAATGTTGATGCCGACGGCAACGACATAACACCTACCGGCAAAGGAGGCATCGATTTTAGTACGCTTCAGGCACGTTTGCTCATTGCATTTTAAACTTAAACAATACGGATTTACTTGAGAAAAATTATAAACCGTCCTAAAGTCAATAAATTAAAAGCATATGAAATATCCATGTCGATAAAATGCTATAGAAAAATGATTGTACGGAACCCCGAAGGGGTGACCTATTCTAACCCCGGGTGTTAACCAGGGGTATAAAAAAATGCGATACCCGTTTTGGCGGGATTTTTGCAGCGCAGCGAGCAAAAATCGTGACAAAACAAGATACAGATTATCAAATAAATACAAAATTATATACCCATGAAACATTCATGCCGGCAAGTCGCCACACAGCAACATGATTATAAGCTCCTTTAGGAGCGGAATATTTATAGCCTCGGGTGTTAACCCGAGGTA
>CAYVWX010000273.1:0-3574 GCA_964455635.1 uncultured Lentimicrobiaceae bacterium | reverse complement strand
ATTGTGGCCGATTATTTGGTTGCCCGTGGTTTTACCGAAATAATGAACAACTCGTTAACCAAAGCAGCTTATGTGGAAAAAAGTACTGTTTTTGATGAAAACAATAGTGTTGAGCTGCTAAACCCGTTAAGTTCCGATTTAAATATTTTGCGCCAAACATTGCTTTTCGGCGGACTTGAAGTGATAAATTACAATCAAAACCGGAAGGTTAATGATTTGAAAATATTTGAGTTTGGTAAAATATATAAACAAAATTCTACGTCATCGAAAAAAGCCGGCGTTAAAAACTATTTTGAAGAAAAACACCTGTCGCTTTTTGCCACCGGAAAAATGAATGCCGAAAACTGGAACTCCGATGGTACAACGGTAGATTTTTACATCGTTAAGGGGTTTGTTGAAAGTATTGTTAAAAGACTTGGTATCGACAGAAAAAAAATAACCATGTCAGAAACCGGCTCCGACGATTTTGCGTATCGCTTCGACTACATTGCCAACGATGCGGTAATTATTTCGGTGGGCGAAATAAGTAAAAAGCTGTTAAAAGCATTTGATATTAAACAACATGTTTATGTGGCTGATATTAATTGGGATAAGTTGATTAACCTGATTCCCAAACACGATTTAACCTATCAACCCATCTCAAAGTTTCCGGCGGTACGCCGCGATTTGGCACTTATTGTTGACAAAACGGTAACCTTTGAAACGCTTAAAAACATTGCCACCAACGCCGAACGTAAATGGCTCAAAAAGGTAGGCATTTTTGATATTTACGAGGGTGATAAAATTCCGGAAGGAAAAAAATCGTATGCCTTGTCGTTTATTTTGCAGGATGAAAACAAAACACTCACAGATAAAATTATTGACAAAGCCATAAACCGGATTCAGATGGCACTGGAAAATGAAGCAGGGGCAAAGTTACGTTAACATTTGAGTATAATTTTAATACCTAAAACAACTACTGATGGATATACAAAGTATAAAAATGCGTTTTGGCATTATTGGCAATTCACCCTATTTAAACCGTGCCATTGATGTGGCTGTTCAGGTTGCACCTACCGATTTAACGGTATTGGTTACGGGCGAAAGCGGAACAGGAAAAGAAGTTTTCCCAAAAATTATTCATCAGCTGAGCAGTCGTAAACATGGCCATTACATTGCGGTTAACTGCGGCGCCATTCCCGAAGGAACCATCGACTCGGAATTGTTTGGACACGAAAAAGGCTCGTTTACCGGTGCTTCCGATTCCAGAAAGGGATATTTTGAAGTTGCCAGTGGCGGGACCATCTTTTTAGACGAGGTAGCCGAATTGCCTGTTTCAACCCAGGTGAGGCTTTTGCGAGTGCTCGAAACCGGCGAATTTTTAAAGGTAGGTTCTTCAAAAGTTTTAAAAACCGATGTGCGTGTGGTTGCAGCAACCAACGTTAATGTACAACAAGCCATTTCGGAAGGTAAATTTCGCGAAGACTTATATTACCGGCTAAATTCAGTACCTATTTTTATTCCTCCGTTACGCGAACGTAAAGAAGATATTCACTTGATATTTAGAAAATTCGCTTCCGATTTTGCCGAAAAATATCGCATGCCTCCGTTAAAGCTAACCCCCGATGCCGTACAGATACTCGAAAATTATTATTGGCCGGGTAACATCAGACAGCTTAAAAATATTACCGAACAAATATCTATTATTGAACCTCAAAAGGAAATTACCGGTGAAACCCTAAAAAAATACCTCCCTCATCATCAAAAAGATTTACCGGTTCTTTATAATAAAAAGGAAAGCGAAAGCCTTTCGGAACGTGAGTTGCTGTATAAGGTGCTGTTCGATATGCAAAAAGACCTTACCGAACTCAAACGAGTGGTGTATTCAAACATAAGTACCGAAAGATTTGAAAACGATACAAAAGCCACCGCCGACATCCAAACCGGCTCTCTTATTCATGTCGATCAGGCTGAACCCGAACAAAGACAAATTATTATTTCAAAACCCGACGAAAATCACCCGATTACCGAGTCTGAAGTTATTGGCGAATCGTTATCGTTGCAGGACAACGAAAAAGAGATGATTAGAAAAGCACTTGGCAGGCATGGCGGAAAACGGAAAGCCGCCGCAGCCGAATTGGGAATATCGGAACGAACCCTGTATCGTAAAATAAAAGAGTATAACATTAAATAAAAACCAAACAGGTAAAATATTGGTTTCCGGCTGTTCGTAATCAAAAATTTTGTGCAGGGTTAATTACCTGCCTGCTTTAGTCCGGCCGAAATAAAAAAAGAGATTACCTTTGTAAAGTATGAATTTTATGGGTAAATACATATTAAATTTTAAATGGCACCTGCTGATGGTTTCAGTCGTGCTGGTGTTTAGCGGCTGCGGCATTTATTCGCTTACGGGTGCTTCGGTGCCACCGCAGGCAAAAACAATATCCATACAATATTTCCCAAACAAAGCAGCATTGGTAGAGCCTACCCTGAGTCCGGTTTTTACCAATATTTTACGCGATAAGTTTACAACACAGTTAAACCTTAACATGGTTGACCGCAACGGCGATTTGGCATTTGATGGCGAAATAACCGATTATAAAACCATACCGGTAGCCATTCAAAGCGACCAGACTGCCGCCATGAACCGTTTGACCATAACCGTAAACGTCCGGTTTGTAAATAAATTTGAACCGGATAACGATTTCGAACAAAAATTTACCGAGTTTGCCGAATATTCTTCCGATCAGGATTTTAACAGCGTTAAAGCTACTTTGATTGAGCAAATATCGGATGCGCTTGCAGACGACATATTTAACAAAGCGGTAATTAACTGGTAAAAATAATTCGGGAAGTAATAAACAGAGCAATTAGTTAAAATGAATAAAGAACAATTTATATCGTATTTAACAACACCTTCTAAATTAGATAATTCTACCTTGGAAGAACTGGATGCTTTAATAAAGGACTTCCCCTATTTCCAATCGGCACGAATTTTATACACCCTCAATCTGTACAAAGAAAATAACGTCCGTTACGATGCCCAATTAAAAACTACCGCCTTATATGCCGGAAATCGCAACATCTTAAGAAAGCATATCAGCAGAATTGAACGAGCCAAACCGGATATCGCAGCAAAACCGGAACCGGCGGTCGAACCGGCTGAAAAAAACAGCGAAGATAATTCACCGGTCAAAACAGAACCACAGTCAAAATCGCCTGAAAAGATTGAATACGAAACACCTCACACTGCTGTTTCGGGTAATGAAGAGCCTGCCGGCACTAAAACCAGCGAGGAGGATACCATTGTCAGACTGAAAAAAATTATAGAACAACGAATCCGTGAAATTGAAAAAGAGAAAAAGCAAAAGGGTGGGGAACAAAAATCAAAACCACTCTCAAAAAAATCGAAACTGTCACTCATAGACGAGTTTATTAACAGCCAGCCTGCCATAAGCCGTGCAAAAAGTAAATTTTACGATCCGGTGGATAAAGCAAAGGAGAGTATTGTCGATCAGGAAGACATTGTAAGCGAAACACTGGCTTCCATATATATGGATCAGGGCTACTACGAAAAGGCCATAAAAATGTATGA
>CAYVWX010000272.1:0-3641 GCA_964455635.1 uncultured Lentimicrobiaceae bacterium | reverse complement strand
AGTGGCGACCCGACTTTATTACACCTTACAGAAATAAAAATTCCAAAATCCAAATAACAAATTCACCCTGTAGAATTTGAAAACTATTCCACAGGGTAAACCAAATTAAAAATTCAAATTTTCAAGACCCTCGTCCCATCGTTCCATCGTTCTATCGTCTCATCGTTGCATCACTCGGCACGACCGCCCGGCACACCCTGCAACACCCCTCCCCTTTCTTCATAAACAATCTTTTGTGCAAAAATACGTTTAAAGGTTAATAATTGTTTTTACCGACACGTTATCTTTGCCCGATAATGAATGTTATTCTCCAAAAAAAGATTTCCGTAATTTTTACCCTGTTGCTGCTGATTACGGCCGGCAAAGGCATGGCACAACGCATGACTACGGAAGAATATATCGCCAAATACAAAGATGTTGCCATAAAAAAAATGAAGGAGTTTAACATTCCGGCATCCATCACGTTGGCTCAGGGTGTTTTGGAATCGGGTTCGGGCAACAGCCGGCTGGCCCGTAAAGCCAACAACCATTTCGGCATTAAATGCCACAACAACTGGCACGGAAAAAAGTTTTACATGGATGACGATGAAAAACACGAGTGCTTTAGAAAATACACCAAAGCCGCCGACTCCTATCGAGACCATTCAAAATTTTTAACACAACGGGGACGCTACTCCTTTTTATTTAAATACGACATAACCGACTATAAAAAATGGGCTTACGGACTTAAAAAAGCCGGTTATGCCACCAACCCCAAGTATCCTCAGCTGCTTATAAAAATCATTGAAAAATATCACCTTGACCAATACGACCGGGAAGCCCCCGGCAAACATAATAAGAAGAAGAAAAAGGTAAAAACCCATAAAGAAGGTGCTGTTCCCTCCATAGCCACCTTTAAAATCTCAGGGAAGTCTTCAACAGGCAGAAAAATATTTATCAACAACAAACGAAAGTTGATTTTGGCACGAAAAGGCGATACTTACGAAAAAATAGCTGCTGAATTTGAAATATACACATGGCAGCTGTACAAATACAACGAGGTAAGCCGTAAGCACAAAATTGTTACCGGAGAAATGATATATTTGGAAAAGAAAAAAGGCAGAGCAAACAGAATGTACAAATACCATCACATCAGGCAAGGTGAAACGCTGCACGATGTGGCCCAGCTTTACGGAATGAGATTAAACAAATTACTAAAAATTAACAATCTTCCCAAAGGCATCTCTCTGCCGGTAGGCACCGAAATAAGAGTACGGTAAAATTTCGCAGCATGTAAACATACTCTCCCTTTACAGCAAAACTGTTGTAGCAGGGTACAAATCAAAACGGTTGGGTTTGCGGTCAAATATGCCGTAAAATGCCGAACCGCTTCCGGTTAGCGAAGCATAAAGCGCACCGGCCCGGTAAAGCTCCGTTTTTATGTTTAACAGTTGTTGTGGCAATACCGATTCAAAGTCGTTTACCAGCGATTTCCGCCATGCTGAGAAATCTTTTTCCAATACCAGTTTCTTTAAATTATATTCAGGAGCCTTTGGAATTATCCGCTTAAAGGCTTCAGGAGTGGAAACCGTTTCAGGAGGAAAAACAAGCATCAAATAATACCCCGACAGATTTAAGCCCACCGGCTCAACTACATTTCCACGGCCAATAACATAAGCCGGCTTGTTGTAACTAAAAAATGAACAGTCGCTGCAAAGCTCCACAGCAATTTTCAGCTGTTTTTTTTCATCAATTTCAATATTAAAAAAGCTCAGCACTTCCCGTACAAAAAACAAAGCATCTGCCGAACCTCCTCCCAGCCCGCTTTTCAAAGGAATATTTTTTAACAGATGTACTTCAACCGGAGGTATATTATAATGTCTTACAAGCAATTGCCACGCCTTTGTTATTAAATTATTTTGCTGTATTTCGGCACTCTGCTGCTTCCAGATTGTTAACGAATATTTGTCCGACCGTTTAAATTCAAGCGCATCAAACAGCGGAACAGGAAAAAATACCGACCTCAAATTATGAAATCCGTCTTCGCGGCGCCTTGTAACCTGAAGCCCCAGATTAATTTTTGCATTGGGAAAGCAAATCATTCGTCGGCCTTACTTTTGCGTTTGTGTGTAATGGTCTAAAAACAGTACAATTTTATCGGCTTTTAACTTTTTGGCAATAATGTGTTTGTTGCTGTCGAGCAGATATAAAACAGGAGTTCCGTTAACATCGTAAAGATCGTGAAAATCTTTGGTAACGCTGCGTGTTCCGTTTACATTAGTCCAGCTCTCCAGGTGCCTGTCGTGTATGGTCTTTTTCCACATTTTTAAGTTACCGTTGGTGTTAACGGCAAAAATTCCGATGTCGTACGGCGGATGCTCAGCCATCATCTTTTTAAGGGCTTTAATCTCCCGTTTACAGATGCTGCATTTGTAATCCCAAAAAAGCAAAACGGTATATTTGTTGGGCATGGATAAAAATGATTTATAGTTTCCTGCGGTATCAACCACAATAAGATTGGGAGCTTCTTTGCCGATAAGCAGCTTACGTAAAACATCGGCTCGTTTTTGAAGACTCTCCAACACCGAGGGCGTGGTAAACTCAATGTTACGTTTGGAAAAATAGTTATCAACCAAATGCACCAGAATTTTATCAAAACCCATATATTTTGGATTTTGATATTCCGAAGTAAAATACCACACCAGATAACTTACCACATCATCATCGGGTTCGGCAAGTCCGGTAACATAGTCGATGGCCGTTATAACCGAGTCAACCTGAAGGGCTACCAAATTATTAAAATACTCTTTTATCCGTTTGTCAAACAAAGGTGTCCGGAGCAAACGGCCGTCGTTGAGTGGAAAATAATCCCAAAAATGGTTTTTGTAATAGTAAAATGACGCCGTGCTGTCGCTGCTGTTTTTTACCGAATCGGGAATTTCCACTTCACGCATGGCTGTTAAAAGAACAGCCACAAAAGTACCCTTGTTTTCAGCTATCATTTTCAGCCTGTAAGCTTTACTTTTTTCTTTGAGATTGCTTATTTGAGTACGTAGCTTATCCGTATCTCCGGTTCCATGCTGCTTTTTTAAGGAATCGGAAAGTATTTTTATTTTGGAGTAAACCGATTCGTTGTATTTTAAGTATGCATAAAACAGTTTGTTTTCGGGCGAACCCTTTGAGGTTAAATCGAGCGAATAGTTGGCAGTATCGGTTTTTAAGGTAAAGCGTTGCTTTTGATTAAGCACAAACTCAAACAGCTTGCTTTTTTGCTGACTTACAACAATATAAATTCCTCCGTGCAGATTTTGTTTACCATTAAAAACGAAGGTTGCATTGTGGCTGAATGCGGTGTCGGCCAGCTTAACTTTATTGCCGTAATAGTAAGCGAGGTAAAGCGTACTATCGGGGTAACCATCAATTACCACCTTTATATTGTGTGTGCTTTTTTGCCCGAAAATAAAAACAGGCAAAACAAGAAACAACAGCGATAAGATTTTTTTCATGGTTTATAATTTTGTTTGTCCCGTGCAATTTAAAAACTATTCCACTTGGTTTACCCTGTGGAATAATTTCAAATTCCACAGGGTGAATTTGATATTCTGCATTTTGTTTTGTCACGATTTTTTATACCTCGGGTTAACATCCGTGGCTATAATATG
>CAYVWX010000271.1:0-3648 GCA_964455635.1 uncultured Lentimicrobiaceae bacterium | reverse complement strand
CCCGTAAGTTCCACTTCAACCGTTAAATCATCGTTAATACCGACAAATTTAAGGTCGCCGCCATCCTGCTGCAGGTAGGGACGTACCTGATCAAGCACGTTGAGTACTTTTTTTTCAAGTTCTTTATCTTCAGCCATCATTTTGTTTTTTAAGATTTATAGTTCTTCAACACGTTTAACAACGTTTTGAGCAATTTCTGTAAACACATCCACTATTACTCCTTCGCCATCCAAAGCAATTGGTTTTCCGGCATCGCCGCTCTCTACTACTTTTTCAACAATAGGAACCCTGCCGAGAATAGGAATATCAAGTTCTTTGGCAAGCTCTTCGGTAGCCCCCTTTCCGAAAATATAGTACTTATGGTCGGGGCAATCTTCGGGCGAGAAGTAAGCCATATTTTCGACAATACCCAGCAGCGGAATCGTTATCTTATCCTGACGATACATCATGGCTGCACGCCTTACATCGGCAACAGCCACTTTTTGAGGCGTGGTAACAGTTACAATGCCCCTAACGGGATACGACTGTGCCAGTGTAAGTTGTATATCACCGGTTCCGGGAGGCATGTCGATAACCATAAAATCAAGATTTCCCCAATCGGAGTCTTTCATCAATTGGTTAAATGCATTGTTAATCATGGAGCCGCGCCACATTAAGGCCTGATCGGGTTTTACAAAGAAACCCAGCGACAGAATTTTAATTCCGTAGTTTTCCAAAGGTATCATCACCGGTTTGCCTTCTTTTTCATAAACACCGGGCTGTCCGTCCTCAACATTAAACATAATAGGTACCGAAGGCCCCATAATATCGGCATCCAAAATACCTACACGGTATCCGAGTTTTTTTAGCGAAACCGCTAAATTTGCTGCAACCGTTGACTTACCAACACCGCCTTTGCCGGCATTAACGGCAATAATGTGCTTTACGCCGGCCAACGGCCCTCTGCCTTTATCAGCTTCCGAAACAGGTTTAACATCAACCTTTACATCGTCGCCCAATTCCTGCTTAACGGTTTTTACCACCGAGTTGTAAACTATTCCAACTGCCGGATCGTCCAACTTTGGAAAAACAATGGTAATTTTTATATCACTGCCTTTAATTTCAATATCGTCAACCATGTTTAAATCAACAATGTTATCTTTCTTTTCAAAAAAAATAACCTGCTTTAAGGCATCAACCACCTCCTGCCTTCTGATCATCCTTTTCATTTTTATTCTTATTTAGATTGAATAATGATAATTAATTTTTATTCAGCAAAAGTATATAATTATTCAACATACGTATCAATTAATATCAATATTTATAATTGATTATAAATACCGTATTTTGCCACGAAGATTTAACTATTTTTGTGCACCAAAACCAAATAAAAAAAAGATGAACAGCAGAATTATTTTAGCAATTTTAACCCTTTCGGCGATATTTTACAGCTGTAACAGTGGAACAAATCGGCATAAGCACAAAACAGGTTACGCAATAAATGCCGACACAACAGTACATTACCCTCAGGAAAAGCACCTGAAGCATGTTAAGCAGTTAACCTTTGGCGGTGACAATGCCGAGGCATATTTTAGTTTTAACGACAGCATGATTGTTTTTCAGGCCAGAAATCCTGCCTGGGGTTCGGCCTGCGACCAGATATATTATTTCAGGTTTGCCGACGGCAACATGAAAGATACCATACCGACGTTGTTGAGTAACGGATTGGGCAGAACGACCTGCTCGTACTTTTTACCCGGCGACACCACCATATTGTACGCTTCAACCCGTGCTGCCGGAGATGCTTGTCCGCCCGAACCAAAAAAACGCACCGACGGAAAATATGTATGGCCAATTTATTCAAGTTTCGATATTTATGTGGCCAATTTAAAAGGCGAAATTTTGGATACCATCGTTAAAAATCCGGGATATGATGCAGAAGCAACCCTATCCCCCCAAGGCGACAAGATTGTATTTACATCCGACAGGTCGGGCGATTTGGAACTTTACACCTGCGATTTAGACGGAAGCAATGTGTATCAGGTTACCAATCAGTTGGGTTACGACGGCGGTGCTTTTTTCTCACCCGACGGCACACAGCTTGTTTTCAGGTCATCACGCCCCAAAACCGACAAAGAGGTAAAGGAATACAAAGATTTGTTGAAACAGGGACTTGTAGCACCCACCGAAATGGAAATTTACGTGTGTAACGTTGACGGAAGCAACCTGAAACAGATAACCCGGTTGGGTAAAGCAAACTGGGCACCCTATTTTAGCCCTTCCGGGAAGAAGATTATTTTTAGCTCAAACCATGCCGGCAAACGCGGCTTTGAGTTCAACCTCTACATGATTAATGTTGATGGCACGGGATTGGAGAGAATTACCTACGATCATGTTTTTGATGCCTTTCCCATGTTTTCGTACGATGGCAAAAAACTTATCTTTTCGTCGAACCGCAACAACGGCGGAACACACAACACCAATCTTTACATAGCCGATTGGGTTGATTAATAATTTTAACTAACTCATTAGCAGTCATGAACCGGGAAGAGAACAGAAAAAAGGTTCTTTCAAAATTAAATGAGCTTGGAATTTCGTATGAAATATACGAGCATCCGCCATTGGACACCATCGCCATTGCACAACATTACTGGAAAGATATTGACGCCACACATTGTAAAAACCTGTTTTTCAGAAACCACAAAGGAAACAGGCACTATTTATGCATTATCAGGGACACTACGCCATTCAACCTTAAGCCCCTCGAAAAGCAGTTAAAACAAGGAAAGTTATCATTCGGATCGGAAAAACGGCTTGAAAAGTATCTGGGAGTAAAGCCCGGTTCGGTATCACCCTTTGGGTTAATAAACGATGAAGAACATCATGTACATCTTTTTATTGATGAGCAACTAAAACACTCGGAAAAAGTTAGTTACCACCCAAACGACAACACTGCCAGTGTGGTAATATCCTTTTCCGACCTGATAAAATTTATTGAAACAATGGGAAATTCTTATGAATTTATCGAACCGACAAAAGAAATCGATTAATTTTACAAAAACATTTGTCCATGAAATCAACCTTTATAAACGTTAACTCCGAAATTGGTAAACTCAACAGTGTTATTGTTCATTTGCCGGGTGCCGAAGTTGAAAACATGACGCCGGAAAATGCCGAGCGCTCACTTTATAGCGACCTGCTTAACCTTTCGGTTGCCCTGCCCGAATACAAAGATTTTTTTAATGTACTTAAGCAGTTTACAACCGTTTACGAACTAAAAGATTTGCTTTCCGACATTATTAAGATAGACAATGCCAAAGGAGAGCTGTTGGGTAAATTGTGTCGCTTTTACAACATCAGCAAAGAGGTTTGCACTTATATGCAACGGCTTGATCCCGACGAATTGGCACGTCAGCTTATTGAAGGCGTGGAGATGGATAAAAATACCTTAACAGCCTATTTTGATACTGAAAAGTACAGTGTAAGGCCTGTTCCCAATCTGTTTTTTACCCGTGACGCCAGCTTTTCCATAGGCGACACAGCCATGATAAGTAAAATGGCCAGCAAGGTCAGGCAACACGAAACTTTTATCATGGAAACCATTTTTAATTACCATCCAAGTATAAAAGGAAAAACCTTAAATCCCGTTAACGAATTCACCGAAAGTCC
>CAYVWX010000270.1:0-3668 GCA_964455635.1 uncultured Lentimicrobiaceae bacterium | reverse complement strand
TATTCAAATAATTCTGGCATCGCCCAAAAAGTCGATGACAGATTACTTTTTTAAAAATGCGCATGCCGACGAAATGATTTTTGTTCACAGCGGATCCGGCATTTTTAAATCGGTGTATGGTAATTTACCCTTTAGCAAGGGCGATCACATCGTAATTCCTCGGGGAACAGTGTATCAGTTTAACTTTCAGGATGAGGATAACAGACTTTTTATTGTTGAATCCTATGCTCCGTTGCGTTTTCCAAAAAGATATGTAAACAGCGAAGGGCAACTGCTTGAACATGCCCCTTTTTATCAACGCGACCTAAAAGTCCCGCAAGAACTTGTAACTCACGATGAAAAGGGAGACTTTCTCATTAAAATAAAATCACAAAATAACATCTACGGATATCATTACGAATATCATCCTTTTGATGCTGTTGGCTGGGACGGATATCACTACCCTTATGCAATTTCCATATACGACTTTGAACCATTGACCGGCCGCATCCATCAACCCCCTCCGGTCCATCAGACTTTTGAAAAGGCACATTTTGTAACCTGCGCCTTTGTTCCGCGGCTGTACGATTACCATCCCAAGGCAATTCCTGCCCCCTATCACCACAGCAACATCGATTCCGACGAAGTATTATACTACGTTGACGGTGATTTTATGAGCCGGAACAACATTCAAAAAGGACAAATTACCCTTCACCCCATGGGACTGCCACACGGCCCCCATCCAGGAGCTATCGAAAGAAGCATCGGAAAAAAGGACACCAAAGAATATGCGGTAATGGTTGATACTTTTAAGCCGTTAAAGCTTACAAAAGATGCCCTTAGCATCGAAGATCCCGATTATTTTAAATCGTGGCTTGACTAAAAAAATAACATCATTAATAATTTAAAACAGAGACACCATGCCTCAGGATTTATTACCCATTACAGGAACCGATTACGTTGAATTTTATGTTGGAAATGCCAAACAGGCCGCGCACTATTATCAGTCGGCTTTTGGATTCCAGCCTGTAGCATACGCAGGATTGGAAACAGGCCTGAACGATAGAACTTCCTATGTGCTTCGACAGGAGAAAATTACATTGGTACTTACGGGAGCCCTCACCCCCGACTCACCTGTTGCAACTCATCAAAAATTACATGGCGACGGCGTTAAAGTAATTGCTCTTAATGTTGAAGATGCCACGCAAGCTTTTCACGATACGGTCAGCCGGGGAGCAAAACCCGCTTTTGAACCAAAAAAAGAAACAGACGAAAATGGAACCATCATAACATCTGCCATTTATACCTATGGCGAAACCATTCATGTTTTTGTGGAACGAAAAAATTACAACGGATTGTTTTTTCCGGGCTATATCCCATGGCAACCGGCCTACAAACCGGAGGAAACAGGCCTGCTTTATGTTGATCATATAGTGGGCAATGTTAACGAAGGTGAGATGGATAAAGTAGCCGATTTTTACAGAACAGTGATGGGCTTTGACCAGCTTATTTCATTCGACGACAAAGATATCAGCACTGAATTTACAGCGCTCAAAAGTAAAGTAATGGCAAACGGAAACATGCGCATAAAATTCCCCATTAACGAACCGGCAAAAGGACTTAAAAAATCTCAAATTGAAGAATATCTCGACTTTTATATCGGACCCGGGCCTCAACACGTGGCCATGGCTACCGACAACATTATTTCAACAATTTCGCAATTAAGAGCCAGGGGCGTTGATTTCCTTTTTGTTCCCGACACCTACTACGATACGGTAACCGAACGTGTGGGAACCATAAAAGAAGATATGGAAACTTTAAAAAGTCTTAACATCCTTATCGACAGGGATGACAAAGGGTACCTGTTGCAGCTGTTTACAAAACCCGTGCAGGACAGGCCGACTTTTTTCTTCGAAATTATTCAGCGTAACGGTGCCCAATCATTTGGAAAAGGAAACTTTAAGGCTCTTTTTGAATCTATTGAGCGCGAACAGGAAAACCGCGGCACGTTATAACATCAATATTACCATGAGCACAAAAATAAAAGCAAACAACCCCACACTCAAAAGCTGGCTTGAAGTTCCGGAAAATTCGGATTTTCCCATCCAGAATATACCTTTTGGCATAGCCGATTTTAACAATGGTATAGTAGGCGCGGCAACACGCATTGGAGACACGGTTATCAATCTGTCGGTGATGGCTGAACTTGGATATTTTTCCGGCATTATTAATGACCCGACGGTTTTTAAAGAAAAAACCTTAAATCGTTTTCTTTCGTACGATAAGCAGGTGTGGCGCGCAGTAAGAGAAAAAATCTCCGATCTTTTCAACGAAAACAACCCTAAGCTGCTCAACGACATCGGCCTGACTTATATGATTACCAGCCCCATCGAAAAGGTTACCATGCAACTGCCCGTTGCCGTGGGCGATTACACCGACTTTTACTCAAGCATTGAGCATGCCACCAACGTAGGCATTATGTTTCGCGACCCCGATAATGCATTGCTACCCAACTGGAAACACATTCCGGTTGGCTATCACGGCCGCAGTTCATCCATAGTGGTATCGGGAACCAACATTTACAGGCCCAAAGGACAAACAATCGCCAAAGGAACAACTACTCCTGTTTTCGGCCCTTCTAAACTGGTTGATTTTGAACTTGAAACAGCATTTATTACCGGCAAAGGAAACGAACTTGGAGAATCGATACCCATTGAAAAAACCGAAGAACATATTTTCGGATTGGTTTTGTTTAACGACCTCTCGGCACGCGACATTCAAAAATGGGAGTACATACCACTGGGCCCGTTTTTAAGCAAAAATTTTGGCTCGGTCATCTCTCCATGGATTGTAACGCTGGATGCCCTTGAACCTTTTCGGGTTAACGGCCCTGAACAAGAACCGGCTGTTTTACCCTATCTGCAGTTTAACGGCAAACGCAATTTCGACATCAACCTGGAAGTGTTTATCAAACCTCAAAACGGAGGAGAAACAAAAATATCAAAAACGAACTTTAAATACATGTACTGGAACATGAGCCAGCAGCTGGCTCATCAAACGGTTAACGGCTGTAATATTAAGCCAGGCGACATGTACGGCTCGGGAACTATTTCGGGCCCTACACCCGATTCGTATGGCTCAATGCTTGAATTGGCCTGGCAGGGAACAAAACCTGTAAAACTTAATGATGGAAGCGAACGCAAATTTATTAACGACAACGACACCATCATTATGAGAGGATGGGCTGAAAATAAAGAGGTTCGCATAGGATTTGGAGAAGCTGTAACAACAATTTTACCTGCTAAACAATGATTGAAATTGACCCTTTAAAATATGGCAACCAACAACTGTTTAAATTACTGCTAAGCGGCGTTTCGCCTCGTCCCATTGCTTTTGCCAGCACTGTGGATGCAGCAGGAAACCCTAATTTGGCACCTTTTAGTTTTTACAATGCTTTTGGCGTAAATCCCTCCAGATTAATTTTTTCGCCCAGCCGCCGGGGAAGAGACAACACAACCAAACACACCCTTCAAAATGTAAAAGAGGTTCCCGAAGTGGTGATCAATGCCGTAACATATAACATGGCACAACAAATGAGCCTTACCAGTGTTGAATTTCCAAAAAGTATTAATGAATTTGTTAAAGCAGGCTTAACGCCTGAAAAATCGTTAAAAGTTAAACCTTTCAGG
>CAYVWX010000269.1:0-3710 GCA_964455635.1 uncultured Lentimicrobiaceae bacterium | reverse complement strand
AATGACATAAAATGACAAAAAATCCCAACCAAAATACCCTCTCAGCCTTATATCCGTTTAATAGAGACACCACAACTTAATATCTGCATCGATTAAAACTCAAAACTCCAGGCACTTTAGGCACTCCAAGTACTCCAGGCATTGTACCTTACATTCAATTAACTAAAAAAAGCTATTTTCGCGCAAAATTAACGCGGGATGGAAAAACAAACCTTAAAAGAAAATTTGCTGGCCTATTGCATTAAACACCAGGAAACTGCTATAAAGCAATTGCAGGAAGCAATGGATGATGCACAAAAACAGGCCAACGATTATGGTGCGCCCAAGGACAGATACGATGCTTTCAGGACTAAAATGATGCGGCAAAGGGATATGTTTGCGCAACAACAGGCTAAGGCTAACACGGTTTTAAACACACTGCTGAAAATTTCGCCGGACAAACGATTCAAAAGGGTAGAGTTTGGGGCTGTGGTAATTACCAACAGACAAAAACTTTTTGTAGCAGCAGGAATCGGTAAAATTGAGATGGAAGGAGAGGTTTTTTATGCTGTTTCGCCTGTAGTACCTATTTATAAAGTGTTGGAGGGCAAAACCAAAGGTGATGAGGTTGTGTTTAACGGATTGAAAATTACTGTAGAAGAGATTTTTTAACTGCTCTTACCAAACTACCGCAGCGGCATATCCCACCACACTGTTGCTGTCGGTAGATACTTCGGCACTGGTACGATAATCGAGAATACCGGTTTTTAAATTTAATTTGTTCACTGCACGGATTAGTGCTTTGATACCAATTATTCCACACGCTTCACATCCCTGACTAAAGAGTTTAAGGTCGGCATGTTTTATGGCGTTTAAACAAACAGCATCCAGTATTTCGGCTTCGCGTTGGGGGTAAAAATGACTTAAATCGCTGCTGATTACCAATGCCGACTCACTTTTGGAAAGGATATACTCCACAACATCAGCAACTTGTTGCCATGTAGTTTTACCGTAAATAAGTTCAATAATTTTAGTGTTTGGATGATAGTGCTTAATAAAAGGCATCTGTGTTTCGGTGCTGTGCTCGCGGTGATGTGCCGATACAACCTTGTTAAAGTGAAATCTATCGTTTAACGCTTCAAGCAATGTTAAATCGGTTTCAATACTGCCGCAAGGGGTTTCGTAATTTTCAGTAAATGCTGCACTAATCCCCTCAAAATATACATGATGGCTTGGCCCCACCACAACAATGCTTTCGGGGCCGGCGTTGGCAAGCGTTTTATGTGCGGCATTTGCTGTAAAACCGCTGTAAACGTAACCGGCGTGCGGTGCTACAATGGCTTTGGGAATTACCTTTAATAACTCCGGATTGACAACATTGTTTACCTTGCTTGAAAACATGTTAATACTGTTTTGAACAGCAGCACATGTTTCGGGATAAAAAGAGCCCCTGTTACCTGCTGTTCGGGTGTTTGTTAATTCCATACTCCACTAATTTTGGTGTTACAAACAGGACAATGTCCATTTGAAATATAATTGGCGGTAATAAAATAACCGCTTCTGATGACAAGTTCTTTTTGACAGGACGGACAGCGGGTAATGCCCTGTTCGGCCACATTGCCTTTATACACATAGCGAAGTCCCTTTTGTTTTCCAATATCGAAAGCACGTTGCAGTGCCTGAGCGGGTGTCCGGTTTTTATAACTCATTTTGTATTGGGGATAAAAAGCAGAAATGTGCCAGGGAGTGTCGTTTCCCAGCTCCGACGAAATAAAACCTGCGATATCGGCAAGCTCTTCGGGAGCATCGTTTTCGTCGGGGATAACCAGTGTAGTAACTTCAATCCAAAATTTGTTTTTCCTCAATCTTTTTAATGTGTCAAGCACACTGTTGAGATGTCCTTTGAGCTTAGCACGGTAAAAAACAGGATTGAAACTTTTAAGATCAATGTTAAAAGCATCAATTACTCCCATCATATCATCAATCATTTCAGGACTCTCCATGCCGTTGCTGATAAAAATATTTTTTAGGCCGTGTTTTTTTGCCAATACGGCAACATCTTTTGCAAAAGGATAAAATACAGTGGGCTCATTGTAAGTGTAAGCAATTGAACGGCAATGATTTTCAAGTGCCATTTGAATAAGTTGTTCGGGAGTAACCAATTGTTGATAGGGAACAGAATCAACCTGCGATATTTCCCAGTTCTGACAAAAGGGACATTTAAGATTGCACCCGACTGTGCCTATCGACAGCGCGGAAGAACCCGGTAAAAAATGATAAAGCGGTTTTTTTTCAATGGGATCGGTATGCAAAGCGGCAACTTTACCGTAAACAAGGTTTTTCAGTGTATTGTTTTCGTTTTTGTTAACACCACAAATGCCGGTTTGTCCTTCTGCTAAGTTGCAGTAGTGGCGGCACAACAGGCACTTTATTCCTTTGGATGTTTTTGTGTAGTATTCCATGGTTTTAGTTTTGTAGTAACATATCTTTTATGATTCTTCGATAATGGTAACGCGAAATTTTTCTATTGAAGGATAATCCTTTAAGCAGTTATCCGAAAGGCCTGCTTTTTTACAAAGATGTTGAAAAAACAGGTTAAATCCGGGAAGCTGTTCCCACACCTGCGGAAGAAAAACAGCCCTGTGGAAACCGGAAGTAAGAATAACTCCGTCGGTGAAGGGTTGTATTTTTGTCATCAACTCATCAATGGATTTATAGCTGACCGGCTCAGGATTTGACAATATGGAAATTTCAAGTTTGATTTCTTCCAACTCTTCAGGCTCCGGCGATGTAAAACGGGGATCGCTAAAAGCTGCCGACTTAGCATTGTCAATAATATCATCAATAAGAGGACGGTAGGGTTCAATGCTGCCGATACAACCTCTTAGCTGATTATTTTTGTTCAGGGTAACAAAAGCAGCCCCGGGATTGTTTAACTCAGGATATTTTTTTAACAACCGGTCTTTGTCAATAAGAACTTTACCCGTAAACTTTTCACGGATAGCATTGCGGGCTGTTTGCAGCAGTAATTTTTTTAAAAAGGAATCCATTGCTTTGGCCGTTTACAAAATGTAATTGACACAAAGATACACAATCGGAAAGGCGTTTCAAAGAATAATTTTCCTGCTGATGGTTAAAAAAAAATAAATTTCTGAAAATAAATTCAGGTAACGTAAGGGATGCACTATTTTTCCATTACCACCATGGCAACCGCGGTTTCCTTAACATGCGATATGGAAAGGTGAATGGTTTTAATGTTGTTTTCTTCCAAATAAGATTTCACCTTTCCCAGTGGGTTAATATACGGTTTTCCCAATTTATCGTTGAGGACTTCAATTTCGCGAAAGGCCATTCCGTAGCGATAGCCTGTTCCCAGCGCTTTAAAAAAAGCCTCCTTGGCTGCAAAACGTGCAGCATAACACTGGTGCATGGTAACTTTGCCTTTTTCACAATACTTTTGCTCGCTTTCGGTATATAGCTTTTGTTTTAGGGCATCACTTTTTACAAGTCTTTTGCCAATACGTTCCACTTCAATAATATCGGTTCCGATTCCAAAAATCACACGTTCATATTTTTAAAACTGTTTAGCGGTTAATTTTTCAACCGCTAAACAGTTTAATGATTACTTTTCACATCAGCACAAATTTAATCAATCACGCCCATATTCCTGCCCACTTTAATAAAGGCCTGAATGGTTTTGTCAAGATGTTCGCGCGTGTGGGCAGCCGAAA
>CAYVWX010000268.1:0-3738 GCA_964455635.1 uncultured Lentimicrobiaceae bacterium | reverse complement strand
TTTCATCTGTCGGGTTTATCAATATTTTAATATTTCAGCCGGATAATTATTATACAAAGGTAAAATTATAATTTTCAGTGGTTCAAACGGCTGCTGATTGCAATTTATTATTTTATGCGGAAAGTTACTTTTTTTACCATCATCTCTTTCCATGTTGCAAAGTCGCCTTTTAAGATATGTGCTCTGGCTTCTTTTACCAGCCATAAATAAAAGGCAAGATTGTGTTGGCTGGCAATCATCGAACCCAACATCTCTTTTGCCACAAACAGATGGCGCAGGTATGCTTTTGAATAGGCACTGTCAACAAAAGAGGTTCCGTTTTGGTCGATGGGGCTAAAATCGTTTTCCCATCTTTTATTTTTAATATTTATTATTCCCTCTTTGGTAAAAAGCATGCCGTTTCGGCCGTTTCGTGTTGGCATTACGCAATCAAACATATCAATTCCCAGGGCAATTCCTTCCAGAATGTTTTCCGGTGTGCCAACGCCCATTAGGTAACGGGGCTTGTTTTTGGGAAGGATGCCGCAGACCAAAGCTGTCATTTCGTACATCATTTCGTGAGGTTCGCCCACCGAAAGCCCTCCAATGGCATTACCATCAGCCTGATACGAAGCAATAACTTCGGCTGATTTTTTTCTCAGGTCTTTATAGGTGCTGCCTTGTACAATGGGGAACAGGCTTTGCTCGTGGCCATACAACGGCTCTGTTTCGTTAAACCTCACCATGCATCTGCTCAGCCAGCGGTGGGTCGTCTCCATCGAATTTTTAGCGTAATCGTAATCGCAGGGGTAGGGGGTACACTCGTCGAAGGCCATCATAATATCGGCACCTATCACACGTTGTGTGTCCATCACGTTTTCGGGCGTAAAGTGGTGTTTCGACCCGTCGATGTGCGAGTGAAACAATACACCTGATTCATCCAGATTTCGCCGGTCGGTTAGCGAATACACCTGATAACCACCACTATCGGTTAAAATAGGCTTGTCCCAGGTGTTAAATTTGTGTAATCCTCCTGCTTGTTTTATAATGTCTAATCCGGGCCTGAGGTAAAGATGGTAGGTGTTGCCTAATATTATTTGTGCTTTTACATCGTCTTTAAGCTCTTTAAAGTGCAGCCCTTTAACCGAGCCGGCTGTTCCCACGGGCATAAAAATAGGGGTTTGAATAATACCATGTCCGGTGGTTATTTCGCCTGCACGTGCCGCACTTTTAGGGTCGGTTTTTAATAATTCAAATTTCATACATAAAAATTTCGGCAAAGATACTTCAATTCGTATAAGTTGAATACATTTGTTTTTTTATCCTTAATTGTATTATTGTGGTTCAATCTTTCACCCTTATCGAGCTCATCTTACTGACAATCTTTGCTTTGGTTGTTGTAATTCAGCTGTTCTTTTACTGGGCTGTTTTTGCGCGGCTGGCGTTTTACCGTCCGGCTGAAAGAGCATCTGCCCAAGATTTGCCTCCTGTTTCGGTGGTGATGGCTGCCCGCAACGAATATTATAATTTAAACGATAACCTTCCGTCTGTTTTGGAACAGGACTATCCAAACTATGAAGTGGTGGTTGTAAATCATGCTTCGGACGACGATACCGACCTGCTTTTAAAGGAGCTTAAGCTAAAATACCCGCATCTGAAAGTGGTGACTATTCAACAGGATTTGAATTTTTTTAAAGGTAAAAAGTTTCCTTTATCCATTGGCATCAGAGAGGCTAAAAACGATGTTTTACTGTTGATCGATGCCGATTGTAAGGCAGCTACTCCCCACTGGATTAAAAATATGGCACAGCATTACGATTCCATAAAAACCCAGGTGGTGCTGGCTTACGGACCGTACGAAAAACGTAAAGGACTGGTTAATTTAATGGTTCGTTACGACACTTTTATGGTTGCTATGCAATATCTTTCGTTTGCTTTAATGGGTAAACCGTACATGGGCGTGGGCAGAAACCTGTCGTACCGTAAATCGTTGTTTATGCAGCATAAAGGGTTTGTTTCGCATTATGGCATTGCCTCGGGCGACGACGACCTGTTTATTCGTCAGGCAGCCAACAAACGAAATACGGAGGTGGAACTAAATTACGATAGTTTTGTTTATTCCAAACCAAAAACGTCGGTATCCGACTGGCTGAAACAAAAAAAGCGACATCTGAGCACATCAAAAGAGTATAAACCGTTGATAAAATTTTTACTCGGTTTGTTTGGCTTTACCCAGTTTTTGTTTTGGCTTTTGTTTGTTGTTTTGCTTGCAACAGGGGTGGGCCGGAGCGTTGTAACAGGCCTTTTTTTATTGCGTTTTGTTACACAAATTATTGTTCATAAAAAAACAACCGTTGTTTTACACGAAAAATCTTTATTTATATTTTCGTTATGGTGGGAAGTTGTTTATAGTTTGATGATGCCTTTTCTCACGCTGGCCGGAATATTTACCAAACAATCTAAATGGAAATAGGGGATAATTTAACCGAAAAAGGTCAACGCGATTACAAATTAATTCGGCGTGCACTTGATGATGGCGACCAGCAGGCTTATGCTCAACTGGTTGATTATTATCGTGATTCGTTGTATTATACCATGCTAAAAATGTCGAACAACCCGTACGATGCCGAAGATTTAACCATTGAAGCTTTTGGAAAAGCTTTTAAAAACCTGCCCCAATATACTCCTGATTTTGCCTTTAGCACCTGGTTGTTTAAAATTGCCACCAACAACTGTATCGATTATTTACGAAAGAAGAAGAAAAAAGCAGGTACGGTTCAAAAAAGAGAAAATGCCGATCAGGATGAAATAACCGTGAAACTGGAATCGCAACTACCCGATCCGGAGGAACACATTATTAATAAGGAGAAAATTGTTTTAATGCGTGATGTGGTTGAAAAACTAAAGCCCCATTACCGCAAGCTTATCAAGATGCGTTATTTTGATGAGCTTTCGTATGATGAAATTGTACAGGAGCTTGGTTTGCCGTTGGGGACGGTAAAAGTACAACTGTTTCGTGCCCGCGATTTTTTGTACAACATCCTTAAAAATTCAAAAGAAAATATTTAAAAAACCCTCACTAAATTAAATAGTAAGGGTTTTTTAAAAGTATGATTCGGTGTTTTGATAACGGTTTACAGAAAGCAGTTATTTAACTTTAACCTGCCCTAACCGGTCCATCAAATCTTTTTCAACTTTATCGCCCAACTCTTTGCGTTTGTACTGTTTGGCTATTTGCGATGCGCGTTGTAAAACAGCCATAGCCTGTTGAATATCACTTCCGTAGTAATTCATAAATTTATCTTCCAGGCCGGTGTAATAGTCAAGGTCTTCATCGTAACGTTTAACCACAAGGTTTATCACGCTGTCGCCTTTGTCCATTGCTCCCGACTTGTAATACAGCTCGGCCCATGGCAGGGTGTAGTAGTCGAAAATAAACTTACTGTTGGGGAAGAAATAGAGGCCTCGGTCCAAAACCTGAACGGTAGAATCGTATTTATGAATATTTGCCAACGATTGTGCCAGTCGCAAATAGCTTTGTTTGCCCATGGGCGAGTTGCGCATGCTTTCGCGGTCAACCGTAACGTCGGGTTCGTTAAGCCGGCCCCAGCGTACTTTGTCGTTCATCAGTACTTTCCACGACCGGTCGATGTCAACACCCCCCACACGGCTGATGTAATCGCGGGCTGGTACCGGCCTGAAGCGGTAAACAACACCTTCCATATGACAATATTTATCCACTTTCATTACTTTGCTGAC
>CAYVWX010000267.1:0-3827 GCA_964455635.1 uncultured Lentimicrobiaceae bacterium | reverse complement strand
GTACTTCTAACAACCTATATACCTCGATATCACCAACCTCTGTATCTCGGAGGTACCTTCGCCTATTTGGAGGAGGCGCTGGTCGCGGTAGAAACGTTCTACATCGTAATCTTTCATCAGGCCGTAGCCACCGTGAATCTGGACGGCTTCGTAAGCTACCTGATTGGCGACTTCGGAGCAGTAGAGCTTGGCCATGGCAGCCTCTTTGCCGTAAGGTTTTTTGTTGTCTTTTAGCCAGCAGGCTTTGTAAAGGAGGTTACGGGCAAGTTCCACTTTCAAAGCCATATCGGCCAACTTAAAAGCGTTGATTTGGAATTTGGTGAGTGGTTTTCCAAACTGTTTGCGTTCCTGAGCATAAGCCAGCGCCTGCTCAAAAGCACCCTGTGCAAGGCCGAGGCCCATGGCCCCGATGGAGAGGCGGCCTCCATCCAATGTGTGTAACATAATGTGGGAGCCTTCGCCCTCTTTTCCCAGCAGATTTTCTTTGGGCACGCGGGCATCGTCAAAATAGAGCTCAGCAGTGTTGGAGGCACGCCACATCATTTTATCGTGCATCTCTTTTTGGGTAAACCCGGGGGTGCCGGTTTCCATAATGATGGTTGAAAAGATTTTTTTACCGTCTTTTTCGCCGGTTACCGCCTGCACGGTACATCCTTTGGTGATTTTTGATGCGCCGTTGGTGATAAATATTTTAGAACCGTTTATAATCCACTCGTCATCTTTTAAATAAGCTGTCGTTTTGGTTCCTCGGGAGTCGGAACCGGCTTCCGGTTCGGTGAGGCCAAAGCTCCATAAAGCTTCGCCGGTACATAGCTGCGGCAGATATTTCATCTTTTGTTCCTCGGTGCCGTATTCCAACAGCGGGCTTATCCCCAACGAGTTGTGAGCCGCAAGGGTGGCGGCGGTAGAGCCGTCAACGCGGGCAAGTTCTTCTACGGCAATAATGTACGAAAGGGTGTCCATGCCCTGTCCGCCGTATTGTTCGGGAATATTCATACCGAACAGTCCCAGTTCACCAATTTTTTTGGTGAGTTCATACGAAAACTCACCTTTTTTATCCAGTTCGCTTGCAACCGGTTTTACCTCTCTTTCGGCAAAGTCGCGAACAGAGTCACGAATCATTTGCTGGTCATCTGATAATTCAAAATTCATTTAATTTGTTTTTTTAAGATATATGCATAATATTCAAAAATTTACGCCATGTAATAATATATGTTTTTTCGATTTTTTTTAAAGTTAATAAATCTTTATCGCCTGTTATTAGAAAATCCGCATCGCTTTCAACGGCAAGGCTTAACAAAAAGTCGTCTTTTTTATCCCGGCATTTTGTTATATGAATATTTACTTTAATAAGTTCTCCAAATTCATCAAATACCTTAAGCAACCGAAGAATTTTTGAGTCATTAAAATATTTTTGAAATTTAGGCCTTTTGGCCACAGTTATAAATTCGGCAATGGATTCGTCAGAAAAAATAAATTTAATTCTTCGGTTGATTAGTAACTCGTCCAATTCGTTAAACCGGTTAGTAATAAGAAAGCTAATCAACAGATTAGTATCCAAAATAATCCTATTACTTTTCATAACGGGTTTTTCTTACCTTTTCCACTTCTTCGGTAATTTCTTCTAATGAAACAGGATTTTCATCCTTGGTTCTTAATTCATTTAAAATCTTTTTGAATTCAGAGGCGATGTCATATTTATTAATTTTGATAAGCTTAAGTTCGGCAAGATTCTCCAATAAAGTTTTAACCTTAGGGTTTAATATATCAATTCTTACAGTTTCCATAATATTTTTTATTTTTTCAAAAATACGAATTTATTTTGAAAGCCATTTCTCAGAAGTTTATAATTTTACTTCTGTGTTTTGCATGCTGTCATGGATGTTTTATGTAGCTGCTATCTTAAAATCAACATTTTTTTAGTGCTGATGACGGGTCCAATCTTTAGTTGATAAAAATATACCCCTTCGGGTAAATAATCGGCATTAAATTTAATGTGATAGCTTCCGGCCAATTGCCTTCTATTTATCGGTGTTGCTACTTTATTACCAAACATATCGAAAACCGCTAATTGTACGGTAAAATAGTTATCGGAACCGGAAAACAATGGTGGTTTGTATTTGGGAATGGTATATTGTATGGTGGTTTGCGTACCAAACGGATTGGGATAGTTTTGTAATTGAAATTGTGATGAGGTGTTGTACGATGCAGGCACTACTGCCGCGTTGCTGCTTTTGTATTTAAAAAGTACGCCTCCTCCTTTTCGCAGGTTAACCGTAAATACAGAGCCTGCCGTGTCTTTTTCAAAAGGAACCGCTTCCCAATTGTTGTTTATTACATTAAATAATTTCAGACTGTCTAACGTGCAATTCACGGTTATTTGCGATGAAACGGCATCGGAATAACTTTTATTCATCAGCATAAAATAGTTTTCGTTACCGATTTCATCTTTAAAAGCGCCAACCACTAAATTTGCATCATCCGATGCTTTTTTTACAAACTTATCGCGGGTTCCGATTTTCGGAGCTGAATGATTATTGATAAAGTAAACATCGGTAGTAAAAAGATGGAGCATAATTTGACTGAGCGAATCAATTTCGGCGTTAATGCTTTGAATGGACGGGTAAACAGTGTCTCTGTCAGGGTTTTCCACCAGCCCCCAATCTTCGGCATCCCAATGAAACCAGATTATTCCGTGAACACCAAAAGTTAGCGACGAGTAAACCAGCCACCGGTGTTCTGCCCTGTTTGGAGTTCGCCAGTCTAAATAATCAGCACTGGTTCCATTGGTTCCAACACCCTGAAAAATATTACAAAACGGAATATCATATTTTAGAGCCTGCTTTCGTATTCTTTTAAGTTGTGCAAAATATTCATCGTTGTCATCCCAGCCGTTAAAAAAGTTATAGCGGTCGTAGCTTAACAACTCCACTTTGGTTGTTTGAATAAAATCTTCAATATATTTATCATCCCCGATTTCATTTTCAAAATAGGGCCAAATATTTACAAAACTAAGCCTTGTGGGGTCTTTTTCCCTGATACGTGCAACAACTTTTGCAATGTTGGAAAATGCTGAAGGAAAAGGTTCATCGCAAATATAATAGCCCCTTAATAACGAATCGTTTTTGTATTTATCAATGGCCTCGTCAAGTTGTTGCATCTGTTGGCTTGTTATTTCGGGCGGAGCGGAATCGGGGCTGCCTCTTAAAATATCCTCACCTATCAGAGCGCCGACATTTAAAAAATATTTTAGCCTGTATTTATGTACCTGGTGCATAAGCGAATCGTCATCTCTGACACAAAGCAGATTGTCGAAGTTTGCATTTTTGTAATATACAAAAGCAGAATCAACATAAGGCGGTCCGCTCCAGGTGTAAGGTGGATTATAGGCACTTAACAAAAACTTTTTTTGTTTCCAACAGGTATCGGTAACCGTTACCGACAACTCTTTTTCGGTGGTATCGGCCGTTGAAAACAGTTTGAGTTTAAGGTTGTAGGTACCAATTTTATTAAATGTGATAATCCAGTTAACCGAATCGGTTTGATGTGGATTTATCAGGCCGTGTTCCACTGTCAGACTACCGTTTAGTAAGGTGGTATAGTCAGGCAACAGTAAATTACTCGTAAGCTCAATGGCTACGTTGCTATCATTTTTTACAATGGCAAAAAGCGGAATTTCGGTACCGGGTTTAACCACCGTTCGCAAAGGCAAAAACTTTAGAATTAACGGTTTTTGCCCGGCCTGTACTACGCCGGCAGCCATCAGTAAAAAGGCAAATAAAACAGTTTTTATCTTTTTCATGAATATTATCCGCAGTTTATAAAAT
>CAYVWX010000266.1:0-3891 GCA_964455635.1 uncultured Lentimicrobiaceae bacterium | reverse complement strand
TCTGTTAAAGGGTTTTTTATCTTTACCTAAAATTTATAAAATATGGAGTATTTATTTATAACAGTTGCTTTTTTTGTAGGATTGGCAGCAGCTGCTATTTGGTTTCTGCAGAAGCAAAAAGCAGATAAATTATTGCATGATGCTGATACTGAGGAGCGTTTAAAAGCGTTAAAAGAAACCATCTCAGCCATGGAGACTCAGCAGACGGTTATGGAGGCTAAAGAGGTTGAACTGAGGGAGGAGATGCAGCGATTACATCAAAAATTAGAAGCAGAGGTCAGGCAAAAAACCGAAGCAGAGATAGAAGTTGCCCGGCTTCAAACCCTAAACAACGGTTTAACAGAGCAATTGAAAGAACTGCAAACTTTACGTACGGAGCTTAAAAAAGAACAAACAGCACGCATTGATGCCGAAAAAAAGGTGGCCTCGCTGATGTCGGAACTTGATAGCATGAAAAACCTGCTGGATGAAGAGAAAAAGAGAATAGAAGAGGTTAAGGCTCAAATGCAACAGGAGTTTAAACTTATTGCCAACAATATTTTAAAAGCCAACAGCGACGAGTTTAGCCAAAACAGCCGGAAAAACATCAATGAACTAATTAATCCCCTCAAAGAAAAAATTGAGCGATTTGAAAAAAAGGTGGAAGATACCTATGAAAAAGGACTCAAGGATCAGAGCGATTTAAAAGCCGAGTTTAAAAAAATATACGACCTTAGCGTACAGCTTGATAAAGATGCAAAAAATCTGACCAAAGCACTAAAGTCCGATTCAAAACAACAGGGAAACTGGGGCGAAGTGGTTTTGGAAAGAATTTTGGAAGACTCGGGCCTGGTAAAAAACCAGGAGTATTTTGTTCAGCCGACAGGCGAAAACGTGGAAGGGAAAACCATCAGGCCTGATGTGATTATTAAACTTCCCGACGATAAATTTATTATTATCGACTCCAAAGTGTCGTTAACAGCCTATCAACAATATGTTGGGATAGAAGAAAAAGAGGAAAAGGAAAAAGCACTTAAACGGCATGTAGAGTCGGTTAAAAAGCATGTTAAAGAGCTGAGTGATAAAAACTATCCTTCAATTAAAGATAAAAACACCCCTGATTTTGTGCTGATGTTTATGCCTGTTGAACCTGCCTTTGCGGCTGCTATTCAGGCCGATCACAGCTTATTCAACTATGCCTGGGAGCGCAAGGTGGTAATAGTAAGTCCCACAACCTTGCTGGCGACTTTACGTACCATTGAATCGATTTGGCGACAGGAAAAACAAACACGCAATGCGCTGGAAATTGCCCGTCAGGCAGGTTCGCTATACGATAAATTTGTCGGGTTTACCGAAGATTTAGATAAAATTGGCAGTTACCTCGATAAATCGCAGAAATCGTATGAAGATGCCCGCAAAAAGCTGGTTGACGGAAGAGGCAATATTGTGGGACAGGTTGAAAAATTAAAAAAACTGGGTGCCAAAGCACAAAAAACAATCGATCAAAAACTACTGGAGGAATAATGTATTTTAAAGAAGACAACCGGCAGGAGATGGTTTACGGTATCAGGCCGGTATTGGAAGCACTGGATGCCGGCAATGAAGTTGAAAAAGCTTTTGTTCAGCGGGGTGCAGGAAGCAGTGCCTTTAAAGAGTTGTTACACAAATTTCGCGATTATAATATTCCTTATCAGGTGGTGCCGGCAGAAAAACTTAATAAGCTTACCCGAAAAAACCATCAGGGTGTGGTGGCTTACATTTCGCCCATAGCTTTTTCCAATATCGAACACATTGTCCCCGGACTTTACGAACAGGGTAAAATACCATTTTTACTTATCCTCGATCGCATTAGCGATGTGCGTAATTTCGGCGCATTGTTGCGAACGGCTGAAAGCTCCGGTGTTCATGCGGTAATAATCCCTTCGAAAGGTTCGGCACAACTAAATTCGGGAACCATTAAATCGTCGGCAGGTGCCATTTACAAAATTCCGGTTTGCCGGGCGCATAATTTAAAAGATGTTATTGAATATCTGAAAGCCAGTGGCATAAAAATAACTGCGGCCACCGAAAAAACTTCACAACCCTATTTTAAAACCGACCTTACCGGTCCCATTGCCATTATAATGGGCTCGGAAGGGGAGGGGGTTTCGGGTGAATACTTGAAAAAAGCCGATGTAAAGCTTAAGATTCCCATGCTGGGCGAAATAGAATCGCTTAACGTTTCGGTTGCAGGAGGCGTGCTTATGTATGAAGTTGTGCGCCAGCGAATGGCAGAGCAAGATGTGCCAAGATGAAACAATCGCATGCAATTTATTTTTATAAAATTATTGTACGTGCAAACCAAATAACTAAATTTGGCGTTCTTTTTAAGAATTACGAAAAAAAATAGTTGAGTCGTTTTAATAAATATAAAATTATAAGTGCTTTAGCTGCACTACTGGTCATTTCCGGCATCAAAAGGGCAGGGGCACAAGAGATGCTGGGTCTTACCATGGGTAACTATGCCGGTTCGTTGTCGGCTTTATCCAATCCCGGGAATATTAACCAGTCGAAAATATTTTTTGATATTCATTTGGTGTCGGCAGGATTGTTTGCCCGCAACAACTTTGCTTATATCCCTAAAAAAGATGCCACCATCTACGACCTTCTGTTTAAAAGCTCCGACCAACTGCCTGTGTATGGAAAAGATAAAAATAATTTTACTTATTACGACAATCAGGATTTAAAATTTGCTCAGGTAAATTTACGGCTTCAGGGGCCATCGGCCATGTTTTATATGGACAGATATGGTTTTGCCATTTCAACTGCCGTACGGTTTTTTACTTCCGGCAACCGCATCCCCTGGGAGATTCCGGTGGTAAGCTACGAAGGACTTGATTACAAACCGCTTCATAACATCCGCTTTACCGATTTTAGTTTCGATGCAGGCTCCTCGGCATGGTTTGAACTGGGGTTTACTTTTGCTTATGACCTTATTAAATATAACCGGACACAGTTAACAGCGGGCATTACCGTAAAACCACTGTTTGGTCTGGGTGGCGTTAACGGCACCATCAGCAACGGCGATTATATTATTCTCGACGATTCAACGGTAAACTTTATGAATGTTGATGCCGATTTGGCCTATGCATTTCCGGTAGATTACAACAACAATACATTTGGCGTGTCACCCACGGTAAAAGGTTCCGGACTTGGTATAGACATGGGTATTGTTTACTCCAAAAAACGCAACGATATTATCAAGCATTATCATGTGCGTCCTTGTGAAAAACCTTACGATGAGTACGTTTATCGAATTGGACTGTCAATATTGGATATCGGAAGGGTAAAATATAAATACAATGCGCAACTTCACGAATTTGAAGATGTTTCGGCCTATTGGCCCAGTATCGACACGCTGGGGTTTCATAGCATGAACAGTTTTATCGGTGATTTAAGTAATGTTTTTTACGGATCCCGCGACAGTTCGTTCAGAGGAAATAGTTTTAACATCGGATTACCGACGGCCATAAGCCTTCAAGCTGATTTTTACCTCATTAAAAACTTATATTTGAATGCCTTTTGGATTCATCCTGTCAAACTTTATAAATACACACTGAAACGAAATGCCGTTGTGGCTATTTCACCTCGTTATGAAACAAAATGGTTTGAAGTAAGTGTTCCTGTTTCGTTATACAACTATAAATACACAAGAGTGGGACTGGCAATCAGGTTTCTTTATTTTACCATCGGCACCGAGCGTTTGGGGACTTATCTGGGCATGTCCGACCTCAACGGAATGGATATTTACGGTTCCATAAAAATTAACTTTGCCAAAGGCGGCTGTAAATTTAAAGGGCCTAACAAGTGCTTAAACTATGAATACGGTTTTTCGGATAAAGACCACCGGCTGTACAAAAAAAGAAACCGGTA
>CAYVWX010000265.1:0-3966 GCA_964455635.1 uncultured Lentimicrobiaceae bacterium | reverse complement strand
AAAAGTTATATATTTACGGCAAAAATAGTATTATGATAGTTGGAACAGCACTTGTACTTTTTTATTTCCTTACCCCTTTTTTTATTTTATATCTGTGTCATAAGTTTCCGTTTGTAAACAAGTTGGGAGCCGTTTTAATTGCTTATCTTGCAGGTATAATTCTGGGTGTATTTAACATTGTTCCTCCTGAGTACAAACAGCTTCAGGAGACAATTATGACCATCACGGTTCCGTTGGCTTTGCCGTTAATGTTGTTTTCGTCCGATGTAAGATCGTGGTCGAAAATTGCAGGTAAAACCCTTTTATCCATGATTATCTCCATAGTGGGGCTTCTGTTTTTTATTATTGTAGGATACCTTATTTTCAAACATAAAAGTTCACCCGATTTGTGGCAGGTAGGTGGTATGCTGGTAGGCCTTTATACGGGAGGCACGCCAAACCTTGCTTCGTTAAAAATTATGCTCCACGTTAACAACGATACTTATCTGTTAACCAACACTTACGACATGATGGTTTCGGCAGCATATTTTCTCATTCTCATCTCTTTTGGAAAAACAATCTTTGGAAAATTATTACCTCATTTTCACAAGCCTCAGCCAATGGTTGAAGCCGAGCTGATGGCCAAATCGGCCGAAGACCCCTATTGGGGACTTTTTAAGAAAAAAAACGGCCGTCCTTTGTTAAAAGGATTTCTTTTGGCGGTTTTAATTTTTGCTGTGGGCGGTGCAGCCACTCTTTTTGTACCCGAAAATTCGCAAATGGTGGTAGTTATTCTTATTATTACAACGCTGGCCATTGCCGCATCACTTATTCCTTCGGTAAACAAACTTCCTAAAACTTTTGAGCTGGGCATGTATTTAATACTTGTTTTTAGTATTGATGTGGCTTCGTTGGTAAATATTTTCGACATGTTTGGAGCCACTCCCCGTTTGTTTTATTACATCACGATGGTAATTTTTGGGGCATTAACATTTCACGTTTTGGTTTCGGCACTGTTTAAAATCGATCGCGACACGGTAATGGTTACCTCCGCCGCATTAATTTGCAGTCCGCCGTTTGTTCCGGCTGTTGCGGGAGCCTTAAAAAACAAAGATGTTGTTATGTCGGGTATTACGGTTGGAATAATTGGTTACGCCATCGGAAATTACCTTGGACTTGTTATTGCCGAGTTGTTAAAAATACTGTAATATTTTTGATGTTTACTTTACAAAGGGATTAAACCATTACTCAACGGAGAATCCTTTTTCCTTTTCAAGTTGTTTGAGGATGGAGTACTTATCGATAATTTGCGAATCTCTTAATTTTTGCCCCCATTGTATAGCCTCTTTCGGTTTTTTTTGTTCCAATAAAATTTTAACGACATTACCGTATAAAAAACCATTGGGATAATTGGGAAAGAGGTTTATGGCCGATTTAAAATTATCCAGTGCCAATGGCAAATTGTTATGGCTGTAAGCATCAAAAGCACTGTTTACAAGGGTGTTCATGGTCCGGTTCAAAATCAGGCCATTAATAACAAGACAATTGGCTTTGCAATTCTCAACCAGATTAACATAATTAAGTGACGTATCAATAGCCGGAAAATAAAATGAAAATGTTTTTTTTTCGCCCACCCATTTAAAATGATACACCTCGGGACATACCGGAATACCTTTGGAATAAATCATTGCATATTTTTTACTGTTGTTAATGCTTTTTACCACTATGTCTTTTCCGGCACAAAAATACCCGTTGGGCAGTTTGTTTTCAAGGGTAATTTGAACCACAAACGAGGTATCGGTACTTATAATTTTATCAATGGTTACGGGATGGCTGCTCACAGCAAAATTCGGCTTTAAAATAGTTTGTGCATAGTTATTTTCCAAACTTACCGTAGTCAAAATAATTAGCAGGAGAAACAGTTTTTTCATGGTGTGCAATGTAAAAAAGGCTGCGAAGTTACTCCGCAGCCTTTGTAAATAAATATTTTATCAGGTTATTTACCCAATGTAAAATCAAGTCCTAACGAAAAAGCCCACAGGTCTTTGGCATAGGTTTGATTAAAAGCGGTTCCGTTATAGGATCCCGGTAATGTTTGCGAGTAGTAGTTTACTAAATAACCGCCAAACTGGAGTGTAAACATATCGTTTATTTTATAGGCTCCGCCTATTGCACCGGTGGCTGTTGTCAGGCTGTACGACAAATCGGACTGGTATGTGGGGTTAACACCTGTTGCGGCATATAAAAATCCTGTACTCAGCAATAATTTGTCGGTAACATGAAATTCGGCTCCAAAAGCATACTCCTGGAAATTTCTGTCGATTTTGGTTTTTACGTCAGACCAATCGGTTTTTGAATCCCAATAGGTATGGAAACCGGCATGTAAAGTAACAACTTTGCTCAGGTTAATTTTTCCACCAACTGAAAGCATGGCAGGCATATCAGCATTAACCTGGCTACCGTCGGGATACATTTCGATGGGAGTTCCGTCGGGGTTTAATCCGATAACAAACCCTTTTCCGGCGGGGGTTGAGTTTGTGAGGGTCATTTTGGTTCTAAATTCATATTTGATACCAAAGTTCAGGTTATCATCCATTAACGAAATATTGGCACCTATAATTGGGGTAAATCCGTTTCCCGATTGTGTTACATCAATATCCTGATCGCCCATAAGGATTGCTCCGGCGGCCAGTTGCAGCGATTGTTGATGCAACTCTTCCGACAGGCTGGTAAGGTGGTCGGCAGTACCATAATAGCTTGCCTGAGCCTGTTCCAGAGTCATGGCATCAATTTGCTCCTGAGTAAAACCGAATTGTAATAATCCGCCTTCTAACTGAGCTTTTTGTTCTTCGGTCATTACACCTCCGGCAACAGCCTGATCGAAAGTGTAACCGCCCGCACCCTGACTGGTCCAGTTTCCCAAGGCATCGCCACCACCTGTAGCAGCAGATGCTCCGGCAGCAGCCTGTCCCGAACCGGCTTCAGCCTGAGCGGAAACCCCATTCATAAAATCAGGGGCAGGTACGTAAGAACCGTCTTGTAAACGGAATTTATTGTCTTTAATATGGCCGATATAACTGTTTTTAGCCATCACATATCTGCCACCGGCAAACAACGAAATATTATCGTTAATGGCATAACTTACACCCAGTTGAAGACCCCAATAAATAGAAGATCCTTTTAAATATAAATCGGTAGAATATCCTGTTACCCCTGCCGAGCTTAATGAATGTGCTACATCGGCAAGCGGCATTTCTGCCGAAGGAATACCTTTGGCAAACTCAGCACTACCACCTCCGCCAATGGGCATAAACCCAAACGAAAAAGCAAATTTACCCGTTTTGTAAGCAGCAAAAACACTTGGAAAAATGGGTGCATTGGTAGTTCCGGTATAAACATCGTTGTTTAAATAAGGAAACGTATTGGTAATGGTACGAGTTTGAAAAATCGACTGGTTACTCAGTGATAAATGGAACCCGTCGGATAATTTTGTTAAAGCTGCCGGATTGTAGTAAACGGCATCAATGCTTGTTGAAGCATCGCGAACCAACATACGTGCCCATGCGGCACTTTGATTGGTGTTGGTAACAAGCCCTCCTGCAAAGGCAAAACTTGTTATCATCATTAAACTAATTAATGAAATTGTAAATTTTCTCATGGCATTTTATTTTTGTTAATATGCACAAATATAGAAAATTTTATGCCCATGTGAAAAAATAACCAAAAAAACTATTATTAAACAGGTGTTTTCGGGTAAAAAAAGGGCATTTTTACACTGCTTGATAAGCAGCAGCAAAGTGGCATAAAAAAAGCAGAACTAAAAAATCAGCCCTGCTTTTATGTATGTATAAACACTTAAACTTCTACTCTGTTACCTCCACTTCCACTTCGTCGCTTTGCCACAAACCATGCTTGGTACAATACGACATGGCTGTCAGTTTCATGTTTTTGGTTGGTACAATGTTGAATACAACTTCTACATGGCCG
>CAYVWX010000264.1:0-3975 GCA_964455635.1 uncultured Lentimicrobiaceae bacterium | reverse complement strand
TGTTTGGGCGCCCTGTAAGGGCAACCTATTTCAACAAAAGGCACCGCCTTTTGAAATCCTCCTAAGTCTAACATGCGCCCTGAAAGGGCAGTATAAATACGGTAGCTTGCAAATAATCATGCTTCTGTGTGTTTTAGCCTGCTAATCATGAGCGTTTCATGTGTTTATAATTTTATAATTGCCCTGTGGAATGGTTTTTTTTCAAATTCAACAGGGTGAATTTGTAAATAGTTATGGTTGTGTTATATTGAATCTGTTTCTTTTAAATTTCAAACAACTATTTTTGTTGTAAACGAGTTAATAAAACTAATATTTTCTTTGCTTCCTGTAAATTTCTTTTACTAATTATTGTTAAAACGATAACTTTCATAAAAATAGGAGATACCGGATGATTTTCTATCTTTACCTCAAAATTAACCGATTAGAAAATGAAAATTTCTGTTTACCTCGCCAGCCTTTTGTTGTTTTTAGCCACTAAAGTTTATTCCGCCGAAGCAGGCGACTCAATCCATGTTTCACACTATGCCATTCACCTCACACAAATAAATACCACAACCCAAACCCTTGCCGGATGGAGTGAATCCGCCGTACATTCAAAACTTAACGGACTCCGTTCTTTTTCGCTGAATTTTAAAGCACTTACGGCCGATTCGGTTAAAATAAACAACACACCGGCTTTGTTTACCCAATCAGACGATTTGCTACACATATTGTTACAGCAACCTGTTAACGAAGGTGCTGAGTTTACAGTTAAAGTTTGGTATCACGGGCATCCTTTTCATGAATCGTGGGGGGGATTTCACTGGAACGGTAATTATGCTTTTAACCTTGGAGTGGGTTTTGAATCGATACCACATAATTTGGGAAAGACCTGGTTTCCATGTGTTGACAATTTTACCGATCGTGCCACCTACGATTTTTACATTACCGTTGCCAACACCAAAAAAGCGGTTTGCGGAGGTGTTTTGCAATCAGTAAATGCAGCAACCGACACAACTTCCGTCTGGCACTGGAAACTTAATCATCCCATACCAACCTATCTGGCATCGGTTGCAGTAGGTAATTATGCTTTGGTTTCGGATGAATATATCGGCATTAACGACACCGTTCCCATAACCATTTACGTTCATCCGTCCGACACCTCAAAAGTTGCCGGTTCGTTTGTAAATCTTAAAAATACACTTCGTTTTTTTGAAAATCACTTTGGCCCCTACCCTTTTGGCAGAGTGGGCTATGTGGGCACAGCCATTGGTGCCATGGAACATGCCGGCAACATTGCCTATCCCAATTTTGCCATCAACGGCAACACCGGAAACCAGTCGTTGTACAGCCACGAGCTTTCGCACATGTGGTTTGGCGACGAAGTTACCTGTGCCCGTGCCGAAGAGATGTGGCTGAACGAAGGATGGGCATCGTTTTGTGAAATGTACTATTTGGAAGGGCTTGGTGAGCACGATGAGTTTATTTCGGAAATGAAAGAGCGGAATTATAAAGTGCTAAAACAAACGGCTTTTACCGACCACGGCTATTGGGCGTTGGCCGATGTGCCTCAACAATATACCTACGGAAGCACTTCGTACGACAAGGGAGCCGTAGTGGTTTACACACTGAAAAACTATCTTGGCGACTCATTATTTTCAGCAGCTGTTACCGCCTATCTGAATCATTTTGCCTATCAAACGGCTTCATCACGCGATATGCAGGATTTTTTAACCGGCTATACAGGCATAAACATGAAACCTTTTTTTGATGCCTGGGTATTTACACCCGGCACACCCCACTTTTCAATCGACTCGTCCACCGTTACCCACAAAGATAATTTTTACACCGTAAATATTTACGAACGACAACGTTACAGAGGAGCCGATTATCTGGCAGACAACAACATTTTGGAAATAGGGTATCTGAAAAATGATTTTTCACTAACAACCGACACCGTTCATTTTTCGGGAAAAACAGGCCATTCCATAAAAAACCTCTCTTTTCGGCCCCGCGCAGTTTTAATGGACCCGTTAGCTAAAACCGCAGATGCCACCACCGACGATTTTAAGCTGTTCACCCATCCCGAAGGATATGATTTTAAAAATACCTTTTTCAACCTCACCATTAACGAACTTAACGATACGGCATGGATACGGGTAACACATAACTGGGTTGCGCCCGACACCCTGAAATATCCTGTTGCAGGGTTAAGAATATCACCCAACAGGTACTGGAAAGTGGAAGGTGTTTTTCCGGATAATATAACCTCGACAGGGCGTTTTTATTTTAGCAACAGCAACTACCTTGACGGTGATATGGATTTAACAAACAACGATTCAATATTAATTTTATATCGTGCCGCCGTAAACGACGAATGGCATTATGTACCCCAGACGCTGTTAGGAGGCCCAACCATTGGCTACCTTTATGTTGACGATATTAAACCCGGTGAATACGTACTGGCAGCACTGGACAAAAACCATTTGGGCACAGGCAACCTTCCGGCAAAAAACAAGTTTATCCTTTACCCCAATCCCACAAAAGGTACTGTTTCGGTGGTTTTCTCCCAACGGGGAAATTATAAAATCGAAGTTACCGATGTAAACGGTAAGCTGGTGGATACCATGCACTTTTCAGGCAAAAGAAAACGCTTTAATATTACAGCTCCCACCTCAGGTACACTCCTTTTCACGGTTAAAAAAGAAAATAGATTTTTTGGAGTAAAAAAAGTATTTTTAGTACGGTAACGAGGGTTTAAATACTGAGTTTGATTTTTAAATAACTTTACTATTTACTTTACATCATTCTAAATTACTATGATGTTTTAATAAATTATCTTTTTTTTGATAAAAAAAGTAAATTTGCCATGGAAGCTTTTTCGTAACTTTTTATTACAACCATTTTACAGACCCCGATTCGGTATATGCAATATGTGATCTTGAACCATAAAATTAAAACAGCGTAAACCGGCGGTGGTTTGATGTTTTTTACATCACCATTTATAAAACCTCAGCCAAGTGAAACAAAAGATTTTAATAATCGCACTAATATTACTTTCTAAAAATATTCTTTCACAAGAATTTGCCACCCGCTTATACACTCCCAAAGACGGACTGGTGCAGGCGCAGGTTGAGTGTATTACCATGGACTCAAAAGGTTATTTATGGATGGGAACGGTTGGCGGAATAAGCCGTTTTGACGGTGTTGAATTTAAAAATTTCAACGATGCAGATGGCCTTTCCAGTTACGCCATTTATGATATGCAATGGTACAACGATACCCTTTTTATCCTTACCAAAGAAGGTGTTGACATTCTTGTTAACAATAAGGTTTACAACTATTTTTACGACCCGACCATTAACTTTATGGTGGGACGGCTGAAGATTACACCGAAATACAGGTATGCCACAGGCCATAATTACGGTTACTGTTTTTACCTCGACTTAAATACAAAAATCGTAACCAGGTTTCCGGAAAAATTACAAATGAAAGGAATTAATAATGCTTGGATGACCGATTCTTCCTTTTTGATAAGTAAAGGCAACTCCTTGAATGAAATGAAATTCGGCGATTCAACTTATAAAAAGCTGTATGAATTTAATGGAAAAGCTGGTGATATAAGTTATTACGACAGTATCATTTTTGTTCACTTCAAAAGTTCAAAAATCAAATTATACAAAAAAGGGAATATCATCAAAACTACAAGATTCAGCACGGCAATTCCCTCCAGTAAAAACGATTCGATATACAAAGTCTTTTTAACCAAAGACGGCCAGGTGTTTTACACAAACGGACACGGGGGCTTGTATTATTTATTTAAAAACCGGATTATTAAAATATCAGGTAATTACAATTATATCTCAAAGCTATTTGAAGATCGGGAAGGTACGGTATGGGTTTCTACCGAAAAAGGATTACTGAAGATTTTTACCGGTAAATTCAAGTATTACAGTTCGGTACAGGGTTATGTGGACAATGTTTGGGCCGTGGCAG
>CAYVWX010000263.1:0-4017 GCA_964455635.1 uncultured Lentimicrobiaceae bacterium | reverse complement strand
GTGCATCGTCTCACAGCCCCGAAGTGCTCACCACTAAAATTGACCCGCAGCTATCCCACAATAAAATGATAACCCTTTTTAATCATGTTCTTAACGACCGTATTCCTGATGAGTACGGTGATATTCTGAAGTAAAAGTCACATCCGCAGGCCGATTTATAAATTTCTTTCTTTTGATAACTTATCCCTAACCAAATTTGGATAGCATACTTTTTTGGTTATTTTTGTTGTTTTCTATCTTTTAATAAAAGTAATTTATTTAATAATTAACAATTTAGCGTATGTTTAAAGGACACCCTAAAGGACTTTATGTGGCATTTTTTGCCAATATGGGCGAGCGTTTCGGATATTATACCATGCTTGCCATTTTTGTGTTATACCTGCAGTCGAAATTTGGCTGGTCGGCTACCGAAGCCGGAAAAGTTTACGGTGGATTTTTGTTCGGAATATATTTTCTTCCCCTGTTGGGAGGTTACATTGCCGACAATGTTTTGGGTTATGGTAAAACCATTATTCTTGGAACCATAATCATGTTTGCCGGGTACTTTATGCTGGCTGTGCCGGGTACCGGCGAATGGTTTATTTATGGTGCGTTGGCCGTAATTTCGCTGGGAACAGGTCTGTTTAAAGGTAATTTACAGGCTCTTGTGGGTAACCTGTACGATGAAGCCAAATACAGTAAACTTCGCGATTCGGCCTTTAACATTTTTTACATGGGTATTAACATAGGTGCCTTTTTTGCTCCCAGTGCAGCAAAAGCCATGAGGAGCTGGGTGTTGGGTATGGAAGGCCTGAAATATGACAAAGCCATTCCTTCGCTGGCACATAGTTACCTAAACGGATCGTTGGAAAACACCAAAGAGCTGGCTACTTTTGCTCATGATCAGATGGGCACCGCTTTCACCAATCTTACCGATTTCTCACATCTTTATATCGACGGGCTTAGCAAAGCTTACAACTCGGGGTTTGCCGTTGCCGGTGTCAGCATGATATTGTCGTTGGCAATTTTTATCGGTTTCCGTAAATATTACAAACATGCCGATGTTACCCACAAACAAAAGAAAGCCAACGAAAAAGGCACGGTTGCCGAACTGTCGCCCAAACAGACAAAAGACCGCCTGATGGCATTGGGTTTGGTATTTTTAGTGGTTATTTTCTTTTGGATGGCATTCCACCAAAACGGATTTACCCTTACCATTTTTGCCCGCGATTATACGGTAGGAGCCGTTAACAAAGCCACAGCCATTGTGTTTAACCTGTCAACATTTCTGCCAATTTTAATTTCAATTTTAGGCATTGTGCTGATGGTTGGAAAAGGCAATTCTCCAAAACTAAAACTTATTGGCGCCTTGGTTACTGTTGCCTCTGTTGTAGCAGGATATTATTCAATCTCACAGCTTCAACCCGAGGGCAACCCTATTTCTCCCGAAACCTTTCAGCAGTTTAACCCCATCTTTATTGTGTTTTTAACACCGGTAATAGTTGGTTTCTTTTCTTACCTTAGAAAAAAAGATAAAGAACCGTCGTCGCCTAAAAAAATCGGCATCGGAATGTTAATTACCGCCGTTGGCTTCTTGATTATGGTATTGGCTTCGCAAGGTTTGATGAGTCCTCATGATTTGTCTGTTCAAGGTGGTGTTTCCGACACGTTGCGTTCGCCGTTTTGGCTGATTGGAACCTATTTTACCCTTACCATTGCCGAGTTGTTTCTCAGCCCAATCGGAATCTCCTTTGTTTCGCAGGTTGCCCCACCGCAATACAAAGGACTGGCACAGGGAGGATGGCTGGGTGCCACGGCCATCGGTAATCTGGCAGCAGGACTTATCGGCCCTTTTTGGGATAAATGGGAACTGTGGCAGTTTTTCGGTTTGCTGGTCGTGTTAACGTTGTTGTCTGCTTTCTTCATATTTTCAATATTGCGTCTGCTGGAACGGGCCACAAACTCGTAGCAACCTGATGTTGTATATGTTTTGGCTGATTTTATTTTTTTCCGTTTTGATGGGTAGAAAATTATATTCCGCTGAAAAATCATGACAAAACAAAAACGCAGTATATCAGATTCACCCTGTGGAATGGTTTTCAAATTCCACAGGGTATTCAAAATTATAAACATATGAAACATTCATGCCGACAAGTCGTCACAAAGAAGCATGATGATAAGCTCCGTTAGGAGCGTAATATTTATAGCCTCGGGTGTTAACCCGAGGTACAGAAAAACACAAGACCCGTTTTGGCGGGATTTTTGCCGCATGGCAAGCAAAAATCATGACAAAACAAAAACGCAGTATATCATGTATTTACAAAAATATAAACACATGAAAGGATTAATTGCTTTTATTGTTTTATTGTTGATGTTCCAATCTTGCAAAATTACAAATAGCTTGGTGCAGCTGAATAAAAAACATGCTAAAGTATATTCGTACACATTGGGTAATAAGGAAATAAAATATGTCCCTATGCATCATCTGGGTAAAAAAGCCTTTTATGATGATGTTACCCGAATAGTAAAGGAATACAAAAGCAAAGGATATGTTGTTTATTATGAGCTGATAAGCACAGATTTTACCAACGACAGTTTATTGAAAGATACTATCCGCAGGAAAGTGAGAAAAATAAAAGGATTTAGCGGAAGCTATAAAGATAATGCCAACGATTCCTTTTTAAAAAAATATATTCAACAACCTGAATATAGCGACCTCGGAGTTGACAGCACAGATTTAAGAGCAGATGTTGATTATCTTCAGCTTATAAACGAATGGGAAAATCAAAACGGTGTAATAATCTTGGACAGCCTTGATTTGAATACCCCTTTTGGCCAGAAATTCAGTAAGGGAATAAATTATACCGATAAACAATACAAAGCCGTTATTATCGAATACAGAAACGCTTATTTAATTGATTTGATTAAAAACAGTCCTTATGATAAAATATTGGTGTTGTATGGCGCAGGACACAGGAAGAATTTTAAAAAACAACTTAAATCTCTTTAATTATTTAGTTTTGATGTTACTGTATATTGCTTTTTTAGGGGTTTAATCTTTTTTATGGACAATACATTTACAGGCAATCGGCGTTTTAATGCCTATTCCGATTATTTTAAGCAGACCTTTGGGCGCAGGGTTCAAAAAATCAGCGTGGATGCAGGCTTTACCTGTCCCAACCGCGACGGGACTTTGGCAAAAGGAGGTTGTACCTATTGCAACAACAATGCTTTCAACCCGTCCTACTGCAATCCGTCGAAGTCTATTGAGCAGCAGGTAAAAGAGGGCATTGAGTTTCACAAGGTTCGTTACCGTCGCGCCAAAGATTATCTGGTTTATTTTCAGCCTTACTCCAACACCTACGCACCTGTTGATCACCTTAAAAAGCTTTACGAAGAAGCCCTGTCGGTTGAAGGCGTAGTGGGTTTAGTTATAGGAACGCGCCCCGATTGTGTGGATGAAGAGAAGTTGCGTTATTTGAAAGAGCTTTCCGGGAAGTATTACATTATTGTTGAGTACGGCGTAGAAAGTATTTACAATCAAACGCTTCAGCGTATCAATCGCTGGCACAGTTACGAGCAATCAAAACAAGCCATTGAGCTTACGGCATCGCTTGGCCTGCCGGTGGGAGCTCATTTTATTTTCGGGCTCCCCGGCGAAAGTCGCGAAATGATGATGCATTCGGTAAAAGAGGTTTCGTCGTTGCCGTTAACAACCATTAAATTTCATCAACTGCAGATTGTACAAAATACGTTAATGGCGGTTGATTATCAAAAACATCCGGAGGATTACGACCTGTTTTCGTTTAACGATTATGTAAAATTTATTGTTGATTATGTGGAGCGGTTAAATCCGGGTTTTATTGTAGAGCGGTTTGCCGGCGAGGTGCCTCCCCGCTTTTTGGCAGGCCCGGGTTGGGGCAACATCCGCAACGATCAGATTAACATAGCCATAGAAAAGGAGATGGAAAAGCGGAACACCTGGCAGGGGAAGTTGTATTGAATGAAGTGCCTAAAATGCCTAAAGTTTGGAGTGCC
>CAYVWX010000262.1:0-4038 GCA_964455635.1 uncultured Lentimicrobiaceae bacterium | reverse complement strand
ACGTTTGGTAAATTCACCTGCTTCCGCCATTCTGATGCCGTTTTTTATCAAAAGCTCAACAATTTTTTGCTGAATAAATACGGAGCCGTGGCATGAAATCTCCACCGAATCTTCACCTGTGTATGAGTGAGGCGCTTTAAACCACACTGCCAGTACTTCATCAATCTCTTTGGTTTCATCCACAATGCTGCCCAAATAAAGTTTATGGCTTTCCATTGTTTCTTTTAAAACCTTTTTGTTTACCGGTTTAAACACCTTCCACAAAACCTGAAGGCTCTTTTTACCGCTTATTCTTACAACGGCAATGGCACCTGTTCCCGGTGCGGTAGCTGTGGCGCAGATGGTGTCGTTGTTTAACGGATTGGTATTTAGTGTTGTCATTTACTAATTTAAAATGATTTGTAAATAACAAAATTACTCATTTAATTTTTACATTTTATATAAATCGTATTACCTTTGGCCACTAATTTAGTAAACATCGAAAACAGATATACAAATGAGTGTTTTAGTAAATAAAAATTCAAAAGTCATCGTTCAGGGATTTACCGGAGGCGAAGGAACTTTTCACGCTTCTCAGATGATTGATTATGGTACCAACGTTGTTGGTGGTGTTACCCCCGGAAAAGGCGGACAGGAACATCTTGGAAAACCGGTTTTTAATACCGTTAAAGAGGCCGTTGATAAAGCAGGTGCCGATACATCCGTAATTTTTGTGCCTCCTCCATTTGCTGCCGACGCTATTATGGAAGCTGCCGAAGCAGGCATTAAAGTAATTATATGTATTACCGAAGGTATTCCTACCGAAGACATGGTTACCGTTAAAGAGTATTTAAAAGACAAGGAAGCAAGGCTGATTGGCCCTAACTGTCCCGGTGTTATCACTTCCGATGAAGCCAAAGTAGGTATCATGCCCGGTTTTATCCATAAAAAAGGCCGTGTGGGCATTGTTTCGCGTTCAGGTACCTTAACGTACGAAGCGGTTGACCAGCTAACCCGTATCGGGCTTGGCCAGACCACAGCCATTGGTATTGGCGGTGACCCGATTATCGGAACTTCAACCCGCGATGCTTTGGAGTTGTTTATGAATGATCCTGAAACCGAGGGCGTTGTAATGATTGGTGAAATCGGTGGAAATATGGAAGCCGATGCAGCTCATTGGTACAAAGAGCACGGAACGAAACCGGTTGTCAGCTTTATTGCCGGTGCCACGGCTCCCAAAGGACGAACCATGGGCCATGCAGGTGCTATTATCGGTGGCAAAGCCGATACGGCCGAAGCCAAAAAAGAGATCCTTCGCGATTGCGGAATCCATGTGGTTGATTCGCCCGCCGATTTGGGTAAAAAAATGGCCGAGGTGCTGGGTGCCTGATTTGGATAATAGCTCAACTCATAAAAAAACTCTTTCATTTTTGAAAGAGTTTTTTTTTATCCTGTCCCGGGTAAGCAGGAATAATCAGGTCAAAAATTTACGTTACCAACGAGTTTGGTAACGAAAAACCTATTCAGGGAGTGCGCTTATTCGATTTGTTTTCCCGTCACATCATAACCTTTATCATCACTACATCGTGTGACGGTACCCTGGCAGAAAATTTACGTTTGAATTTGCCAAGGTTCTTATGCTGCCATAAATCTCTTACATTAGCTTTAACATGCGAAGGATAGCCTAACTCTTCCCACGAAACCGACATTTCGGCCTCTTTGAGACTTCTGTTAAAAAGCACTACTGCTCGCGAGCCGTCGGCAAGTTGCTTTACCCATACTTCGTAGTCGCCATCATCATGAACTTTAATACCTTGTTTGCCCAACGAATCCTGATCAACGGCAATGGCCTCTTTATTTGTTAATATTTCCAGTGTTTCTTTATACATATTGCCAAGGTCGTTTCCTGCCATCAAAGGGGCTGCTAAAATGCACCACAGACTGAAATGAGCCCGGCTTTCGCTTGTGGTAAGTCCGTTGTTTCCCACTTCCAGCATATCAGGATCATTCCAGTGGCCGGGCCCGGAGTAGGAGTAGAGGTTGGCTACTCTGTCCAGAAGAATGGTAAACCCTGCATTGTTGTAATTGTCTTTGCAATCCCAGCAGTTCATTATGTCATCAGTGGCACGCCACAGGTGTCCTGTATTTTTCGCCCACAACCAGGGCTTGCTTACACCCCAGTCGCAAAGGCTGAAAACCATGGGCCTGCCCGCTTTGTAAATGGCATCACGCATAAGTTTGTACGAAGCCTGCGCGTTTTGCGTGCTTGTGTTGCACCAGTCGTATTTTACGTAGTCAACGCCCCATTGGGCATAAGTTCGGGCATCCTGAAATTCATAACCTCTTGAACCTGGGCGTTTCTGGCAGGTTTTTGTGCCGGCATCCGAGTAGATACCAAATTTTAAACCTTTTGAGTGTATATAATCCGCAAGGGCTTTTATACCGGATGGAAAACGTTGAGGATCGGCAATAATATTACCTTGTAGGTCTCTTCCAATTTGCCAGCAGTCATCAATCACAATATATTTATATCCCACCTCTTTCATACCTGAATTTACCATGGCATCAGCGGTTTCTTTAATAAGTTGTTCGCTAACATTACAGCCGAACTTATTCCAGCTATTCCAACCCATGGGAGGTGTTAAAGCCAGCCCTTCAAATTTTTGCGCAAAAATAGAGGTGGAGAATAATATTCCTAAAATGAGCAGTAGGTTTTTCATGCCATTACTTTAAATGATTTTAATGCTAAGGCACAAATGTAGTGATAAATACAGAGGGGTATCAAGTTTATTTTTATCTTGATTTTCTGCTGCTTAATACCTTTTTTGTAAGATAACTTTAAACAACCCTATGAAAAAGAAGGATTATTTTGAATAATAGCCCGATGCAATAAAGTATTCGGTATCGGGGATTCTGTTGACAAAAACTGTTTTTGTCTCTTCTTTTCCTGACGACGGATTATTCCAGAAGTACTGATAATACCCTGAGCCTTCGTTCTTTGCTATATCTATCATGTCGCGGATTATGTAGGCTCCCCGCGTGTCTTGCAAATCATAATCGTTTTGTCCCTGATGGTCGGCATCGGCTCCGTGCGCGATATTGATTCCACTGAAATCGTTTATAAAGAAATAGCCGGAACCGTCATCAAAAAACCGGATGTGGTCGATAAAATCGCGACAAAAAGTTATTTGTGCATCTTCATCAGTATAAATATTTTTAAAGATGCCGCTTATTCCTTTTGCCATGGTGCGGGTAGCTTCCAGAAGGATTAACCTGTTTGCCTCATCAGGAGTATAATATTTTTCGGGAGGATTGCCATAAAATCCGGTGCCGATAAACCATTGAGCAGACGGAATATTGGTGACAAAACTGAGTTTCCGCTCTTTTGTGCCGGTGGCGGGATTAAGCTTGTAGTAATCAACAAATCCCGAGCCTGAATAGCGAACCGTTTCAACAATTTCTTTAATAAAGTATTTTCCGTTTTCATCAACTGCGGGGCTGCGCGATGTACCTATTAAGTCGTGATTTATGTGTGCCACACACCAGGCAAAACTATCTAAAGTTTCAACAAAAAAGTAGCCTGAGTTGTCGTCATAAAATCTGGCAGCATCTACAAAAGCCTGACTAAATCCGGCGCGATTTGTACTATCCGGAATTAAATCCGAGAAAACGGTTTCAAAACCTGTTGCCACATTGGTTGTGTTTATCCTAACAATTGATTTGTTAAGCGTATATTGTGATATCTGTTCTTGCGGTACGGGGCAATCGTTGTCGCAGGTGCACGAATAAAACAACATACAGGTTAATGTGAAAAACAATACCGGGAATGTAATTTTTGTTTTCATGGTTTAGTGTTTTTAATGATTTGTTTTATTAATTAGATGGGTGCTAAAGATAAACAGATGTTAATAAAATCACAAGTAATATTCTGATTATTGTATTAATTTATAATGAGTCTATGTTTTTTTTGTTGAAAAATTAGTCGGGATGGGAAAAATTTGGGGATCAAGCAGGCAAAAAAAAAGCCTTCACGGAATTGTGAAGGCTTTTATTTAAAAG
>CAYVWX010000261.1:0-4056 GCA_964455635.1 uncultured Lentimicrobiaceae bacterium | reverse complement strand
TGAATGGTTTCTACGTTTGGTACAATATAAATTATGTTGTGTTAATTATTTTAGGCACTTCAAAACTCAAAAGGATTTCATATTTCCTTCCCGACAATTATTATCTTCAATAAAATAAATTTTCCCCGTAAGCTTTGTTATTTTTGCAAAAAAACTATCATGAGCATTCAAGATAATCTGAACCGGATAAAAAAAGACCTTCCACCGGAGGTAACACTCATTGCGGTTTCAAAAACAAAACCTGTTAGTGCCATCGAAGAAGCGTATGCTGCCGGACACAGGGTGTTTGGTGAAAACAAAGCTCAGGAAATGGCTTTAAAACACGAACAACTGCCAAACGATATCCAATGGCATTTTATTGGCCATATGCAAACCAACAAGGTTAAGTACATTGCTCCTTTTGTTGCGCTGATACATTCGGTTGACAGCTTAAAAGTTCTCAGGGAAGTTGATAAACAGGCTGCAAAAAACAATCGCGTAATCAATTGTCTGCTTCAGTTTCACATTGCCGAAGAGGCTACCAAATTCGGTTTGAGTATGGAAGAGGCCGAAGCATTGATAGCTGCCAAAAATAATTTTAAGCACGTTAGGCTGACAGGCGTAATGGGGATGGCAACCTATACCGATGACGTCGAGCAGATAAGGAGAGAGTTTAGGCAGCTAAACCATTATTTTCAGGTTTTAAAAAGCAAGTTTTTTGCCATGGATGATGCGTTTAAAGAGATTTCCATGGGAATGTCGGGTGACTATGCCATTGCTGTTGAAGAAGGCAGTACCATGGTAAGAATAGGAACCTTGATTTTTGGTAAGAGGGATTATATAAAATAAGGAATATACCGTGGTTTCGTTTCAAACTGTTTTGGCCAATTGCTTAAAAAACACACTATGATAATTTACGTTCTTTTTGTTTTAGGATTTGTTATTTTAATATTTGGAGCCCACAAATTGGTAGAAGGGGCCTCAAGCCTTGGGGTTAAATGGGGTATGTCGCAAGTGGTGGTGGGCCTGACGATTGTTGCTTTGGGAACCTCATTACCCGAACTTTTTATCAATATTTTTGCCAGTGTACGAGGCAATACCGCATTAGTAATAGGTAATATTTTAGGTAGTAATATTGCCAACACCTTTTTAATTGTCGGCGTGGCTGCCGTCATCTGGTCAATTAAAGTAAGTAAAAAAACAGCCTCGGTTATGATACCGGGTTCTGTTTTTGCCGCTCTGGTTTTGCTTGTTCTTGCCAACGATGCCCTTTTTGGCAGGCCCGGTGGCGAAATAGGGCGTGCCGACGGGGTAGTGTTGCTTATCTTTTTTGTGTTGTTTTTGTACTATACCCTTTTTAAACCTGATAAATCGGATGATGACAGCCCTGATTTGAAAATAAAAACCATATCAACCGGAAGGTCGGTACTTTATATTTTTTTAGGCATTGCAGGGCTTTATTTTGGGGGCGACTGGATTGTTAAAGGGGCCGAAAAAATATCTTTGGATATGGGCATATCGCAGTCGGTGATAGGCTTAACTCTGATTGCCGGAGCAACCTCGTTGCCCGAACTGGTAACGTCTATTATTGCTGCTGCCAAAAAAAATTCTGCCATTGCCATTGGCAACGCGGTTGGTTCCAACATCTTTAATATCTTTTTTGTGCTTGGTGTCAGTGCCGTTATTCGTCCCATTCCGTTTGATGTTTCTTTAAATTTTGAAATATTAATGGTCGTTGCGTCGGGTTTGCTTTTGTGGGTTTTTGTAAAGTGGACAGGTAAAACCGATAATATGATTAATAGGGTTGAAGGTATTTTGCTGATAGCGGCATACCTCCTTTTTATTCTTTACAGTGTCCTATATCAATAACCCTTTAATTTTTATTGTATGAAACCGGTTCTGCTTAAACTTTGTTTTTCTTTTTTAGTGATTTTTTTTATTTCGGGCAGCCGGGTTTTGGGCGAAACCAAAAACAGCAACAATTATACAAAACAGTTTGTTTTAAAAAAACGGTTTAACACTGCACTGACATTTCCTGTTTCGTTGAAAAGTAGAAAGTCTGTGCGCAAAGGGTTTAGGTTTCCTTACGCCTGGGGGGCCGGCATCGAGGGCTTTACCTTTATACAAGATTATTCCGCCGCTAAATTAACACTTCAAAATGAAGTTATTAAGGCCTATTCCGATTCGTTAACACAGCATATTACCGGCGGAGGTTCGCAGGTTGTTATCAGACCCGATATATGGGTGCTGCCCTTTTTGGATATTTACGGTATCGCAGGTTTTGCACATGGACATCTGGAGCCCGATATTACGGCCAACGGTGTTTTTTTGGAGCTTCCTTATCAGGATACTGTTTATACTGTTTTTTTAGATACAAATGTAATTATTAACAAGCCAACACGTTACAACAGTTCTGTTTATGGTTTTGGGGCTACGGCGTTTTATTCGTACCGTGATTTTTTTGTGGAAGTTGACTACAATTACTCCGAAGTGCATCCGCAGGAGATGAATACTAAACTTGTTTCGCATCGTTTTAGCCCGAAAATTGGAAAAATGTTTAAGCTTAAAAAATATAATCAAATGGCAACTGTATGGCTGGGTGCTGCCTTTTTGGATGACTCGCAAACGTTAACCGGTGTGGTAAATGTAAGGGAAGTTGCCGGCGATTTAGCCAATTATATAGGCGAAGAGGCTGTTTATACCGCCGCCATTAATCCGGTTCAACGGTGGAATATGGCCATTGGAGGTACCTACAGCATTAACTACCACTTTAATGTTTCGTTGGAAGTTGGATTTTTAGGCAGAAAAAAACTTGCTTTCGGGTTCTTGTACCGGCTATAGTTTCTTAACCTACTTTAACGATAAAATAGTTTTTCTTTCCTTTTTGAACCAAGATATATTTCCGGTTAAGCAAATCTTTTTCCGAAATTTGATAATCCTCTTTTATTTTTTGTTTGTTAATGGATACGGCATTGTCTTTTAACATGCGCCGTGCTTCGCCATTGGATTTAAAGGCTTTTGCTTTTGACGATAAAAAGTCCAGAATACCAATCCCGTTTAATTCTTCTTTTAACATTTCCGATTGTGGTACTCCTTTAAAAACGTCAAGAAAAGTTTTTTCATCCAGTTTTTTCAGGTTTTCGGTGGTTCCTTTACCAAACAAAATCTGCGAAGCTTCAACAGCGGCATCGTAAGCCTGTTGCGAATGAACGGTGATGGTAATTTCTTTGGCCAGTGTTTTTTGCAACAGCCTCATGTGTGGCATGTTGTTGTGTTCGGCAACAAGGTTTTCGATGGTTTTTTTGTCAAGAAGGGTAAATATCTTAATGTATTTGGCGGCATCTTCATCCGAAACATTTAGCCAAAATTGGTAAAATTCGTAGGGAGATGTTTTTTCAGGGTCGAGCCAGATGTTACCACTTTCGGTTTTTCCAAATTTGCCGCCGTCGGCTTTGGTGATAAGCGGACAGGTTAACGCAAATGCATTGTTTTCATGTCCCAGCTTGCGTCTAATCAGCTCGGTACCGGTAGTTATGTTTCCCCATTGGTCGGCTCCTCCCATCTGCAATTTGCAGTTTTCGTGCTGATACAGGTATAAAAAATCGTAACCCTGCACCAGTTGATAGGAGAATTCGGTAAACGACATGCCCGATTTATTTTCAGGTGAGATACGTTTTTTTACCGATTCTTTCGACATCATATAGTTAACCGTAATATGTTTACCGATATCTCTGATAAAATCAAGAAAACTGAATTTTTTCATCCAGTCGTAATTGTTTACCAAAATGGCTTTGTTTTCGGCATTACCCCCAAAGTCCAAAAAGTTGGCCAGTTGCTTTTTTAATTTCACCTCGTTAGCACGCAGTGTTTCTTCGTTTAAAAGGTTACGTTCGGCCGATTTTCCCGAAGGGTCGCCAATCATTCCGGTGGCTCCACCCAGTAACACAATGGGTCTGTGGCCTGCACGCTGCAAATGTCTTAGCATCATCACTCCAACCAAATGGCCAATGTGTAACGAATCGGCTGTCGGGTCGATGCCCACATATCCGCTGGTAAGCTCTTTTAACAGTTGTTCTT
>CAYVWX010000260.1:0-4093 GCA_964455635.1 uncultured Lentimicrobiaceae bacterium | reverse complement strand
ACAGCAGCACCACTGCACTAAACAGAACAATTATTTTTTTTTGCATACCGTTTTTTATGTGTTTATTTGTTAATCTTCTGTTTATTACAAGAATCCTGCTTTTTTACTTTTCAACCTTATTTTTAAACATTTCACCGTTGTGCTTTAAAACCTCTTCAAAAATACAATTTTGGCTGAAACATCAACATTTACCACAAACAACTTTTCAATCATTGATAATATAAGCAGATTATCTATCTTTACCGGTTAAAAACATCAATACAGTGATTACATTTATTTTAAACAATAACCTGATAAAAACAGAAGCTCCTGCGGGGATGTCGTTGCTTAACTTCATCCGAAACGAAGCAGGGCTTAAGGGCACAAAATCAGGTTGTAAGGAAGGCGATTGCGGGGCATGCACTGTTTTAGAAGGTGTGCTAAGCAACAAAGAGGTAATATACAGAACCATTGTTTCGTGCCTTACCCCGTTGGGAAATGCTCACGGCAAACACATTGTGACTGTAGAAGGACTTAACTCCAATGATTTAACACCTGTTCAGCAGGCAATTGTAAATAGTGCCGGAACGCAGTGCGGTTTTTGCACTCCGGGATTTATCGTTTCGTTAACGGGTTACAGCCTTGGCAAAAAAGCAGGACTGAAACCGGCTGCCATTGCATCGGTGGCGGGTAATATATGCAGGTGCACAGGCTATAAATCCATCGAAAAAGCAGCCCTTAAAGTAGCCGACCTTTTAAAAGATAAAGATACCGGGCATAATTTAGACTGGCTTTCGGAACACCATTTTATTCCCGACTATTTTAAAACCATTGCAGGGCGATTGTCCTCCATCGAAAAACGTGAAACATTGCCTGCACAACCCGACCTTACAATTGGTGGCGGAACCGACCTGATGGTTCAAAAACCAAATACAGTAAAAGTATCGGCTTTAAACCTCACCAAAGACATACCCCGTTTAAATACCATCACCCAAAACGGTCGTACACTAACAGCAGGGGCCTCTGTAACGGTCAACGATTTACTTGATTACCAACCTTTAACGACCGCATTACCAAAACTGTTCAATTGGTTTAAACTGGTTTCGTCGGAGCAGATACGCAACACTGCCACTTTAGCCGGAAACTTTGTAAACGCCTCTCCCATTGGAGATATGAGCATTCTGTTTTTGGCATTGGAATCCGCCGTCAACCTATTATCGCCATCGGGCAAGTCGCGAAAGGTAAATCTTAATGAGTTTTTTCTGGATTACAAAAAAATAAACCTTACAGCGGGAGAAATTATTGAATCCATAGAATTTGAGATGCCCGGCAAGCAAAGCCATGTAAACTTTGAAAAAGTAAGCAAACGCTTACACCTTGACATTGCCAGTGTTAATTCGGCCATTAAAATAGAGGTACAAAACAACCACATCACCCATGCAGCGCTGGCAGCCGGAGGCATTGCCCCTGTTCCTAAACACTTTAACCGCACGTCAGATTTTTTAACGGGAAAAGAAATATCCGTTGAAACCCTTTTGAAAGCTGAAAAAGTAATGCAGGAAGAGATAACTCCCATCAGCGATATTCGTGGCAGCACAAAGTATAAGCGCTTGTTGTTGCGACAACTGTTTTTTGCCCATTTTATCGAGATGTTTCCCCACCTCATCACCCCTGAAATTGTTTTACCGGTTTTGAAAGCTTAACAACCATGAAAAATATTGATTCAAAAGGCCATGTTACAGGCCGGTCCATTTATATCGACGACATACCCGAGCAGCAGGGTACTTTACACGGTGCCGTGGTTATTTCACCCGTTGCACACGGTGTCATCCGCAACGTTGATTACAGCAGAGCCGAAAACACATCGGGAGTAGTTCGTGTTGTTACGGCTTCCGATATTCCCGGCATAAATCAAATCGGCAGCATTGTTCCCGACGAACAACTTTTTGCCGATCCCGAGATTCACTTTAAAGGACAACCGATAGCGCTCATTCTTGCCAACGACCATGACACTGCCTGGCAGGCTGCCGAAAAAGTACAGTTTGACATTGAAGAAAAAGAGCCCGTTACAAGTGCCAGAACAGCAGCACAAAACAAGGCTTTTTTGGTTCCGCCGCGCACCTTTGCCCAAGGTGATGTTGCAAAAGCAAAACAGGTGTGCGATTACGTTGTCAGCGGATCTGCTTCAAGTGCAGGACAGGAACACCTGTATCTTGAAACCCAGGGAGTTTACACCCTGCCGTCGGAAAATGGAAATATTAAAATATTTTCATCCACACAGGGGCCGTCTGCCGTTCAAAAAATTACTGCCGGAGTGTTAGGGTATCCCATGCATAAAATAGAGGTTGACGTTAACCGTCTCGGTGGCGGATTTGGCGGAAAAGAAGATCAGGCAACACCGTGGGCCGTAATGGCATCATTGGGAACTTTTCTCACCAACAGAGCGGTAAAAATCATTTTACCCCGTCATATCGATCTGATGATTACCGGAAAGCGGCATCCTTACGAATATGATTTTACCATTGGCCTCGATAAATCGCTAAGGATATTAACTTTTGAAGCCGATTACTACCAAAACGGAGGTGCTGCCACCGACCTGTCACCGGCAATTATGGAGCGAACCCTTTTTCACATTACAAACGCCTATTACATTCCCAATGTGCGAGGAACCGTTTACAGTACCAAAACCAATCTGCCGCCAAACACGGCTTTCAGGGGTTTCGGGGCTCCACAGGGTATGTTTTTAATGGAAACAGCCATTGCCAAAGCTGCTGAAAAAATTGGTGTGAAGGCCGAAGTGATTCAACATAAAAATCTTATCCGCCCCGGACAAGCATTTCCTTACGGACAGCAACCTGACGAAGACAACGCCGTAAAAGTGTGGAAACAGTTTGATGAGAAATTCAATATTGAAAAAACCAAAGAGCTTATTGAACAGTTTAATAAAAAAAATATATTAAAAAAGAGAGGCTTTGCCCTGATGCCGGTTTGTTTCGGCATTTCGTTTACCAATCAATCCATGAACCAGGCGAGAGCATTGGTACACATTTATCAGGACGGCAGCATTGGCATAAGTACCGGCGCTGTTGAGATGGGTCAGGGTGTAAACACCAAAATGATGCAGGTTGCCGCACAGGTGCTTTCGGTAAATATTGAGCGAATAAAAATTGAAACCACCAACACCACAAGAGTTTCCAACACCTCTCCCACTGCTGCCAGCTCAGGTGCCGACCTCAACGGAAAAGCACTGGAGATAGCTTGTAGCAGGTTAAAACAACGACTGCTTTTGGTTGCTGCGGGTATTTTAAAAACGGACGTTTCAAAGATTGAGCTGAATGAGGAAAAAATCCTGCAACAGGGCAATCCAACCTCCCTTTCCTGGGAAGAACTTGTAATGACGGCACATTTGGAAAGAGTGGGACTTACCGAAAACGGCCACTATTATACTCCTGAGATATTTTTTGACAAAGATAAAGAGAAGGGGCATCCGTTTGCATATCACGTATTCGGAATGGCGGGAATTACTGCTACCGTTGATGTTATACGAGGCACCTACGAAATTGATAAGGTTGATATTGTACACGATTTCGGCAAGTCGATGAATGTTACCATCGACCATGGACAAATTGAAGGTGCATTGGTTCAGGGCATCGGGTGGATGACCATGGAGGAGCTTGTTTCGGATGCTAAAGGCAGACTTCTGTCGAACTCATTATCAACCTATAAAGTCCCTGATATTTACGCAGCGCCAAAACAGATTAACATTAGTGATTTAAAAACAGAAGGCAACGAAAAGGCTGTTTTAAAATCGAAGGCTGTGGGCGAACCACCCTTTAATTACGGAATTGGAGCATTTTTTGCCATTCAGGATGCCATGCGTGCTTTTCGAAACGATTATAAACTGTTAACCGCAGCACCCATTACCCATGAAAAAGTGCTGATGGGACTGTATAGGTAAGAGGGAGCATGTTAAGTGCCTAGAGTGCTTGGAGTGCCTATAGTGCCTAGAGTGCCTGGAGTGCCTGGAGTACCTAAAGTGACTGGAGTGCCTAAAGTGACTGGAGTACTTGGAGTTATCATGGTTAGGAAGCAAACTATGTTAACCGGAAAACAG
>CAYVWX010000259.1:1810-4186 GCA_964455635.1 uncultured Lentimicrobiaceae bacterium | reverse complement strand
TAGGGGCTTTTCACGAAAAGCCCTTAAAACAAATTCCGATTATAAAAAACACCTGTCCTTACCCTGGCAGGAGGCGTTGCCGGGCAGTACCCATGCAGCAGGAAAATTTTACCTCAAAGCTTTATCGATGGCTTTAATCTTACCTTTTATCACCTCAAGCTCGTGTTTTGCCTTGTTAATTTTCTTTTCAAAATCCTCTTTAAGTGCATTTGATTTTTTAGAAGAAGAAAAGAAACCTATGTTATTTTCCCAAAGAGAAACTTCCTCCTGAAGTGTTCTCATTTTATTGGAAAGGTAGTTGCGTTCACGACTCAACCGGCGACCGTCATCAGAGCTGTCAAGAATCTCTTCAATATGTTTTTGGTAGTTTTGTGCCGTCATTTCCATACGATTAACCGACAGGGCATCAAACAGTTTATCGATGTGTTCGCGATATTCCGATTGCAGTTTGTCTTTTTCTTTAAATGGAACATGGCCAATTTCAACCCACCTGCGCTGAAACGATTTTAAGGCCTCCATGCTTTCGGATCGGTTACCTTGAAGTTTAAAGTCTTTTATTTCTTTAATAAGTTCAAGCTTTTGCTTTAAGTTTTCCGACTCAACTTTATGGATGTCTTTAAAGAAGTCCGATTTTCTGTTAAAAAACTCATCGCAGGCCGAGCGAAACCGTTTCCAAATTTTATCGGAATGGCGTTTGGGTACCGGACCAATTTTTTTCCACTCTTTTTGCAGACGAATCAGTTCGTTGGTGGTTTTTTTCCATTCGTCGCTGTCTTTAATTTTTTCGGCTTCAACACACAAGGCCAACTTTAAATTATAGTTATTCATCTGTTGCTCTTTCAGCTGAGCAAAAAAGTTTCGTTTAGCGTTAAAAAAAGTATCCAGCGAGCCTTTAAATTTCGCCCATACCTCATCATTAACCTGACGGGGAGCACGGCCTGTTTTCTTCCATTCGTTCAAAAGGCCGGTAATTTCTTCGGTTTTTTTCTGCCACGATTTTATACTTTCAGGTAACTCGGATACCAGTTCTTCGGCTTTTTCGCAAAACACCAGTTTCTTTTCGTAATTTAACTGTTGTTGCTCCTGAATGGCTTTGTAATGCTCTTTCCTGCGTTCATTAATTTTATCGGTTGCCGTTTTAAAACGCTCCCACAAATCATCTTTTTTATCCATGGGAACCGGCCCTATGCTGCGCCATTCGTCGTGATACTTTTGCAGCATCTTAAAGGACTTAATAACCGATTTTTCTAAAATTAATTCTTCGGTTTTTTCACACAGCGTCAGTTTACTTTCCAGATTTTTCTTCAAGTCAAGATCTCGTAATTCTTTGTTAATACGTACTTTGTCAAAGAATCTGTCAACATAAAAATGATAATTTTGCCAAAGGTTGGAAAGTTCGGTAGCGGGAACCATGCCAATTTCTTTCCAGCGTTCCTGCAGTTTACGAAATTCATCGTAAGTTTTTTTCAAAGGTTCGTTGGAGTCGATAACGGCTTTCATTTCTTCCAAAACCTTTACCTTGTCTTCCAAATTTTCCAGCTTTTGTTTTTCCAAAAGCTCGGCATATTTGTGTTTATTGTGTTTAAATATATTAAACGAAGCGTTGAATCTTTGTTCCAGCGGGTCTTCGGTTGCTTTAAAATCTTCCTCTTTACCACCACCGGCAAGAAAGGCTTCTTTTAGCTTTTCTTTTTCCTGTTTGTTTAAACGCAGGAAAGCACTTTTAATATTGCCAACCTGATTTTTAATAAGTCGTATATCTTTTTCCTGAACAACCTCTTCCAAAAGCTCAACCAGCTCTTGTTTGTTCATTTTATCATAATCGTATTCCTGTTCGGCCAGGTCGTCCAGGTGTTCTTCATCTTCTTCCAGCGATGCATCACTATAGTTTCCCTCTTGCTTTTGAGGATTAAAGTTACTACTCATCAGCCTGATAATACGATGTTTGTCGTGTTCACTGATAATGGTTTCCTGCTTTTCCTCAACCACCTTTTCCGCTTCGTCCGAAACGTCTTTTGTTTCCGGTTTTTTGGTATTACTTTCTTCATTTTTACTTACAGGATGCTTCTCCTTTTCAGGAGCATTACCGGTCATTAATTCAATCAGATGAATTTTTTCCTGTTCGTTTATCATAGGTTGTACTGCACTTGTATCCACTGTTTTATTAACAGCTTCAGACTTCTCATCCTGATGCTTCAGCTCAGAATTTTGATTAAGTTGATCTTTATTTTCCATAACGCATTTTATTTAACAATCCTTTGTGCCGCAAGACATTTAGGTTATAGGGTTCAATTAAGGGAAGCAAAAATAATAATATTTTTTTATGAGTTACAATATTAATCGTCAAATCAAAGTATTAATGGCTTTATGGGTAAA
>CAYVWX010000259.1:0-1710 GCA_964455635.1 uncultured Lentimicrobiaceae bacterium | reverse complement strand
TCTGTCTGTAGTGAAAAATATCTGCTTCAGGATTACAAATCCTGAAGAGCGTCTTAAAGCGAGCGTCTTAGAGCTTTATAAAAACCTGACGTATAAAAAAAGCCTGTCTCCGGAGAAGAAACAGGCTTTTGTCAGCATTATCAATATTTATTTCACCAACGACAGGGCGTGGGCCAGATCATCAATGATATCCTGAGCGTCTTCAATACCCACCGAGAGCCGTATCAAACCGTCGGAAATACCGGCGGTTTCGCGTGCTTCTTTTGATAATTTGGAGTGGGTCATGGATGCCGGATGCTGGATAAGTGTTTCGATACCTCCCAACGATACGGCAAGCAATGCCAGATGCATGTTGTCCATAACCGTTTTGCCTGCTTCCAGTCCGCCTTTTACTCCAAACGAAATCATGGCACCGGGGCCTTTCATCTGCCTTTTAGCCAATTCGTATTGCGGATGCGATTTTAAACCGGGATAAAGAATCCACTCTACTTTTGGATGTTTTTCGAGATATTCGGCAACTTTAATGGCATTTTCCTGTGCTCTGTCGATACGAATCGCAAGTGTTTTAAGTCCTCTTCGCGTTAGCCATGCCTGATGTGGATCCATATTAAATCCCATATTTGTCATAACATATTTCAGCTCGCCAAACATTTCGGGAGTTTTGGCAATAACAATGCCTCCCACAATGTCGGCATGGCCGTTAATAAATTTGGTCATGGAGTGTAAAACAATATCGGCTCCCAAATCAAGTGGTTTTTGCAGATAAGGACTGCTGAAAGTATTGTCAACACATACCAGAATATTGTGTTTGTGAGCCAGTTCGGCAGCGGCAGCAATGTCGGTAATTCCCATGGTTGGGTTGGCCGGTGTTTCCAGATAAAGCAATTTGGTGTTGGGCTTGATGGCTTTTTCAATGTTGCTCAAATCGGTACAATCAACATAGGTTGACTCAACGCCGTATTTCGGATATAATTTTTCCATAATACCACGCGAAGGGCCATACACCGAGCTGTGGCTAATCATGTGGTCGCCTTGTCCCAGCAGGGTAAGGTAAACGGTGTTAACAGCCGCCATGCCTGATGAAACGGCTAAAGCTCCAACGCCGTTTTCAAGTTCTGCCACTGCGTTTTCAAGCTCTTCGATGGTTGGATTTCCCAAACGGGTATAAATGTATCCCTTTTCTTCGCCCGAAAAGCATCTGGCACCATGGTCGGCGTTTCTGAATTTAAAGGTCGATGTTTGATAAATAGGCCCTACTGCACTGCCGTTGGCATCATCGTACGCACCGGCGTGGATAAGTTTTGAATTAAATCCTTTGTTTTTAGTGTTCATATTTATTAATTTTTAATGATGACAATAATTTTGTCCGAATTTTAAATTTCCGTTGATAAAATCCAAAGCGAGGTTTACCGGTTCGTCAATTTCAACACCAACATAAACATTAATGTTGTTGGCATATAATATTTCGATGGCTTTGGGGCCGATGCCGCCGGTTAAAATATCGGTAGTTCCTTCGCCTGCAAGCCACCTGGGAATAGAGCCTTCGGTATGTGGCGGAGGAGGCAGATGATATTCTTTGATAATTTTGTTGTTTTCGATATCGAAAAAAACAAATTCCGGACTATGGCCAAAATGCTGCGACAGCACTCCATTGTCAGAGGGAATTGCTAATTTTTGTTTCATGTGTTTATAAATTTGTAAAATATTAAT
>CAYVWX010000258.1:0-4229 GCA_964455635.1 uncultured Lentimicrobiaceae bacterium | reverse complement strand
CCGTTTTCATTTTAACTCCCGTTTTGTCTGAAGATCAGATGAAGGAAGCGGTAAAAAAGTATGAAGATTTTATTACCGGTAACGGTGGTGAAATTGTTCATCGCGAAAACTGGGGATTGCGCAAACTGGCCTATCCTATCCAGAAAAAATCAACCGGATTTTATCACCTTGTAGAGTACAAAGCCGAGGGTACTATTGTGGCACCTTTGGAGGTGCAATTCAAACGTGATGAGCGTGTCATCCGCTTTTTGACGGTAAAACTCGACAAGCATGCCGTGGCATACAACGAGAAAAAACGCAGAAAAGCCAAAGAGAGCAAAGAAGAAAAAGCAAAAGCTTAATTTATTAACTCAGAAAATTTAAAAATATGGCACAATCAAATTCAGATATTAAATATCTAACTCCCATTGCAGTAGATACAAAAAAGAAAAAATATTGCCGTTTTAAAAAGAACGGTATTAAGTACATCGATTATAAGGATGAACAATTTCTTATGAAATTTATAAACGAGCAGGGTAAATTGTTACCTCGCCGTATTACGGGTACTTCGACCAAGTACCAGAAAAAGGTTTCCCAGGCTGTTAAACGAGCCCGTCACCTTGCTTTGTTACCATATGTTGCGGATTTACTTAAATAAGGAGGGACAAAAAGATGGAAATAATTCTTAAACGAGAGATAACGGGACTGGGATATAAAAACGACCTGGTAAATGTAAAAGACGGTTACGCCAGAAATTACCTTATTCCCAAAGGAATGGCCATAATTGCTACTCCTTCGAACAAAAAAATGCTTGCCGAAACAAAAAAACAGCAGGCTTATAAAGAGGAAAAAATCAGAAAAGAAGCTGAATCGATGGCCGAGGTGCTGAAAGGCCTTGAACTGAAAGTGGGCGTTAAAGCCGGTACGTCGGGAAAAATCTTCGGCTCGGTTAACACCATTATGATTGCCAACGCAATTCAGGAAGCTAAAAAAGTTGATATCGATCGTAAAAAAATCATTATTGATGAAGAACACATCAAAGAGGTTGGAAAATATACCGCTAAGGTTAAACTGCACAAGGATATTGTTGTGGAAATTAACCTTGATGTTGTTGCCGAATAGATAACAAGTTTAGTTTTTAATTATATTTGAAGTCCTTCTGCCTGGCGGAGGGACTTTTTTTGTTTATTGTTTATTAAAATCAATCAGCTTTATGCCCACCAAAGCCCAAATAAAATTAGTAAAATCGCTGCACCTTAAAAAATTTAGAAACGAATACAACCTTTTTGTGGCCGAAGGCAGCACCAATGTGCTGGAACTGTTGAACAGTCCGTTTAGGTTGCAGTGGCTTTTTGCACGCGAATTGTGGATTGAAAAAAATGAGGACAGCTTGCAGGATGTTAACATACAGCGTGTTACAAATAAGGAAATGGAGATGATGTCGTTGTTGAAAAATCCGTCGGAGGTGCTGGCGGTTTTTAAGCTTCCCGAACTGCCTCCGTTTGATAGCGGTGCCATTGACGACTACATTTTAGCACTTGACGACCTAAAAGACCCCGGGAATTTGGGTACCATTGTGCGCACTGCCGACTGGTTTGGTATTAAAACCATACTTTGTACCCGCGAAACGGTGGATGTTTTTAATCCGAAAGTGGTGCAGGCAACCATGGGATCGCTGGCGAGGGTGCAGCTTCATTATTTGGATTTGGAGCGTGTTTTGTCGGAGATGCCTGCCCACATTGATGTTTACGGTGCCTATTTGTACGGCGAGCCGGTAAGCAAGGCTGAAAAACAAGGTAAAGGCATCATTTTAATCGGCAGCGAAGCCCACGGCATTGATAAAAAATACCTTTCGTTAATTACGCATAAGATCACCATTCCTTCGTTTGCAAAAGGTAACGGGGGTGCCGAATCGCTTAATGCCGCCGTGGCAACAGCCATACTGTGTTATGAGTTCAGAAAGGGGTAGCGGTTTTTGTGAGGTAGTACCCCTGTTATTGCCGTGTTTGTGTTATTGCCTTGTTTGAGTGAGCCTAAAATAAACCCGATGTATTTAACTGAATATCGGTAAGATAAATTCAATTTAAACTTTTCTTGCTAACAGAATCCAAAAAAAAATTCAAAAAAAAGTTGCTATAATGTTAAATATATCTATCTTTGTGTTAGAAATATATAACTAAAAAGATTTTATTATGAATAACAGAAGACTGGTAATATTAATTTACGATTTTGGTGCTGCTGCTGCCGTAATTGGATTGTTGCTGTTGTTAAACAGCTCAACGTTGTTTGAAAACGTTGACCAAAGTTATCAAATGTTAATTCTGTTTGCAGCTCTTTTGTTGGCAGGATTAATGTTAAAAATACGAAACAAAAGGAAGCTGGCTATCCGGAAAGATGACGAGCTGAGCAGACAAAAAAAGTTTAAAGCAGGTTATTATGCCTATTACGGAACCCTGTATATTTGGATGTTTATTTTTATTTTAAGTCCGAAATTTCACAATACCCAATTAATGTTATTGGGAGGTTTTGTTTTATCGGCATTAACCGGCATTATTTCAAAAATAATATCATTCAATCAACCTGATGACAACCAGAATTAAAGTGCTGAGAGCCAAACACAACCTTACTCAGAATGATTTGGCAAAAAAGGTTGGTGTACGGCGTGAAACCATTGTTTTTCTTGAGAAGGGAAAATACAACCCGTCGTTAAAATTGGCATACGATATTGCCAAAGTGTTTAAGCTATCCATTGAGGAGGTTTTTTTGTTTGATAATGGCAATAATAACTGAGTGTGCTCCAAAAAGGCTTTTGATTTCCAAACTCATGGTTAGGTGAATAGTTGCAGATAGGTTGTTATAACCTCCGGTTATGCCCTATAAAAAAATAACATGGGTACGCTGTGTTATTCCGCCATACATTTGCCGGCAATAAAAAAAAGTAATCTTTTTCATTTTCACGTTTATAAATATGTGTAAAGGTGATTTGTGGGATACACGTTCCTATGAATAAGAGGTGTAAAAAAATAATAATATGTATAAGGAAATCAAGGGAGTAACACCGTATGCTGCGTATGAAAAAATAAAAAACGGTGCTTTGTTGTTGGATGTTCGTGAGGCTGAAGAGATAGAAATGATGAGTTACGACGTGCAGGAGCAATTGTTAATACCGCAAGATGAGCTTGCTTCGCGATTGGATGAAATTCCCATGGACAGAGCGGTTATTGTGGCATGCCACAGTGGCAACAGAAGTGGTGAGGTGGTTTTGTTTTTATTGGAAAATAAATATGAAAATGTGTATAATCTGACCGGTGGTATCAGCAAGTGGCTTGAGTTAGAACTTCCGGTTATATGGGACAATCAAAACGAGGAAAATGTGCAGCAGGTTCATGGAATTTAATGTAGTCTTTTTCAATTTAGTAAATTAATATGACTATTACTTATCTTTTTACACTGCTCAGCGGACTTTTGTCGGGAGGAGCACTGGGGCTTACCGGCGGTGGCGGCTCTATCCTTGCTGTCCCGTTGCTGGTATATCTTGTGGGAGAAGATATTCATTTAGCCATTGGAACCTCATTGGTGGCGGTGGGCGTTACGTCGCTGATTTCCTCGGTGAGTTATATGCGGCAGTCGTTGGTAAAATTTAAGATTGCTTTTTTTATGGCTGCCCCGGGTTTGATAAGTACTTATGTTGGAGCCCTGATAAACAGACAAGTAAAAGGCCCAGTTTTGTTGCTTGTTTTTGCCTTGCTGATGATATACATCGGCTACCTGATGAGTTCAAGAAAAGCTGTCGAGCGGAAAGAGACAACGAATTTATCGGCTGTTAATTATCCGCGTATTTTGACTTTGGGATTTATTACCGGCCTCGCCAGCGGATTTTTTGGAATTGGTGGCGGCTTTTTGTTGGTGCCTGCACTTTTCCTCGGTGCTAACCTTAAAATGAAAGAGGCTATTGCCACCTCCTTGTTTATTATCTTCCTTTTTGGAATGTTTGGCCTTGCAAGCTATCTGATTCAGGGTCGAGAAATTAATTTGGTTATCAGTACAATATTTGTAGCAGGCGGTTCAATTGGCGGAGTTACCGGTGCTTATTATGCTAAGCGTCTTAATCAGGTTTTGTTGCGTCGTCTGTTTTCAATCTTTATCATTCTGATTGGCCTTGCTGTTTTTGCAGAGAATCTGATTGTGATTTTTAATTAGAGGATTAATGGTATAATGGTGTAATGGTTCAATGGTATAATGGTACAATG
>CAYVWX010000257.1:3339-4236 GCA_964455635.1 uncultured Lentimicrobiaceae bacterium | reverse complement strand
GTAGATACAATTCATGAATTGTATCTACGTGGTTTGAAATAATCAAAATTGTTTTCTACCCGAACAGACAAAAATTATTACCTCCCAATACCACGTTGTTAAAACAATTAAATAAATTGCAAACATTTTACAAAAGATAACTATCTTAGCTTGTTTTTTAAAAGGATATGGCCAAACACATTGAAACGGGAAAAAAGGGCGAGAACATTGCCGCTCAATATCTTAAATCGAAAGGATATTCCATTTTGGAAACCAACTGGCGAAGCCGACATAAAGAAATAGATATTATTGCCATGGATAACGAAGAATTGGTAATTGTAGAGGTTAAAACACGCAGCACCGATTATTTTGGCTATCCCGAAGAGGCGGTAAACAATAAAAAACAAAATCTTTTAATTGAAGCTGCCCAGGCTTACATTAACGAAACCGACACCGATGCCGCTGTTCGGTACGATATTGTTTCCATTGTACTTACCGGCCGGTCTCACACCATTCACCATATTATCGATGCTTTTACTCCCGGCCTGTGAAATGGTTTGAAAAAATAACCCGGTCTGAAAAATTTCAGAAATATCTGGGATGGATAACCCTTGTTATCCTTATTCTTTTATTCATCATAAAACTTACCCTCGGCCATTGCCGGCTGTGGCTATGCGGACTTTTCGTGGCAACAGTAACCGGCTACTATATTTTATCCGATTGGGCTTCCCGAAAAAAATAACAACCCGCTATTTTGTTTGAAGGGTCAAAATCACCATCAATCCCGTTTGTCTGGCGCTTTTCCGGTGTTAATTCAAAGGTTTAAAACAATAATTTATCCTCCTCATATCCGCAAGCTCCTTTTTGTGTACTTTTGCACGTCAAATATTTGATTAACTATGGATAAGAAAAAAGGTG
>CAYVWX010000257.1:0-3329 GCA_964455635.1 uncultured Lentimicrobiaceae bacterium | reverse complement strand
TATACTGATTTTTCATTTTTAAACGCCAGTAACTTTGATAAGTTTATTAAAAAAACCACCAAAAAGCGAAAGAGTTTCGCTCCCAAAGCCGACTCAACCAGTCACAAATTTAAAAAGAAAGCAAACCAATCACCACAGCCAAAAGCAAATTCCGATGGATTAATAAGGTTAAACAAGTTTTTGGCTGATGCCGGCGTATGCTCCCGTCGTGAAGCCGACAGGCTGATAGAAAGCGGTGCTGTTACCGTAAACGGGAAGGTGGTTGTTGAAATGGGCACAAAAGTAAAGCGAACCGACAAAGTAATGTATGGCGACCAAACGCTCAGAGCCGAAAAACTACAATACATTTTGCTTAACAAGCCAAAAGGTTTTATTACTACTTCCAACGACCCGCAGGACAGAAAAATTGTTATGTCGCTGGTACAAAATGCCTGTAACGAACGAATATATCCGGTAGGCCGGCTCGACAGAAACACCACAGGCCTGTTACTGTTTACCAACGATGGCGAACTGGCTAAAAAACTTACCCATCCCAAACATGGCGTTAAAAAATTATATCATGTAGTACTCGACAAACCACTAACCAAAGCACATCTTTTGGAGATTGCGGCCGGTGTCGAGCTGGAAGACGGTTCCATAAAACCCGATAAAATTGCCTACGACCAGAAAGCACGCGACAAATCGGAAGTGGGTATTGAAATTCACTCGGGAAGAAACCGCATTGTACGCCGCGTGTTCGAACACTTCGGATACAATGTGGTACGCCTCGACAGGGTGATGTTTGCAAGCCTGACAAAAAAAGACATCCCACGCGGAAAGTGGCGCAAGCTAACCGAAAAAGAGGTTAATATGCTAAAAATGTTACCTTAACAATTTGTATTATCCATGGAATTGATCGAACCATTACCGGGAGATTTTGAATCGCTATCGAGAAATGAACTGAGAAAAAATTTAAGTTCGTTTATTAAAAATCTTTTGCTTACCAATCCCGAAAAACTGGCAGGCCTTATGTATCGCCACGATGTTAAGCAGCATCTTTTTCAAACGGGATTAATGATAGAAGATCTTGACGAACAGGCACTTTTTATGGCCGATTTGGTTATCGACCGCGAACTGCAAAAGGTTGCTTCACGAGCTTTATATAAAAAAGAAAAAGAAGAAAAATTAAAAAAGCAAATAAAAAACCCCGACCGTTAATAACAGCCGGGGGTTTTTTGTGTTGCTTTTACCTTTACGAGATTTTAATCTCACGAGTAACCTTGGTTTCCTCTTTTTTAGGTAAAACAACATTCAAAATTCCATTTTTGTAATCAGCCTTGATGTTTTCCACATCTACGGTTTCAGGCAAGCTGAACGAACGGCTGAACGAATTGTAGAAAAATTCGCGTCTTGCAAAATTGTCTTTCTTTTCCTCTTTTTCCTCTTTTTGCTCTGACGAAATGGTCAATACATCTTTTTCAAGATTGATATGAAAATCAGATTTCTTCATTCCCGGAGCTGCCATTTCCAAAACATATTTGTCGTTGTCTTCTTTAATGTTTACTGCGGGAACGGTTCCTTCAAATTTTTCTTCGGTGTTGAAGAAATTTTTTTCCAGGCTTTCAAATAAATCTGTCAAAGCCGGATACTGATTAAATCTTACTAGTGCCATAACTTTGTCCTCCTTTATTTTTTTGTTAAACTTTTATTTTTTATCGTTTCATGGCCTCCTCGTCAAATTATGTACCATTGCTAAAAACAGATTAATAACTGCCTATTTGGCGGTGATAATTTCACGCAACTGTCAATATGGCTGTTTATGATAATTTCACATTCCATTGTTGCAACAGTTTTTATCTTTGCCAAAAAATCGAAATTATCTTGTGGACAGAATAGTAAAAAGTTTAAACACCCGTAAAATTATTTGGCCGATATTAATCGGATTAGCCGTTAGCGGATGGCTGTTGTCAAGAAATTTCAATCCGGAAACTTTTACTTTTATAACCTTTACCTGGCATACGTTTCTTTTTTTGGTTATCGCCGTGTTAATGATGTTTTTGCGCGACATCGCTTATATGTACCGGATTATGGTATTAACCGACTACCGGATTGACTGGAAGCAGGCATTTAACATTATCATGTTATGGGAATTTAGTTCGGCCATATCGCCATCGGTGGTAGGAGGCACCGGGCCGGCCATATTTTTTTTATACAAGGAGGGTATTGGCAGCGGAAAAAGTACAGCGGTAATATTAACGGCTATTTTTTTAGATGAGGTGTTTTTCATCTTATCGGTTCCCTTTGTTTACATTTTATTCGGCAATAATATTTTTCCGCCCGATTCAGCCAACATCCAAGAGATAAGGTGGCTTTTTTTTGGCGGATACATAGCCCTGTTGGTTTACACCTTATTTTTAGCCTATGCCCTGTTTATCAACCCTCATCTTTTCAAATCGTTTATTTCATGGGTTTTCCTTTTCCCCGTCTTAAAAAAGTTCAGAATGCGTGCCCGCCGGTCGGCCAATCAGCTTATTTACACCTCAAAACGGATAAAGAAAAAACCCTTTTCGTACTGGTTTAAAAGCATGACGGCCACTGCTTTTTCGTGGGGAGGCCGCTATTGGGTAGTTAATTTTATGTTGATGGCTTTTTTCGGAAGCATTTACAGCTTTTCGGACCATTTGTTGATTTACGGACGGCAGCTCACCATGTGGATAATATTGCTGGTAAGTCCTACACCGGGCGGAAGCGGTATTGCCGAATTTATCTTTTCAAATTTTTTAGGCGATTTTATTCCCGATGCTTCATGGTTTGCACCGCTGGCCATATTGTGGCGGCTTATCAGTTACTATCCCTATTTATTTATCGGAGCAACCATATTACCCATTTGGCTGCGTCGTGTTTTTAAAAATAATGTTTCTTACAACAAAATATAATTATGAATGAATATCTGGCACTAACTTTCGCCGTATTGGCAACTTTTGTAACAAACATCCCCTTTGGGTTTTGGCGTCAGGGAGTAAAAAAGTTTTCGTGGCAATGGTTTTTGTTTGTACACCTTCCCATTCCCATGGTGGTAGCTTACCGTTATTTGTTCGGCATGGGGTTTCAACTTTATACCTATCCGTTTATGATACTGGGATTTTTTGGCGGCCAGTGGGTTGGCGCTAAAATAAGAAAAAGGAAAATGGCAAAATTACAAGAGCTGCAAAACGCCGACGCGGAAGCGTAAAACGCAAAGCAAAAATTCCCGCTCTACCGGTTTATAAATTACTGAACTTTCGGGTTTCACAATAGGCTCTTTATTAATAAGATAAAGGTTTAATAAAGATTGAAATAAGTTATAGATT
>CAYVWX010000256.1:0-4241 GCA_964455635.1 uncultured Lentimicrobiaceae bacterium | reverse complement strand
AAAAAAAGGGTAAGCTACTTACATCGCACCGCTCAACCACCTACCCTTGCTGCCTTCCGGCCCTGGGGGAATTCAGTGGGAGCTGGTCGTATAAGGCTTACCCGGCGGCAAAAATAATTAATGTTATATAAACACCAACCTTTTTTGAGTTTTTTTTACCTTTACCTCCAATTTAAATTAAAACAACAGTCATGGAACAAAAATCAATTTTCTCTTCTTCGTTGCTGGCCGGCTTATTGGTTTCGGCAGCATTAATTATTTTTAAGCTGGTGCTTTTTATACTTGATGTTGATGAAGAGTCATACATCCAGTTTGGATATTACATTGTGTTTGCCTTGGGACTGGCATGGGCTGTTTACTCGGTGCGAAACAACACCCTTGACGGTTTTGCCACTTATGGTAAAGCATTTATGACAGGACTGTATGCCTCAATAGGTATTGCCGTTGTTATGGCAATTTACACCTATGTTTATATGAAGTACATCGACCCTTCTTTTGTTGATAACTTATTAGCCAATGCCGAGGATAAAATGGTTGAAGCCAATCCCGATATGTCGGAAGAGGAACTTAGCAAGGCACTTGATATAACCAAGATGTTTATGCAACCGGGCCTTATGGCGCTGATGTCAATATTCGGAAGCATCATTACAGGTGGTTTGTTTTCGTTAATTATCGCTATTTTTGCCAAAAGAGAACCTGTCTCTATTGAGGTGTAGTTTTGTTTTACATATTACTATCTTTGTAGCTGCTAAAAAAGGTTAATTACCGCTAAATTTTTAAAATGGATATTTCTGTTATCGTTCCGTTGTACAATGAAGAGGAGTCGCTTCCGGAACTTAATGCATGGATTGCCCGGGTGATGGAAGCCAACGGGTTTTCCTATGAAGTAATTTATGTTGACGATGGCTCAGGCGATAATTCGTGGAGTATTGTAAAAAAGCTGTCTGCCGGTTCGGCCAATGTAAAAGGGTTGCGGTTTAGGAGAAATTACGGCAAAGCAGCTGCCCTGAACGAAGGTTTTAAAATTTGCCGGGGCGATGTGGTGATAACCATGGATGCCGATTTGCAGGACAGTCCCGACGAAATTCCCGGATTGCGTAACATGCTTCTGGATAAAAATCTGGATATTGTTTCGGGCTGGAAAAAGAAGCGCTACGACGCTAAACTCACTAAAAATCTTCCCTCGAAGCTTTACAATTGGACTACTCGCAAACTGTTTAAAACCAAACTTCACGATATGAACTGCGGCTTAAAAGCCTATCGCAACGAAGTGGTTAAAAACATTGAGGTTTACGGCGAAATGCATCGTTATATTCCGGTTATTGCCAAATGGGCGGGTTTTACCAAAATTGACGAAAAGGTGGTAACACATCAAAAACGAAAATACGGGGTTACCAAATTCGGTATGGACAGGTTTATTAAGGGATACCTCGATCTGTTTACCATTAATTTTGTTTCGCGGTTTGCCAGCCGGCCCATGCATTTTTTCGGTGCCTTGGGCTCACTCATCTTTTTTGTGGGTTTTGTAATTGCCGGATACCTTTCCTATACAAAGTTTTTTCTTGGCATTCCACACATGACCGACCGTCCGCTGTTTTATTTCGGATTACTGGCCATGATACTTGGTACACAACTGTTTTTGGCGGGCTTTTTGGGTGAACTCATTTCACGTAACAACCGAACCGACCGGGTGTATAAAATAAAAGATACCGTTGGAACCATTAACGGGTCGAAAAAAACGGAACAGGAATGGGCAGGCATCGAAAAGTAGTAATAGTAGGCTCGGCATGGCCTCTGAGGGGAGGACTGTCCGCTTTTAACGAACGCATTGCACGACAATATTTAAACGAGGGTGACGAAGTTGTTATTTATACTTTCAGCCTCCAGTATCCCTCCATTCTGTTTCCCGGAAAAACACAATATTCTTCCGAGCCAAAGCCTGATGACCTCAATATCAGAGTGAAAATAAATACCATAAATCCTTTATCCTGGTTTAAAACGGGAAAAGAAATTAAAAAGCAGTCTCCCGATTTGGTTATCATTAAATTTTGGATTCCCTTTGTAGCACCCGCTTTGGGTAAAATTGCCCGGATTATTAAAAAAAACGGACACTCAAAAGTCGTTTCAATCATCGATAACATTATTCCCCACGAAAAAAGGCCGGGCGACAAGCTTTTGGGTTCCTATTGGGTAAATAGTGTTGACGGCTTTGTAACCATGTCGCGTGCAGTGCTTAACGATTTAAATGTCTTCGACAAACAAAAACCCAAAGTTTATTGTCCGCATCCGTTGTACGACCACTATGGGAAAATTGAAAGCAAAAAAACGGCAAAAAAACTTTTAGGGCTGGATAGTGACACAAAATACATGCTGTTTTTCGGGTTTATCAGAGATTACAAAGGGCTGGATATTTTGTTAAAATCGCTGGATACCGGTTATATCAAAAATAATAACATTAAGTTGTTGGTGGCCGGTGAATTTTATACCGACTCGAAACCCTATTTTAGTTTAATCGAACAGCATAACCTTCAGGATGTGGTTATTATGTCGAACGATTTTATTCCGGACAGCAAAGTGGCTCTCTATTTTAATGCTGCCGACGTGGTGGTTCAACCCTATAAAGATGCAACCCAAAGCGGCGTTACCCAAATTGCTTATCACTTTGAAAAACCCATTATTACCACCAATGTGGGAGGACTGGCCGAAATAGTTCCCGACAACGAAGTGGGCTTTGTTGTACAGCCTGTTGTGGAGGAGGTTAAACAAGCGATTATCAGGTTTTATAAGGAAAACAAAGAGGAGGAATTTAAAACAAATATTAAAACGTTAAAACAACATTATAGCTGGAACAACATGTTAAAAGCCATTGACGAGGTTGTTGAAATGAGTAATATCGTTAACTAAATTATAAACTATGATTATCAGAAGCAAAGCTCCTTTACGAATCGGCCTTGCAGGAGGCGGTACCGATGTGGCACCCTACTCCGATATTTACGGAGGGGCTATTTTAAATGCTACCCTGAATTTGTATGCTTACGCCACCATCGAACCTGCTGATGACGGACGCATTATACTTGATGCCGTTGACAGACAGGAAACGCTGGTGTTGCCGGCGACCAGATTTTTGGAAATTGACGGCCGGCTTGATTTGGCCAAAGGTATTTACAACCGGTTGGTAAAAGAGTTTGTGGGCAAGCCCTTGTCGTTTAAGCTAACCACTTATGTAGATGCGCCTCCCGGCTCGGGTTTGGGTTCCTCATCCACCTTGGTGGTAGCTATTCTGGGAGCCTTTGTCGAATGGTTGCAACTGCCTTTGGGAGAGTACGATATTGCCAGACTTGCCTGGGAAATTGAACGGGTTGATTTAAAAATGGCCGGCGGAAAACAGGATCAATATGCTGCTACTTTTGGTGGCGTTAACTTTATGGAGTTTTATAACGATAACAAGGTAATTGTTAACCCGCTTCGTATTAAATCGGAAATACTTAATGAGCTGTCGTACAACATGGTGCTTTACTATACGCAAACAAGTCGCTACTCTTCTGACATTATCGAATCTCAGGTTAAAAATGTTACCGATAAAAAAGAAGCTACGCTGGAAGCTACTCACAATTTAAAGAAACAGGCGGTAATGATGAAAGAGGCTGTGCTTAAAGGTGAATTGGATAAAATTGGCGACATCCTCAATTTTGGCTGGGAAAATAAAAAAAAGATGGCCTCGGGAATCTCCAATCCGGAGTTGGATAATATTTATCAAACCGCTATCAATGCCGGAGCTTCCGGAGGAAAAATATCAGGTGCAGGCGGCGGCGGATTTATGTTTTTTTATTGCCCTCGAAACACACGCTTTGAGGTTAAAAAGTCGTTGGAAAAGTTAGGCGGATACGTAATGCCTCTGGAGTTTATTCAAAAAGGACTTTCAACCTGGAGGTTTTAACATAAAACACATACGCCTGCAAACAGAAGCATGATTATTTGGGAGCCATTGTTTCTTATCAGGGAGGAGTGAAATAGTGGTAACTTCTGTTTTTATGCTGCCCCTTCAGGGCGCATGTCAGGTTTCGCAAGAGTTCAAAGGCGTTGCCTTTGTTTGAAATAAGTTGCCCTTTCAGGGCGAAAACTAAAGTAAATGATAAGGCAAAATGCAGATAATAAAATTAACCCTGTTGAATTTGCAACGCGACTTTTCCACAGGGTAAACAAAATTATAAACACATGAAATATCCATGTTATCAAGATGA
>CAYVWX010000255.1:0-4277 GCA_964455635.1 uncultured Lentimicrobiaceae bacterium | reverse complement strand
TTCAAATTAACAAAAACCAAATTTCAAATAAGCACCAAAAATAAAATTCAAATTAACAAAACATTTAAACAGCCGTACCGCCACGCTGTATATCCGTTGAACAGTGGCGGTACGACTAAATGTACAAAGAAAAACGGGTTTGCAAAACCGCAGGATTGCAAACCCTGCTGAGCCTGGTAGGAGCCTGGGAAATAGGTCAATACAAAAACCCAAAAAGCCATAAAGGAATAATGTTATCCATACCGCTTTCGATATTATCTTTCACGACATAGGCATGTTTGATATTTTTTATTTGTTTTTGCCGTTTATTTTTGCCCCCAATCTCAAAGGAAAATTTATCGTTTACAATAAAATCGGTTGCTTTGGAATAATTCACCTTATTAAAAGTTGAGAGCTGGTTTAAAAAGAAAGTCTCCCTGATATTTCCGGTGTTAAAATTATTTTCGGAAAGCAGGTGCAATAAATTGGTATTGTGCATAAATATTTTTTCAGGTTTCGATAAAGAGCTGACGCCTATTTGATTAACGGTGAGCTGATAAATGATTTCGGCTTTTTCAAGGTAATTTAACAGCATCAGCAGTGTTGGCCTCGAAACATTAATTTTTTCGCTTAATTTACTTATGTTGGGCTTAAATGGAACTGAAGTAGATATAGTATATAACAGCTTTTTAATTTTGTGAATCATGTTAAAATCTATGTTATACACTGCAGGTAAATCGTTTTCCAACACAAGGTTAAGGGTGTTCATGGCCTTTTGTGCATATTCGTGAACACCCTCGGTAAAATAGGGGTAAGCACCGGAAGTAATATATTGGTTAAATTCAAAAACAGGTTTTATTTCTTTTGTAATCTCACCGGAGATGACGGTGTGGTTTTGTAAAAGTTCGGCCAAATCATAAGCCGGCAATAAGATATCTGATTTTAAAGCAATGTATTCTCTTAATGACAATTCCTTCAGATAATATTCAACTGCACGGCGACTGAGATCGTAACCGGCATTATGAATTTCGAGAATAGAAGATGAAGTAAAAACCACTTTAAGATCTTTGTATTTATCATAAATTAGTTTTATCTCTCGTGACCAACCCGGATATTTATGAACTTCATCCAGAAACAGATATTTACCACCATTTAACACGAATTCGTCAGCAAGCGACAGGAGTGTATTTTTGTAAAAAAACAGATCTTCCATGCTTATGTATAACACCGTGTGATCTGTCTTCAGGTTTTTGGCAATGTATTGCAGGATTAATGTGGTTTTGCCGCTTCCTCTGGCTCCTTTAATGGCAATTAACCTATTGTCCCAGTTTATTTTATCCATTAAATACCGGCTAAACCTAAGCTCAACCTGGTCAACCATCTGTTTCGATTGCAATAATAAATTTGTAAGCATTGCTATATGTATTTATCAATTTAACAACTATTTTGCTAATTACGTTTAACAAAAATATGTATAATTTGTTAATTGACAAAAACAATTATTCTTAACAGGTTTTCTTGTCTGTACGGTAATTGGGGTTTATCAAACCGCAGGATGAGAAAAGAAGTGTCTGGAGTACCTAAAGTAGGGGCTTTTCACGAAAAGCCCCCTGTATCAAGTCGTACCGCCACTCTGTATATTCGTTAAACAGTGGCGGTGCGACTATGTTCCTGTTAAAATTCAAATTACCAAAACATTTAAACAGTCGTACCGCTACACTGTATATTCGTTAAACAGTGGCGGTGCAACTAAATGAGAAAAAGAAAAACGGGTTTACAAAACCGCAGGATTGCAAATCCTGCTGGGCTTGTATTATTTACGATATACGGTGCCGATATCCGATTTCCTATTGTTACCCAACACTTCCTTCAAGCGTTATAGCCAAAAGCTTTTGTGCTTCCACGGCAAACTCCATGGGCAGTTTGTTTAAAACCTCTTTGGCATAACCGTTTACAATAAGGCCGATGGCTTTTTCCTGGTCAATGCCGCGTTGCTGACAATAAAAAAGCTGCTCCTCCGATATTTTAGAGGTGGTAGCCTCGTGCTCCACAATGGCCGAATCGTTGGCGGTTTGTATATAAGGAAAGGTGTGTGCCCCACATTTATCGCCCAGCAAGAGCGAATCGCACTGCGAAAAGTTGCGGGCACCGGCAGCTTTTTTGCTGACCCTCACCAGACCGCGATAACTGTTGTTGCTTTTTCCTGCCGAGATACCTTTGGATATGATGGTACTGCGGGTGTTTTTACCCAGATGAATCATCTTGGTTCCGGTGTCGGCTTGCTGATGATTGTTGGTAACGGCCACAGAGTAAAACTCACCAACCGAGTTATCACCCATCAGCACACAGCTTGGATATTTCCAGGTGATGGCCGAGCCGGTTTCCACCTGTGTCCAACTTACTTTTGAGTTAACTCCCTTGCAAGCTGCCCGTTTGGTTACGAAGTTGTAGATACCGCCTTTACCCTCTTTGTCGCCCGGGTACCAGTTTTGAACCGTTGAATATTTCACTTCGGCATTGTTCATTACAACAATCTCTACAATGGCGGCATGCAGCTGGTTTTCGTCGCGCATGGGTGCGGTACAACCTTCGAGGTAGCTGACATAAGCATCATCATCGGCCACAATAAGGGTTCGCTCAAACTGGCCTGTGTTGGCAGCGTTAATTCTAAAATAAGTTGAAAGCTCAATAGGACACCGCACGCCTTTGGGAATATATACAAATGAGCCATCGCTGAAAACCGCCGAATTAAGTGCCGCAAAATAGTTATCGGTATAAGGCACCACACTGGCAAGATATTTTTTTACCAAATCGGGATGCTCTTTCACCGCTTCGGAGAATGAGCTGAAAATAATACCGTGTTTAGATAAGGTATCTTTAAAAGTTGTTTTTACCGAAACACTATCAATTACAGCATCCACGGCAACGCCTGCAAGCACTTTTTGCTCTTCCAGCGGAATACCCAGCTTGTTGAATGTGTCCAAAAGTTCAGGGTCAACCTCATCCAGACTTTCCAATTCTTTTTTCTTTTTAGGAGCCGAGTAATAAATGATGTCCTGATAGTTAATGGGAGGATGTTTTAACAATGCCCAGTCAGGCTCCTCCATTTTCAACCAATGACGATAAGCTCTTAACCTGAATTCCAAAAGCCATTGCGGCTCCTCCTTCTTCTTCGAAATTAGCCTGACAATATCCTCGTTAAGCCCTATGGGGGCTGCATCATTTTGGATATCCGACACAAAGCCATATTTGTAATCACTGCCTGTAACTTCCTCTAATACTTTATTTTGATTCAATTTGTCTTCCATTAATCTATTATTTAGAATAAATTTAGATAAGGAGGGCAAAGTTACTAATTTTGCAATGATCAGAGCAGTAATTTCAGGAATAAATTTATCACACGACATTTTTTGAAAAACCTCTGAAACATCTTTCAAGTCGATGCAAGCCTGTGGGAAGGGACTTGAAAGATGGCAGAAAATATCAGCGACCCTCAGGCTTTTCGACCTTTCAGAACGCCACCGCACAGCCCACCATCGTCCTGAAAGATCGGATGAGCGACGACATAAATGCGATTAAAAAGAAAAATATTTTAAAAATCCGCAGGATTGCAAATCCTGCGGAGCTTAGATTTATTATTTACGATATCCGATGGACAATGCAACAACAGTTGTGCCGCCACTCTGTATATTCTATAGATAGCGGCAGCACGACTATATGTGATTATTAATTACATTAAACGGCATTAATTTAGTTTATATTCCTTCTGAATTATCTTTATTGCTTGTTTACAATGGTTCTAATGTTTATATTTACACAGCCAATTTATCAAAATAAAAATATCAGTTATGAAATCACATGTATTTCTCGAAGTTCAATGTCCCTATTGCATGAAATCGTTTATGTGCGAAGAGCACAAATTGCATAACTTTCCAAGCATAAAACTAAATGTAATGACTCCAACAAAAAGGGGCACCATTCATCTTTGCTCGGTTTACGAGTGCTTCGATCATTTTTCCGATATAGACATTGCCGACAAAACCGTTGTCGAATTTACTTGTCCTCATTGCAACAAAGAACTGTTGGTTAACGAAGAGTGCAAAATTTGTGGCGCTCCCATGGTTTCGTTAACACTTAAAACAGGTGGAAGAGTAAATATTTGTTCACGCAAAGGCTGTTCAAATCATTACGTTGCCTTTGAAGATTTAAACTCGGAACTAATGAGCTTTTACGAGAAATTCAGATACGGCCACAGAAAACATACGCCCTGAAACAGGTTTTGACAATATACCCCATAG
>CAYVWX010000254.1:0-4376 GCA_964455635.1 uncultured Lentimicrobiaceae bacterium | reverse complement strand
AATGAACAAGGATTGAAGTGCCTAAAATGCCTAAAGTTTGGAGTGCCTAAAGTAATTTACACAACGTAATTTACACTATAACAAACGTAGAAACCATTCATGAATGGTTTCCTGTACATCCCGTTTTGTTTTATCGGCAGGATTACAAATCCTGCCGAGCGTATTATTTTAATTAATTGTTGGTATTATCAGATAACTTTCTATTTTTGTTAGCCCTTTAACAATTAATGAATAAATTATCAATTATGAAAAAGTTTTTATTGTCTTCACTGGTTCTGTTGTTTTTGTTTTCGGCATTTAATTTGAATGCATCAACCAAAAATTTACAGAAAGTAAAAAAAATCAAACTCGGTAAATTTAACAAAGAAGCCGGAAATTATGTTAATAAAACCATTAAACTGGAAGGTATTGTCGATCATGTTTGTGAACACGACGGTAAAAAAATGTTTTTGGTTGATGAAAAATCCGATGCCAGAGTTAAAATTGTTCCCGGTGAAAACATGGCCGCATTTAAACAGGATTTAATTGGTGAAACTGTTGAAATTACCGGTGTTGTTAAAGAATTTCGCCTGGATGAAGACTATTTAATTGAAATGGAAGAAAAAATAAAAGCCGATTCAAAAGAAGAATCGGAAATGCATATGGGAACAGGCGAACATAAAGGCGAAAAAGAAGAACAAAGTACCGACGAACAAATGGAACAGATAACCAAACTCCGTAATAAACTTAAAAAGTCGGGTAAAGAATATCTTTCTTATTTTTCGGTAGAAGCTACCTCTTACAAAATTCTTAAATAACAGCAATAATCACTCTATCAGCTTATTATGACTTTTAAATGGCGAAAGTGGAACAAGGCTATCCACCGCGATTTTGGTTACTTCTTTTTTGGAATGACATTGATTTATGCCATTTCGGGTATTGCTCTTAACCATTTAAACGACTGGGATCCAAAGTTTGTTATTACCACTACCGAAATACACACTGCCGTAACAAGCAAAAATATTGATAAGGAAGAGGTGTTAAATTTACTGGATAAATACGGTGAAAAAGAAAATTATAAAAAGCATTATTTTCCCAAAGGTAAGTATTTAAAAATATTTATAAAAAATGGTACGGTAACCATCGACCTGGCAACCGGAGAGGGTATTATTGAAAAAACCCGTCGGCGAATGTTTTTTAGCGAAATGGATTATCTTCATTATAACCCCATCAAATATTGGACTTGGTTTTCAGATATTTATGCCGGAGCTTTAATAATTTTAGCCCTTGGTGGTATTTTTATTCCGCGAGGAAAATCAAGTTTAAAAAAACGTGGTATTTGGCTGGTTACAACCGGTATTCTGATTCCGATTGTATTTTTATTAATCTATTTTTATTAGCTAAAACAGTTTTACCCAAGCACCTTTTTTAAGGCAACAATAAATCCATGTATATCCTCTTCGGTGGTATCCCATGAACACATTAATCTTACCTCGTTGGTGTCGTAATTCCATACATGAAAATAGTATTGTTGTTGCAGCGGTTGAATAATGTTTTTTGGAAGAGTAACAAAAACGCCATTGGCAAAAACTTTTCGGGTTAATTTTACCTGCGGAAACTTTTGCAGTTCAGAAGCCAGTAATTTAGCCATTTTGTTGGCGTGTCCGGCATTCTTTTTCCACAAATCACCGGTAAGGTATCGATTAAACTGAGCGGCAATAAAACGCATTTTAGAATGAAGTTGCATACCTTGTTTGCGGCTGTATTCAAAATCAACGGCCGGTTCGGGTTTTAAAAACACCACAGCTTCGCCAAACATGAGTCCGTTTTTTGTACCGCCAAACGACAAAACATCCACGCCGGTATCGGTAATCATCTCTTTAAAAGAAATGTTTAAAGCTACCGCGGCATTGGCAATACGGGCACCGTCAACATGAAGATACATATTGTTTTTGTGTGCAAAATGTGCCAGTGCAGTTATTTCGGCGGGTGTATAAACCGTGCCCGTTTCGGTTACTTGCGATACAGATATCACCTTTGGTTGTGCATGATGTTGAAAACCAATGCTGCGCAAAAAAGGTTTAACATCATCTGCCGTTATTTTGCCGTCGTTTGTATTGATGGTATATATTTTGCTTCCCGAAATTTTTTCCGGTGCCCCGCACTCGTCTTCGTTCATGTGTGCCGAATGTGCCGTTACAATGGCCTGATAAGGTTGCAACAAATGTTGTACACTCAATACATTGGCAGCTGTGCCGTTGTACACAAAAAATGTTTTAACATCGTGGCCAAAAATCGTTTTAAATTTAGCTTCGGCGGCTAAAGTTACCGGATCATTTAATTCGCCGTAAGCCGGAATATGGCCCAAAGCATTGGTTTCTGCCAATACATCCATAATTTCGGGGCATACGCCCGACCAGTTATCACTTGCAAAACTTTTCATGGTTCAAAAATACGATAATTTTAACCCCTTTACAGTTACGAATGCGGTTTGAAAAGTCATCTGATGAATATATTTACAAATCTCAAAACAAATAATCACCTGCATAAAAATTCATCTGATGACTAAACAGTTACTTTTGTAAGTCTTTAAACAACTTAAATAATAAAACAATGAGCTGGAAAACCGGAGTTGAAAAAGCACTGTCATCGAAGTTAAATTCTGAAATTAAAATCCTTTCCGACAGGTTTACGGGAGGGGGCTCAATAAACGATGCGCGGATTATTAAAACCACTTCGGGATATTATTTTGTAAAGGTTAATTCAGCAGCACTGTATCCTGCTATGTTTGAAAAAGAGGCTAAAGGATTAACACTTTTAAAAAAAACCGGTGTTGTTACCGTACCTGCAGTGATTGCTTATGGCGAAGAAAAGGAAGATGCTTTTCTTATTCTTGAATATATAAACAGTTCAACCGCAGCTTCCGGATATTGGAAAAGGTTAGGGGAGGAGTTGGCAGCGCTCCACCGGCATACCGCTTCATCATTTGGCCTCGACCACAATAATTACATAGGTTCGTTGTCGCAAAGTAATAAGCATCATCATACATGGTCATCTTTTTTTAGAGAAGAACGGCTGGAACCACAGGTTGTGTTGGCTTTTAATAACGGACGCATTGATAAAGAATTGATAAAGCAATTTGATACCTTTTACCACCGGCTCGAAAATTTGTTTCCTAAAGAGCCGCCGTCATTCATTCACGGCGATTTGTGGGGAGGGAATGTTATGACAGGAAAAAATGGAGAACCTGTTATTATCGACCCGGCAGTTTATTACGGCCATCGTGAAATGGATTTGGGTATGTCGATGCTTTTTGGTGGTTTTAATCAAAAATTTTACGACTCATATGCTCAAGCATATCCGTTGGAATCCGGCTGGCGGGAGCGCATGGATTTTTGCAATTTATACCCGCTGATGGTTCATGTTAATCTGTTTGGAGGAGGTTATGCCGGTTCGGTAAAAAGTATTTTGAAACGGTTTTAAAAGCAAATACTTTTTGTGTTTTACAGCAGCATATTCCTATTGTTTTTTTCTTGTCCATAAATTACTAACAGAATATTTTATTCCAAAAGCAACACTCCAATAACCTCCCTTACTTATTCCGAATGCATTATCAGTATTGCAGTTACAGCCTTCGGTTGTCATGTTTAATTGATATGCTTTTTTTAGTCCGGTGTAATAACTTGATGATAAACTGATTATAAGTCCGTCAAATACAACGTATTCAAATCCCAGTCCGGTTTCAAGCAACGAAAAAGTTTTTGTAACGGAATCGTTTACTGTATAAAATACATTTATGGTGTCGTTTCCATTAACCATTCCTCCGCCTCCTGAGCCACCACCATATCCGTATTCGGTATTAATACTAAAACTGTAGCCTGCCGTTGCCGTTAAAAACAATCTTTTATGTAGTAAATTTATTCTCGATTTCAGTCGAAGCGGAATCTGCCATGTATTAAAAGCGTTTGAATAAGTGCCAAGAATCACTGATTCAGTATTATACCCAAAGCCTTCATCATAATATTTTCTTATGAGTCCGGTTTCTATTAAAAAGTTTTTGTTTATTTCCTGTCCTATTGTAAGTCCCCACGAACCGGTTATCAGAGGGGTAGTTGTAATTAAGTTGCACGGATCAATTATATCATAAATATCTCCTGTCATGGCAAGTTCTGCCCCGACAAAAGTTTTGTTTTGGCTAAATGCCGATTGTGTAATTACAAATAAGATGATAATCGTAAATAAGTTCTTTTTCATTGGTCACAATTGTTGGTTGAAACTTTGTACTTAAAATGTAAAACTTTTAATAACAAAAGTAACTATTTTATTCTATTTGTTTTTAACAAAGTTAGCATGCAAAAGAACGAGTCAAAACGGTCAGGTTATTTCTTTACAATCCC
>CAYVWX010000253.1:0-4441 GCA_964455635.1 uncultured Lentimicrobiaceae bacterium | reverse complement strand
TCTGCTCGCCTTTGTTTTTATTGTACTTGCCGTTTACTTTATGTTTAAGGAGTAACAAAAAGGTGCCAGTGCATACAACTCTTTAAGAGTCTTTCTAAAGCCTGTTTGCTTAATCTGCATTTCTTCATCCGCAAACTCAAAGTCATCAGATAAAGGGCAGGCAGGCTTTGTTGTGCTTTTGTTTGTACCTTTGAAATCTGTTTTATAAACATTTGGTTCATGAGGTCATCTCAAAAATTTACATTACGCAGCCGCATTAAAAGTTTTGGGTACGCTTTTAACGGCTTAAAAACAGTTGCCGTACAAGAGCACAATTTCCGGGTTCATTTGTTGGCTGCCGTGGTGGCTATTACGGCAGGCTTTTACTTTAACATCGACAAATACGAATGGATAGCCGTCATTATAATGGTTGCTCTTGTGTTGTGCCTCGAAATGGTTAATGCTTCCGTAGAAAAACTTTCGGATGTGGTATCGCCTCAAAAAAACAGAAAAATAAAAGCAATCAAAGACATTACCGCTGCTGCCGTGTTGGTGGCTGCCATTGCCTCGCTTTTTGTGGCGGCACTGATATTTATTCCCAAAATTGTTTCCTAATATTTGTCATATTCGTGTTGCATAAATCCATAGTTCATTAATTTTGCATTTTATTTTTAGTTTCCATAAAATCTCTTTAAAATGAACCGTAAAGCAGTTGTCTTTTTACTGGTTGTTAGCATAGCATTCTCATCTTGCACAAGCAAAAAAAAATCGTATTGGGAAAACGGTATGGTAAAGTCGGAGTTGGAATACAAAAATGATAAACTGAACGGAAAGGCCGTTTGGTTTTTTAATAACGGCAACCGCGAGCAGCAGGCTAATTATAAAAACAATAAGTTGGAAGGCGAGATGTTACGATGGCATCGAAACGGGGTGTTGGAGTCGAAGGCATTTTACCATAACGGGTTAAAACAGGGCAGGTTAATTCAATACGATGCCAACGGCAATAAGGTGTTGGAAGAGAACTACAAAAACGATACGCTTGACGGATTTACGCGACAGTGGTATCCCGAAGGTTCCCTGAAAATTGAAGGTAATTACGCCGGCGGATTGTACCAGGGCCGTTGGATGTATTACGACATTGGTGGAAACATTGTGGGAATCGGAAATTTTACAAAGGGCAGGGGAGTGCAACGGGCATGGTGGCCCGACGGAAAAGTAAAACGCGAAATTCACTATAAAAACAATAAAAAAAACGGCACCGAAAAATGGTTCGACCAAAATGGTAAAACCGTTAAAATAATGCATTGGGACAATGGTTTGCTTAAGTAGATTACCCGTCTGAAAGTATGCTGTTTATCATGGTTATTTTAACAGATTCTATATTTAATAAGTTTTGAAAAATTAGTTTGTTTATCTCAAAAAATGAACATTATCTTTGCCGCATAATTAACAATTGTTATATTGTTAACAAATAACCCTTAAAAACATTATTAATGGACTTAAATAAAATTATGAACGGCCTGGAGGCAAGGCATCCGGGCGAAGCTGAATATTTGCAGGCAGTTCGCGAAGTATTGGAATCTATCGAGGAAGTTGTAAACGACAATCCTCATTTTGAAACGGCAGGTATCATCGACCGGTTGGTTGAGCCCGACCGTATTCTTACCTTTAAAGTTCCGTGGGTTGACGATGAAGGAAATGTACATGTTAACCTCGGTTACCGTGTGCAGTTTAACGGTGCCATCGGGCCTTACAAAGGCGGGCTTCGTTTTCACCCCAGTGTTAACCTGAGCATTTTAAAATTTCTCGGTTTCGAGCAAATTTTCAAAAATGCACTTACCACTTTACCCATGGGAGGCGGCAAAGGCGGCTCCGATTTTAATCCCAAAGGAAAATCAGACAACGAAATTATGCGTTTCTGCCAGGCATTTATGTTAGAGCTTTGGAAAATTATTGGTCCCGAAACCGATGTGCCTGCCGGCGACATCGGCGTAGGAGGAAAAGAGATAGGTTTCCTTTACGGGATGTATAAAAAACTCCGTCACGAACATACGGGCGTGCTTACCGGAAAAGGTACCGGATGGGGTGGCAGCCTTATTCGTCCCGAAGCAACCGGCTTTGGAGGTGTTTATTTTACACAGGAGATGTTAAAAACTAAAAACGACACTTTTAAAGGAAAAACCGTAACTATTTCGGGTTTCGGAAATGTTGCCTGGGGAGTGGCCTTAAAACTTAACGAACTGGGAGCAAAGGTAGTTACCATTTCGGGCCCCGACGGATATATTTATGACCCTGAAGGTGTTTCGGGCGAAAAGGTAGATTATCTTTTGGAACTCCGTGCCTCAAATCAGGATATTGTAGCACCTTATGCCGACGAGTTTCCCGAAGCAACCTTTGTTGCAGGCAAACATCCCTGGGAGGTAAAATGCGACATTGCCATGCCCTGTGCCACACAAAACGAGTTAAACGGCAAAGATGCCGACGACCTTATTAAAAACGGTGTACAGGTTGTTGCCGAAGTTTCAAACATGGGTTGTACCCCCGAGGCTGTAGAAGCGTTTCATAAAAACAAAATATTGTTTGGCCCCGGAAAGGCTGTTAATGCCGGCGGTGTTGCCGTTTCCGGATTGGAGATGACTCAAAACTCCATGAAAATTAACTGGATTGCCGACGAAGTAGATGCCAAACTACATCAGATTATGAAATCGATTCATGAAGTATCGGTAAAACACGGTACCGAAGACGATGGTTATATAAATTACGTTAAAGGTGCTAATGTGGCAGGTTTCCTGAAGGTTGCCAATGCTATGTACGACCAGGGAATTATTTAATTTTCGGGTAAAATCGTAAGACATTGAAGCTGCTTTTGTAAAAAAGCAGCTTCTTTGGTTTTAAAAGTCAGGTGATAAACAACAGATATTTAAAGGAAGCTTTTGCAAGGGCTATTTGGCCGAATAATTAATTATCTTGCAGGCCAAAAATTACATGTTATGAAATTTACCGCACAACAAATAGCAGATGCCCTTCAGGGTACTGTTGACGGAGATGCAAGTGTTACAGTATCAACGCTTTCAAAAATAGAAGAGGGAAAACCCGGGTCGCTCAGTTTTTTGGCCAATCCCGCTTACGAAAAATATATTTATGAAACCAATGCCTCGCTGGTTATTGTAAACAACAATTTTAAGCCCGAAAAAAAAGTATCAGCAACGCTCATCCGTGTTAACGATGCTTACATGGCTTTTGCACAATTGCTTGAGCTTTATCAGCAGAGCAAGCCGCAAAAAACGGGTATATCGCCTAAGGCTGATATTGCTCCGTCGGCTTCCATAGGTAAAAATGTCTATATCGGTGCTTTTGTCGTTGTAGGCGAAAACAGTGTTGTGGGCGATAACTGTAAAATTTATCCCAATACAACCCTTGGCGATAATGTTAAAGTGGGTAACGACACCACCCTTTTTGCAGGAGTAAAGATTTATGATGAGTGCATCATCGGTAACAGTTGCACCCTGCATGCCGGTGTGGTAATCGGCTCCGACGGGTTTGGCTTTGCCCCGCAGCAGGATAGCGATTTTAAAAAGGTGCCTCAAATAGGCAATGTGGTGTTGGAAGACAAAGTGGAGATTGGTGCCAACACGGTTATCGACAGGGCTACCATGGGCTCCACGGTTATTAAAAGAGGCGTAAAACTTGACAACCTTATTCAAATTGCTCACAATGTGGTTGTAGGCGAAAACACGGTTATTGCTGCCCAAACGGGAATTGCAGGTTCCACAAAAATCGGTAAAAACTGCATGTTTGGCGGACAGGTAGGAATTATAGGCCATCTTACCATTGCCGATGAAGTGAAGATTGCTGCACAGTCGGGGGTAGGTAAAACAATTTCTGAAAAAGGAGCCATACTCGAAGGCTCTCCGGCGTTTAACGCCCGAAATTTCCAAAAATCATACATCCATTATCGTAAGCTCGACAGCCTTGTAAAAAGAGTTAACAACCTGGAATACCTGTTAAAAAACAAGTAGTAAATTTTTAATTCGGGTTAACCGAACCGGCTTTCAAAAGCAGCACCTTGATTCGTACAATAAAGGTTAAAATATTTTGTTACTTTTGCACCTTATAATCAAAAAAGTGAAAGACATCACAACTTTTTTTAATGGCTGAACGACAAAAAACAATTAAGCGGGCAATATCAATAAGTGGTACAGGGCTTCATACGGGACAACAAGGCTCCATTACTTTTAATCCGGCACCCGAAAATCATGGCATAAAGTTTAGACGTATTGATGTACCGGATCAACCCGTTATTGATGCTTTTGTCGGAAACGTTATTGCTACCGACAGGGGCACTACGCTGGGAGTAAACGGAACCCGTGTTTATACCATCGAGCATGTGTTGGCTGCATTAACCGGCCTTGGCATCGATAATGTTTTAATAGATGTTGATGTGGAAGAGCTGCCTATTATG
>CAYVWX010000252.1:0-4545 GCA_964455635.1 uncultured Lentimicrobiaceae bacterium | reverse complement strand
TTAAACAACATTAACTTCAAATTCCAATTTAATACCAAATTTATCATCAACTGTTTTTTTTATTTTATTGGCTAAATTTAAAATTTGCACACCTGTAGCCTTCCCATAATTTACAATTACCAAAGCCTGTTTTTCATGTACCCCAACTTTTCCTGCCCGTTTTCCTTTTAAATCACATTTTTCAATCAGCCAGCCGGCCGCCAGTTTAAAACCGTTTCCATCCATGGCATAATAAGGTACATCGGGATATTCGTTAAGCAACTCATTAAGTTTGGCAGCGTCTACCACAGGGTTTTTGAAAAAACTCCCTGCATTACCCATTTCATCCGGATCGGGTAATTTTAATTTTCTGATTTGTTTAATAACATTACTCACTTCTGCAATGCTAACAGAATCAATGTTTCTGCCGTTGAAAGCCTTTTTTAAAGGAGCGTAATTAAGATTCGGTGTTGGATTTTTAGTTAACTTAAAAGTTACCCCCAAAACAAAATATTTACCTTTTGCCCGGGTTTTAAAAATGCTGTTTCTGTAACCAAATTCACAGGCGTTGTTTGAAAAAGTACTGATTTTCTTGGTGGTTAAATCTACCACTTCAACACTGTCAATAACCTCTTTTACTTCAGCACCATAAGCGCCGATATTTTGAATGGGGGCAGCGCCTACCGTACCGGGAATCAGACTCAGATTTTCGATGCCCCCCAGATTGTTGTCCACACAATAGTCAACAAACTGAGGCCAGATTTCTCCGCCGGATACTTTTAGCCAAACAAAATTATTATCCTCATTAACAATCTCTTTGCCGGCTATTTGGTTGAGTAAAATAACTCCGTTAAAGTTTTTGGTGAACAAAAAATTACTTCCTGAACCCAGTATTAAATGTGGTAATTTATTTTCGGTTATAAAATCGATGGCCTCTTTTAAATCGGGCAACGATGCTATTTTGATAAGGAATTTTGTTGTAACATCAATCCCGAAAGTGTTGTAAGGCTTGAGCGAAATGTTTTTTTCTAAACGCATTTTGCAAAGATAGCGGGTTGCAGGCAATAATTAATAAAATTTGATGTTTAAAAATATATAGGATATTTTTACGGTTTTTCTAAAACGAAATTTTGGGTAAAAAAATAATTGTATCGGTAATAAACGATTTGGTTACTGACCAGCGGGTTCATAAAACCTGTTTGACATTAACGGAAATCGGGTTTGATATAACATTGGTCGGACGTAAATTACCGGACAGTCCGCCGATGGATAACCGTCCTTACGCTCATCATCGCATGAAATTGTTGTTTACAAAAGGACCCTTGTTTTATGCCGGGTTTAACATCAGGCTTTTCTTTTACCTGCTGTTTCATAAGTTTGATTTGTTGACCTCAAACGACCTTGATACTTTGCTTCCCAATTATTTGGTGAGCAAAATAAAACACAAGCCGTTGGTTTACGATAGTCATGAGTATTTTACCGAAGTGCCTGAATTGGTGAACCGTCCACGGGTTCAAAAAATATGGAAACATATTGAAAGCCGGATTTTTCCCAAACTGAAAGATGTTTTTACGGTTAACGATTCAATAGCTGCACTTTTTGAAAAAGAGTATGGACTCAGGCCTGTTGTTGTCAGGAATATTCCTTTTAAAAGAAACATAAAAGTAGATAAAACAAAAGCTGATTTAGGACTTCCTCAGGATAAGTTTATAATGATTTTACAGGGCTCGGGAATTAATATTCAGCGGGGTTCGGAAGAAATGGTGGAGGCAATGAAATATATTGATGGGGCTGTTTTGCTTATTGTGGGCAGTGGCGATGTTGTTGAAACTCTTAAAAAGATGGCGCAACATCCTGATATAAAAGAAAAAGTAATTTTTAAACCACGGCAACCATACAATAACCTGATGCAATATACCGCCAACGCCGATTTGGGGTTAACGCTCGACAAAGACACCAATCTTAATTATCGTTATAGTCTTCCCAATAAAATTTTTGATTATATCCAGGCCGGAATTCCTGTTTTGGCATCAGATTTGCCTGAAATACGAAAAATTATTGAAACGTATGGCATCGGTGATTTTATTCCGAATCATAAACCGGTGGAAATAGCCGAAAAGGTTCAAAAAATAATGAAAGACAAAACACAATTAAATATTTGGAAAAGGAATCTTACCTTTGCCGCCGGTAACCTGACCTGGGAAAAAGAGTCGGAATTGATTAAGAAAGTTTACAGTAAATATGCCTGAAAAACATCTTCATATTATATCCTTTGATATTCCATGGCCTGCCAATTACGGCGGAGTGATAGATGTTTTTTACAAAGCCAAAGAACTTGCCGGCAAAGGAATTAAAGTGCATCTTCACTGTTTTGAGTACGGAAGATTGTATAACGGCACCTTAAAAAATCTGTTTTACGAAGTGCACTATTATAAAAGAGATGTGTCAAAAAAACATCTTTTTAAAAATATACCTTATATTGTCAGTACGCGTGTTTCTGAGGAGTTGGCAACCCGTCTTTTAAATGATAATCATCCCATTTTAATGGAAGGAATTCATACCAGTGCCCTGCTTGGCGATCCGCGATTTGCAGGCCGCAAACGGTTGGTTCGTACACACAACATTGAACACGACTATTACCAAAATTTGGGAAAAGCGGAAACCGATCTGTTTAAAAAGTATTACTTTTTTAACGAGGCAGCTAAATTAAAGCGCTACGAATCGGCTCTTCATAAGGCTGATGCCCTTATTGCCATCTCTAAAAACGATTACAACTATTTTTCTTCAAAATTCAGTAACGTTGAATTTATTCCCGCTTTCCACCCACATAATAAAATCGGTTGCAAAACCGGCAAAGGAAGCTATGTGTTGTATCACGGTAATTTGTCGGTATCCGAAAACTACAATGCGGTAAAATATCTTGCAACTAAGGTGTTTAACAACCTGCCTTTTCCTTTAAAGGTGGCCGGGCTTAATCCACCGCGACATTTGGTGCAGCTTATTAAAAATTATCCGCACATTGAACTCATCGAAAATCCCGATGATGAAAAGCTGGAGCAGCTTATTGCCGATGCACACATAAATATTGCTGTTACGGCACAGGCAACGGGGTTAAAGCTGAAATTGCTTAATACACTGTATAACGGCAGATTTTGTCTGGTTAACGAAAAGATGCTTTCGGGCAGTAAACTTGATAATCTTGCCGTTTTGGCTAACACCGCCGATGAAATGAAAGAGGCTGTTACCCGACTTTTTTCCAGAGCATTTTCCGAAGAGGATATCCAACATCGAAAACATCTTTTGGGTTTGATATACAACAACGGCGACAATGTTCAGAAACTGATTGACCTTATTTTCTAAGAAAAAGATTTCCGATATCTTTCCGCAATATTTCAAAAAAGACATTTTGTCACGCTTATTCCAATGGCACAGGTTTTGTCATTGACCGAACCAAAACATAAAAGAATAAATCATGGAAAAAAGACAAGGAAAAATTGGCGTAACCACGGAAAATATCTTTCCGATTATCAAAAAATTTCTCTATTCCGATCACGAAATATTTTTAAGAGAATTAATCTCCAATGCCGTTGATGCTACCCAAAAACTGTCGGCACTGGCGTCCATAGGGCAGTATAAAGAGGAGTTGGGCGACCTGACCATCAGGGTGGAAGTTGACAAAAAGAAAAAAACTCTAAAGGTTATCGATCGTGGTATCGGGATGACAGCCGATGAGGTTGAAAAATATATTACACAAATAGCCTTTTCGTCGGCAGAAGAGTTTATCGAAAAATTTAAAGATATCTCGGAAGAGGAAAGGAAATCGATTATCGGCCATTTCGGTTTGGGATTTTACTCCTCTTTTATGGTTTCCGAAAAAGTTGAAATCAACACAAAAACTTATAAAAAAGGCCCCGGAACCAAAGCCGTTCACTGGGAGTGCGACGGAAGTCCGGAATACACCATCACCGAAGGAAACAAAAAAGATCGCGGTACCGAAATAATTTTGCACATTGATGATGACAACAAAGATTTTTTGGAAGAGTACAAAATTGAGGAGCTGCTAAACAAATACAGCAAATTTTTGCCGGTACCCATTCGGTTTGGTGAAGAAGAGGTGGAAGAAGAAATTGAAGGCGAAAAAGACAAAGAGGGAAAACCCAGGACCAAAAAGGTAAAACGTCCTAAAATTATTAACAATACCAATCCGTTGTGGAAGAAAAATCCGGTTGATTTAACCGATGATGATTACAACAATTTCTATCGCGAGCTCTATCCCATGTCGTTTGAGCCGCCGCTGTTTCACATCCATCTTAACGTTGATTATCCTTTTAACCTGACGGGAATACTCTATTTTCCAAAAGTTAAAAGCGACTACGAATTGCAGAAAAATAAAATTCAGCTTTACAGCAATCAGGTGTTTATTACCGATTCGGTTGAAGGTATTGTCCCCGACTTTTTAACCCTGCTTCACGGGGTAATCGACTCGCCGGATATTCCGCTTAATGTGAGCCGTTCCTATTTGCAAAGCGACAGAAATGTTAAAAAAATATCCAGTTACATTACGCG
>CAYVWX010000251.1:0-4568 GCA_964455635.1 uncultured Lentimicrobiaceae bacterium | reverse complement strand
AAATGTGTAAATTTGACAAAAATAAAACTATGACTCATTTAGTTGCCCCTTCTTTATTGTCGGCCGACTTTGGAAACCTTGAGCGTGAGGTTGAAATAGTTAACAGAAGTAAAGCCGACTGGTTTCATCTGGATGTGATGGACGGCGTTTTTGTTCCAAATATATCGTTTGGTATGCCGGTGGTTTCGGCCATAAAAAAAATGGCCGAAAAACCGTTGGATGTTCACTTGATGATTGTTCAGCCCGAGCGTTATATTCATGATTTTAAAATTGCAGGCGCCGACATCTTAACCGTTCATTACGAAGCGGTAACTCATCTTGACCGCACCATTCATGCCATAAAACAAGAGGGCATGAAAGCCGGTGTGGTGTTAAATCCGCACACAAGTGTTATGTTGCTCGAAAACATTATTACAGAGGTGGATATGGTGCTGATAATGTCGGTAAATCCCGGTTTTGGCGGTCAGGCCTTTATCGAAAATACCTACGAAAAAATTGGCCGGCTCAGGGAACTGATAATAAAAAAAGATTCGCAGGCACTTATTGAAGTTGACGGTGGCGTTAATCTCCATAATGCATCAAAACTTGTAAAGGCGGGTGCCGATGTGTTGGTGGCCGGAAACGCTATTTTTAAGTCGGACGATGTTTTAAAAACCATTTTCTCTTTTAAAAACATCTGAAAGTGTATCCCTGGTACAGATTGGTAAAGGTTTTTGTTACAAAAAGTCGTCGGAAACCGATGACTGTGGGCGATGTTAGTATATTAAAAACAAGAGTCTGCCTTACCGATATTGACCCTTTTATGGAGTTAAACAACGGGCGTTATCTTACCCTGTTTGATTTTGGACGTTACGATGTGGCCTTGCGGACGGGATTGTGGCGTTATATGAAATCGGAAAAATGGGGGCTGATTGTAGCAGGCATCAGCATACGGTACCGGTATCGTTTAAAAGTCTTTAAAAAAATTGAAATTCACTCAAAAGTAATTGGCATCGACCGGCGCTGGTTTTATTTTGAACAGAAGATATTCAGCAACGGAAAACTTCATGCTTCGGCATTGGTGCGAACGGCAGTAACATCTCATAAGGGACTTGTGCCTGTTGAGGAGGTTTTAAAAAAGTTGGACATGGCAGATGTGTCAATACCCGTGCCCCATTGGGTTAAAAGTTGGGCCGAGTCGGACGAAAAGCGCCCTTGGCATAACCAATTTTGACCGGTGGCCTGTTTGACAAAGGCATCGTATGCTTTTGCTGAAAACTACCTTAAAATACTTTTAGCTGTTTCAATTGTTTGATTAAATTTGCGCCATGGAAGAATTAATAGAAAAGCTAAAAGTTCAAATTATCGAACAACTTAATCTCGAAGATGTTGAACCTGATGAAATAGATGCCGACGAGCCCCTTTTTGGTGAAGGCCTTGGCCTTGACTCCATTGATGCCCTGGAGTTGATAGTGTTGTTGGAAAAAGAGTACGGTATTAAAATTGAAAACCCCAAAGAGGGCCAGGAAATATTTTACTCGGTAAAAAGTCTTGCCCAATACATTTTGGCACATCAAAAATAACAGACTCACTTATGCCGGATGATATTGTTGTTACAGGAATGGGAATTGTTTCCTCCATCGGTTTTGGTGTGGATGAAACCTTTCGTTCGCTGGCGGACAGGCGTACCGGAATAGGCCACTTAACAATACTTGATACCATTCATAAAAACAAGTTTGTGATGGGTGAGGTTAAGCTTACTCATGCAGAGCTTATTGCCAAAGCCGGTGTGGAAAAGGACAGGCCTTGGACACGCACGGCACTGTTGGGAATTATTGCTGCCCGTCAGGCAGTTGCCGATGCAAGGTTATCACCGGAAGAGCTTAAAAATGCCGGCCTTATATCGGCTTCCACCGTAGGTGGAATGGACAGAAGTGAGCTGTATTACAAAGATTTTTTAAAAGGAAACCATCAAGAGAACATCGACACGCATCATGCAGGTGACAGTACTGAGAAAATTGCAGAAGCTATGGGTATAAAAGGTTTCTTGTCAACAGTAAGTACTGCCTGCTCTTCGTCGCTTAACAGTCAGATTTTTGGTGTAAAGATGCTGCAAAGCGGACAGCTCGACAGGGTGGTTGTGGGAGGAACGGATGCTTTGTCAAGGTTTACACTAAACGGGTTTAATACCCTGATGATTCTTGATAAAAACCATTGCCGTCCTTTTGATGCTTCCCGAACAGGATTGAACCTGGGAGAAGGAGCGGCCTTTTTGGTGTTGGAAACCCATAGGAGTGCCCGAAAGGCAAATAGAAATATTTATGCCCGGCTGGCCGGTTACGGAAATGCCAACGATGCAAACCATCAAACAGCCACTTCCGATAGCGGCGACGGTCCTTATTTGTCCATGAAAAAAGCATTGGATGTGGCAAAGCTGAAACCTGAAGACATCGATTACATCAATGTTCATGGTACAGGTACGGAAAACAACGATTTAACGGAGGGAAAAGCGCTTATCCGTCTGTTTAATAAAAAGGTTCCCCCTTTCAGCTCTACCAAAGCTTATACCGGCCATACCCTTGGCGCTGCGGGAGCCATTGAGTCGGTTTTTTCAATTTTGTCACTCCGGCATCAGCTTCTTTGGCCCAACATTAATTTTGCCACGGCTGTTCCTGAAATAAATCTGACTCCTGTTATTTCGGTTTCAAAAAAGAAAATAAAGTATGTTATGACCAACTCATTTGGTTTTGGCGGTAACGACAGCTCTATAGTTTTTGGGATGCCCCGATGAGTGCGTTATTCCGGTTTTCACGTATGTTCTTTATGTTTCATTTATTATACTTTTGCAAAGTATAAAAGGTTGAAATTCTTTATTTATTTTATTAAATTGATTTTAAATGGGGCGATTACGTTTTGTATTCTTGCTGTTTATCATGTTTTCATTATTTTCATGTAATGATAAAAAGCAAGCGTATGTTAAACCTGAAACTACGGCAGGACAAACGCTTCCGGATGAATACAACAGCATCATTGCCCCTGTAAAAGACATCGACAGTGTCTATTATCTGACAGATAAATACGAACAAATGCTTCTGGAAAATCATGCAAATCCTTTGTTGCTTGCTAAATTATATCACAACGCTGCTCTCAGGTTTTATGCTTTTTCAAAATATGAAGTTGCAAAAGAGTATTTTCAAAAAGCCGAGCAGGCATATAGTCTTGCAGGAGATACATTGATGAGCGTTAAGATGCGGGGTAATTTGGCAGTATTACTCGATTTACAGGGTCATTACAAAGAATCAATTAAAACCTTTTTGGAGATTTCCGAATTTTTTCAAAAAACAAACGATACACTTCCTTTGGCATTTGCTTACAGCAACATCGGGGTAATTTACGAGGAGATGAAAAATCCTGAAAAAGCCATTGAATATGGAAAAAAAGCCATGCGGCTGAAATTGATGGCAGGCGATACCCTTAAAGTTGCTTCTAACCTGAACAATATCGGTGTTAATTTTGATGAGCTGTTGAACAATCCCGATTCGGCCATTTACTACTATCAAAAGGCACTGGAGATCTATCGGCATTATCATCAGGTAAAACATTATGCAACGGTGGTTAATAATCTGGGACGGATGTATCTTGAGAAAAATAACTTTTCCGAGTCAGATTCAAATTTTGCTACCGCTTATGCCATTTTCGATTCGCTGGGTTCAAACAATGATAAGGCAGCCGTATTGCGAAACCAGGGAGAACTCTATTTTGCCTTGGGAGATATTGCGATGGCCACACAAAAGATGAAACAGTCGTATGAACTTTATAAATTGACCGGTGTTAGCGAAGGGTTATTAAAGACTTCGGAATTGTTGTCAAAAGTTTATCTTGCCGCAGGCAAATATGGTCAGGCGGCGTTGGTAATGCAATTTCACAATGTTTTAAAAGATTCGTTGCTGAATTATCAAAATCAGGCTGTGGTGGCGGAACTGGAAACTAAATATCAGGTAAAAGAAAAGAACAAGACAATAGAACTGCTTAAACTTCAGGAAAAATTACGAAGCAAACAAATTTGGTGGCAGACCCTGTTTATTGGTTTGATGGTGGTTTTGCTGGTGTTGGGTATGGTTTTGTTTTATTCGCATAGGCGAAGGGCACAGCTGAGTAATCAGAAACTTAATTTAGAGTTGCAGAATTATTTGTTGCAGGTTGCCGAGATGCAAAACCGCTTGGATTCAAAAAAAGAAGATTGCGGGAAAAAAACAAATTTGGAGCAACTGGAAAAAGGTAACCTGTCGAAACAGGAGATGAAGGTTATTGAGCTTATTGCCAGGGGATATAAAAATATTGAAATTGCCGAAAAGCTTTTTATTTCGCAAAATACCGTTAAAACACACATTAAAAATATCTATTCCAAGCTGGATGTTAAGAACAGGGTGGAGGCTCTGCAAAAATTATCACGCCTTGGTGATGAGGCGTAATGAATCTGTCCTTTTTTCAAAATCAAATACCGTTTTTCTTAATTTTATTAACTGAACTTTCCGGTTTCACAATAGGCTCTTTATTAATAAGATAAAGGTTTAATAAAAATTGAAATA
>CAYVWX010000250.1:0-4583 GCA_964455635.1 uncultured Lentimicrobiaceae bacterium | reverse complement strand
CCTTATCCGTGACATTGCCGCCAAACAGCAGGAAAATTTGAAACTCCATATGGAAAAACAAATAGTTATTAATTCATACAACTATTGGAATTATTAGCTTGCACAACATCATACAAAATATCAATAATATACAAAATCAAAGTCAGATGAAACATCCATGATTAACAAGCTAAACACTTAGCAGCATGATTATGCAGAACCCCGGAGGGGTGACATATTTTAGCCCCGGGTGTTAACCCGGGGTATAAAAAAACACGTTATCCGTTTTGGCGGGATTTTTGCGCGAAGCAGGCAAAAATCATGACAAAACAAAAGCGCAGTATATCAAGCAATTATAAAATTATAAACAGATGAAAATAACCGTAATACCTTTAATAACAGCCCTCATTTTTCTCGATTCCTGCATAAACCAACAGCCCGCCCGGCCAACAACCGCGCCCAAAACACAAGTAACCGTAACAAAACTAACCCGTGGCTATCTGCCCGACTACATTCAAATGACAGGCAAAACCATCTATCTTAACAAAACCGGTATTACAAGCCCCATTAACGGATATGTTACCAAAGTTAACATCAGACAGGGCGACAAAGTAAAAAAAGGCGATTTGCTTTATGAAATACAAACCCCCGAAGCCTATATTATGGATAATAATTCAGGCTCAGCCAACCATTATGGTATTATCAAAATTTATGCTCCCGTAAACGGAAGGGTGATAAATTTAAATTCGGCTAACAACGGTTTGTTTGTTAACAAGGGTGATGTGCTGTGTAAATTACTGGCTTCAAACGATTTGATGTTACAGGTAAACGTACCCGTTGAATACGTTAATTTTACCGGGGCCGGAACAAAGTGCAAAGTTATTTTACCCGATGACAAAGTTATAGAAGGCCTGTTTACAAAAGAGCTGGCGCAGATGGATGAAAAATCGCAAACAATTAAGGTGTTGGCGCAATTAAACACTACCGGATTTTTTCCCGAAAATATGATCACAAAAGTTTTGGTTGACCGTTCCGTTAAACACACCGCACAAATAGCCCCCAAAACATGTTTGCAAACCAATGCACTGATGACCAGGTTCTGGATAATGAAACTAATAAACGACACCACGGCCATTCAGGTTTTTGTAAAAATCGGCAACCAAACCCACCGGCAGGTTGAAATACTTTCGCCCCTGTTTAAGCCCGGCGATCTTTTTATAAATCAGGGCGCTTACGGGCTGAGCGACACGGTTTTAATAAATGTTGCAGAACCAAATAATTAAACTTTTTTAAAAAAACCCGAAATCAACCGGAAGCAAATGAAAAACTACTATAAAACATTTACAAAACCTATCTTACTGGTGGGCATATTAATTTTTTTAGCAGGTGTGTTTTCGTTTACTCAAATGAAAACCAATTTGTTTCCAGAGGTTCAGTTCCCACGAATTTCCATTATCATTGATGCCGGACAAATTCCCATCGACCGTATGATGATTACGGTTACACAACCCGTTGAAAGTGCTGTAAAAAAAGTTAACGGAGTGAGGCTGGTAAAAAGCAACACCTCCAGAGGAAGTGCCACGGTTGAAGTCTATTTCGACTGGGGCTTGAACATCTATGCACTTAAACCACAGTTGGAAAGCCGCATAAACGAAATTAAAAACTTCCTGCCGCCGGGGGTTACCATCTCAGCCGAAGTAATGAATCAGTCGCTGTTTCCGGTGTACGGTTTCACACTTGAAAACCCTCAAAAATCGGATGTCGATTTAAAAGATGTGGCCAATGTTGTTGTCAGGCCTGCTTTTTCACAGGTAGAAGGTATCTCCAATGTGATTATCAGAGGCGGACGAAGCAAAGAGTATGTTGTGGCTCCCTATGTTGAAAAAATGACTGCCCTCGGGCTGGTTCCGCAAGATATTATTGCCGCTTTCAACAACAACAATTTTGTATCGTCGGCAGGTTTGCTACCCGATCATTATCGCATGTATCTGACCCTGATAGACACACGTGTTCACGACATAAAAGAGCTTGGAAACACTGTAATTAAAAATATTAACGGCAGAATAATTCATGTAAATGATGTTGCCGAAATAAAACTTGAAGAACAACAGGAATTTGTTAAAATCAATGCCAACGGCAACAATGCCGTTATTATTGACCTGATAAAGCAACCCGGTGTTAACCTCACCGATTTTGCCTCCAATGTAGAAACCAAAGCCGGCGAAATAGCAAAACTCCTGCCCAAGGGTTACCGGTTGAAACCCTATTACAACCAAAGTGCATTTGTAAGCGAAAGTGTTGACGGAACCATGAAAACCATTTACGAAGGACTTCTGTTGGCCATTTTTGTCATCATTCTTTTCCTTCGTTCGTGGCGTTCAAGCCTGGTGGTAATCCTCACCATTCCGGTAACGGTGGCTTTCTCTTTTTTGGTGCTATATTTGGTGGGCATTACCATAAATATTATGTCGTTGGGAGCCATTGCCGCTTCGGTGGGATTAATTATTGACGATGCCATTGTAATAATTGAGCAAATTCACAAAAACCACGAAGAGCATCCCGCCGAAAGCCGGTTCAGGGTGGTGCAAATGTCTGTGGCTTTTCTGCTCCCCGCCATGGTAGCCTCTTCGTTGTCAACCATTGTTATTCACTTTCCCTTTAGGCTGATGAGTGGTCTTGCAGGCAGCTTTTTCAAAATTTTATCTGACACCATGCAGCTTACCATGATTGTTTCATTTTTAGTTACCTGGCTGCTTTTACCTGTTTTTCATATCTTTATAGGATACAAACCACCTAAAAAGCCGAACGTTAAAAAAGAACCTGCCCGACAAATTGCAGGGTTGGCATGGTTTTACAACAAACCGGCTGTTTCGGTAATTTTTGTCATTGTACTTGTTGTTGCCGGATATTTGGCCGGTACAAAATTAAAAACCGGATTTTTACCCGAGCTGGACGAAGGCTCCATTGTTTTAGACTATTATTCTCCTCCGGGAACCAACATCGACGAAACAGACCGTTTATGTAAAGAAATGGATAAAATTATTCTCGCCAATCCCAATGTTCAAAGTTATTCGCGCCGCACCGGAATCCGTATGTCGTTCAGGGCACATCCGGCCAACGAAGGCGACTATTCCATTCAGCTGAAACATAATCGTAAAAAAAGCACTACAGAGGTAATATCCGATCTTCGACATAAAATATCGACACAGGTGCCCGGACTTCACATTGAGTTCGGACAACGTATTGCCGACCTGTTGGGCGACCTGATTGGGAAAGCACAGCCCATCGAAGTTAAAATTTTTGGCGATGACTATAAAAAACTTCAGGCCATTGCAAACAAATGTCATTTGGTAATGGATAGCATCCGGGGAATTGTTGATATTGATGATGGCCTTGTTCCGGAAGGGCCTTCACTAATTTTTAAACCTAAACAGGATAAACTGGCACTTTACAACATCACACCCGGTAATTTTAATACACAACTTAAAACAATCATTCAGGGGGTACCGGTGGGCAAAAGTGCCAATATTCCCACACCCAACCCCGACCAGGCTGCCATGACATCAGGATTGCAGATTGGTGATATTCAGGAAGGACAACAAATGCGAAGGGTTATTTTACGGTTTACCGATTTTGCCGATAACGACCTGGAAATATTAAAAAAACAACCCATATTTTTACCCGATGGCACAACCCGCCCTTTCGCCTTTTTCTGCGACATTGTACCCGTATCAGGCGATGTAATTGAAAGCCGCGAAAACTTAAAACCGGTCATTATTTTAACGGCAAGGTTGGAAAACATAGACTTAGGTTCGGCCGTGTCGGCTTTAAAAAGTGCTTTTAGTAAAAATATCTCACTGCCCCCTTCCTATTCCATCGAATACGGAGGAGCATATGCACAACAGCAACAGTCGTTTAAAGAATTATTGATGATATTAATTCTGGCTTCCCTGTTTGTTTTTGTGGTACTTATGTTCTTGTTTAAAAGATGGCGCATTGCACTGCTTATTTTGTTTCTTTCGGTTTTGGGTATTTCCGGCAGTTTAATCTTGCTTTATATTTTTAACATTCCGCTGAATGTAAGCAGTTATACAGGATTAATCATGATTGTGGGCATCATTGCCGAAAATGCAATATTTACTGTTTTTCAATATTATAAAAATCGCGATAAATACGATAACCGGTATGCTGTGCGAGATGCCGTAGGATTGAGGCTGCGACCCAACTTAATGACTGCCTTAAGTGCTATTTTGGCTTTAATACCGTTGGCAATAGGAATAGGTGTAGGAGCACAAATGCAGCAGGCATTGGCCTTTGCGGTAATTGGAGGTTTTTTGGTTGCAATCCCTTTGTTGCTCATTGTGCTACCCAGTTTTTTACAAAAACTTAACCGTTAATATTTAAAAAGATAAATGAGCACGAAAATTAAACGTATGGAATTTAAAACCAGCTGTTCCACAGGGAAACCATAAAATTATAAACAGATAAAAAATCCATGGCGACACGTCGGTACACAAAAAAACGATTATGCAGAACCCCGTAGGGGTGACATACTATAACCCCGGGTTAACACCCGGGGTAAAAAAATAAAACAAGACCCGTTT
>CAYVWX010000249.1:0-4584 GCA_964455635.1 uncultured Lentimicrobiaceae bacterium | reverse complement strand
TCATTTTAAAGCAATAAAAATAATACTTAATTATTTACGATTGGAAGAATTGGAGAAAGAATTTGTAATTTTGAGAATATTTTAAATTTTTTGTCATGAAAACTCTGTTTCGTATCTTTACTTGGATCGTTATGCTTGTGGGGGGTGTTTGGGGAGGTTTGCTGCTTGACAGGTATCTGTTTCCCGGGTTTTATAATAATGTATGGTTTCATATAGTAAGCTTTTTGGCGGGGGTGCTTTTGTTGCGTCTTGTTATGCGCATAAGTCGTAACACCGGAAGAACCTTGGCAAAATATGGCAGAGAAGGTGAGTTGCCTCGCATGGAAACAAACCGATTGGTAAAATCGGGAGTGTATAAATACATGCGCCATCCTATGCATTTGGGATTGTTGTTGTTTCCGTTTGCTTTTGCTTTTTTAGCAGGGTCGCCATCATTTGTGCTGGTTATTGCACCTTTGGAAGTTGTTTTTATGTTGGGGATGATAAAACTTGTGGAAGAGCCGGAAGCCATTGCCAAATTTGGGGAAGATTATGTAAGTTACATGAAAACTACACCCCGGTTTTGTTTAAAAAAGAAATGTTTAAAATTGCTGCTGCAAAAAGTAGAAAAGAACAAGGGGGATGAATAATGGTTCAAAAATACAATGAATTAATGGTTCAATGGTTTAATAGTATAAAACCGCCAATTTTGTTTTGTTGAAACCCGTAGATACAATTCATGAATTGTATCTATGCGGCACGAAACAACAAAAATTGTTTTTACAACCATCAATGCTGAAAAAGTTCATTGTATTTTTGTACCATTGTATCATTAAATATGGTGAAACAAAACATAGAGAAAAACATACAGTATTACAAATTCAGTTTTTACGGATTTTTTAAAAACCTCAGGTTTTTTGAGAGTTTTTTAATTCTGTTTTTTTTGGAGAAAGGATTGACCTATGTTGAAATTGGATTTCTGTACTCTATTCGTTCTATTACCATCGTATTAACCGAAATTCCGGGTGGTGTGGTAGCGGATGCGTTGGGCAGGCGAAAAACTTTGCTGACGGCTTTTTTTGTGTATATTGTTTCGTTTTTTACCTTCTATTTTTCAAATTCGTATGCTATTCTGGCATTGGCTATGTTGCTTTATGCCTTGGCTGATGCATTCCGTTCGGGGGTTCATAAGGCCATGATTTTTAATTATCTGCAAAAGGAAAACAGAGCATATCAAAAAACCGATTACTACGGACATACACGAGCCTGGTCGCAGCGGGGTTCGGCTATTTCATCGCTTGTGGCAGCAGCCATTGTTTTTTATTCGGGTAGTTACCGAATTGTTTTTTTAGCCTCCGTTTTGCCTTACGTTGCCGACATGTTGTTGGTGTGGTCGTATCCCCAATGGTTGGATGGTACAATTAAAAATTTTGATGCCGTGAGCATTAAAACAAAATTTATTCAGGTCGAGCAGGCATTTATTCAGTCGGTTAAAAACCCATCATTGTTAAAGGCTTTGATAAACTCATCGGTTTACACGGGTTATTTTAAGGCGGTAAAAGATTATGTTCAGCCGGTAATTAAATTATTTGCTCTTTCGGTGCCATTTTTGTTTTATTTATCTGATGATAAAAAGACTGTGCTATTTGTAGGCTTATTCTATTTCATTATCTATCTGCTTACGGCATGGATGAGTCGTCGTTCAGGCTCTTTCCGGCAAATTTTTAATAGTTGTAATAAACCTTTAAACTTAACCCTGTTGTTTGGTTTTGGTGTTGGGGTAATAACAGGTGTTATTTTTTTAACAGGGTGGTACTGGCCGGTAATTTTGGGTTTTGTTTTAATTATGATGGTCGAAAATTTGCGAAAACCCATTGGTATTTCTGCAATTTCAGACAGGTCTCACGACGATGCCATGGCCACGGTTTTGTCGGTAACATCGCAGGTAAAATCGGTGTTTGCTGCCCTGATTGCTCCTCTTATTGGATTTGCGGCCGATAAATTCGGTTTGGGGACAGGTATTGCTGCTGTTTCGTTACTTTTGCTCTTGCTGTATCCTTTAATAAAATTAAAGAACCGTGACTCGTCAGCGGATTAGACTTATTTTGAGAAGTAAGCCGGGTCGATGCGGTAATGGTCGTATTTGGTGAAATTATTATGTCTGATTTGGGTTTTAAGGGCTTCGACGTACTCTTCGCCCAGCTCGCTGTAATCCGAAAGATAGTCAACCAGCTTATAGGGATTGTTGGTTTTTGCTCTCTCCCTGCGAAATTCACTAAAAGGCATACGCGTGGCAAGCAACTTAAAATAATCATCAATTGATTCGGATAACGAACTGTATTTGTATAAATACATATGTTTTCCGTTGCGGGTACTTAACGATGGAATGCGAGGATCGGATTCGTTAAACGACCATACCCCGAATATGTTGTCGGCATCGGTAAAAAATCGCGAAGTACCCCAGCCCGACTCAATAGATGCCTGTGCCAACACAATGCTGGTGGGGTGGGTGATAAGCCTTAATTTAAGATCGTCGATGTTTTTAGCACGATATTTCTTTATTAATCCGGCTAATATCTTTCTGTCGGAAGCCGACAGCGAGTCCAACGTGGCTGCATGGTTTACCCACTCCAAACGCTCTTTGTACTCTTCCTTGGCAATTAGAACAGCAGGTAAAATAAGGTCGATAAAATATTGTTTTTTTTTGGCAACAGGCAGTCCCTTTAACGATATAACATTTAAGTAGTCAATAGGCTTTACCAAACTGTCGTTAATTAATTCGATATCTTTATACGAATGAATACTTTTCTGTACAACATCAATTTTGAGTACTTTACCAAAATCGTTATTTACCGAAGGTGCTATGCTGTTATTGCAAAACGAAAACAATGTTAATCCGGCCATTAAGATTAGAGAAAATACTTTGAAATGAAAATTGTTACTCATTGAAGAAAATTAATTTCATATTTATTTTTCGCAGCAAAAATAGTTTTTTTTACGAACGTAGGGCTTTTCCTGCTTTTCCCCATCATCCGTGGTATTAGGTAGTACCTGTTGCATTATACCAATGCTGTAATCAGTAATTTTAAATAAAAAATCATCCAGCCTCACACTTTATTTATTTTACACATTTGTCAAAAAAATTCCTTTAACTGTTTCTAAATTAACAATAGAACTTAATTTAGAAAGATTTCTTATAATCTTATATGATTGCTATATTCAGGAGTTTACAAACAGGCCATCTGCAGGCAATCAGGGCATGGATGGATTAACAAATTGATAAACAGTAAAATATAAAAACAAAGGTTTTTTGGCTAAAAGTCTGATAATCTGCTAAAAATTATACTTTTGATGAGTCAATAACAGAAAACTTTAAAATCGTGAATATAATTATAATTGCAGTATTGGCATTGGGAGGTATTGGGGTGATTTCTGCCGTAATACTCTATTTTGTTGCTTCAAAGTTTAAGGTTTACGAAGATCCTAAAATAGATGAGGTGGAAGAGGTGCTTCCATCGGCAAACTGCGGAGGATGCGGGTTTCCGGGCTGTAGAGCTTTTGCCGAAGCCACAGCCAAAAAAGCCAAAGACGAAAAAAATCTGGAAGGCTTATTTTGTCCTGTAGGTGGTAACGAGGTAATGCAAAAAGTGGGTGATGTGCTTGGCCTGGAAATTGAAGCCAAAGAGCCTATGATTGCCGTAATTCGATGTAACGGCTCTCATGCTAACTCGCCGGGTAAGGTTAATTATGAAGGTGTTTCGTCCTGCTCGTTTGCCCATGCTTTGTATGCCGGCGAGGGCGGATGCCAGTTTGGCTGCCTTGGTTTGGGCGATTGTGTGGAAGTCTGTGAATTTGATGCCATTCATATAAACGGTGAGCGCGGCTTGCCCGAAGTTAATAACAAATGTACTGCCTGTGGAGCCTGTGTCGAAGCTTGTCCGCGCGATATAATAGAACTTCGTAAACGTGGCCCCAAAGAAAAACGAATATTTGTATCGTGTGTTAATAAAGAAAAGGGTGCCGTGGCAATTAAAAACTGCTCGGTGGCCTGTATCGGATGTGGCAAATGCGAAAAAGTATGTGAATTTGACGCGATAACAATCACAAATTTTCTTTCTTATATCGACTTCGACAAATGCAAACTGTGCCGAAAATGTGTTGAGGTTTGTCCTACCAACTCTATCTGGGAAGTTAATTTTAAGCCACGCAAACCTAAGCCCGTCAAAGCCCGGGAAAGTAAAGAACCCAAGGCCAAATCTGAAAATATTTCAAACGCAGGGGCTTCAGTTGACAATAAATCTGATATTTCCAATAAGTCCGGTGTCCGCCGGTCCTAAATCCAACGATAAATGGGATTATTAAAAACATTCAAATTAGGAGGTGTTCATCCGGCAGAAAACAAGTTATCGGCACATACGCCCATTAAAGTGTTACCTGTACCGGACAGGGTTTTTGTACCTTTGGCTCAAAATCTGGGAGCCCCTTCAAAAGCATTGGTTAATAGGGGTGATGAGGTAAAAACAGGGCAGCTTATAGCTACCGCCGGTGGTTTTATCGGCGCCAATTTGCATTCCCCTGTATCGGGTAAGGTTTTTAAAATTGATG
>CAYVWX010000248.1:0-4601 GCA_964455635.1 uncultured Lentimicrobiaceae bacterium | reverse complement strand
ACCATTACCGCTCAAAAGGCAGGTGTCGATTACTTTTTCGTGGGGGGGAGTTTGCTGACTTCGGGAAGTTTGGATACCTGTGTAAAAATATTAAAGCTTAACAGCAATATTCCCGTTGTTCTTTTTCCGGGCAATACGTATCAGGTTAGTAATCACGCCGATGCGATACTGTTTCTTTCGTTGATTTCGGGCAGAAACCCCGATATGCTGATTGGGATGCATGTTATTTCGGCTCCTTACATAAAAATGAGCGGGCTGGAAGTGGTGCCAACGGGATATATGTTGATTGACAGCGGAAAACCTACTGCCGTTACTTATATGAGCAATTCGTTTCCAATTCCTCACGATAAAAAAGATATTGCTGCCTGTACGGCTATGGCCGGCGAGATGCTGGGTATGAAACTTATTTTTATGGATGCCGGAAGCGGTGCCGGACGAACGGTTCCCGAAGAGATGATTAAGTTTGTTAAACAGTCGGTGGATGTGCCCGTTATTGTTGGTGGTGGCATTAAAACGCAAGACAAGCTGGAAAGCATTTTGCTTGCCGGAGCCGATATTGCCGTTATTGGCAACAAGTTTGAAACCGAACCCGATAAAATTACCGCTTTTGCACACAAAATAAAAGAGCTGAACGAAAGGGGATAAGCTAAAGGCTGCATGTTAACGTTGCGTTAAACTTTGTCTGCCTGCATCACAGCCTGCCTGAAAAAATGGTTTATAATCCGGTGCAGGTCAATTGTTTGCAATCAATTTTGTTAGAATTTCAATTCCTTCCTGTATCGAGGCAACATTTTCAAACTGCATGGTTAGTTTTTCTTTTCTTTTTTTCATGGTAGAAGCTCGGGGATGGTTTTTTATAAACTCAAGCACTTTTCCAAAGGCTTCCGACTGAAAATACGGCGACTCGTTATCTCCGGTAAAAGTACCCGACAGGCGGTTAAATTTTAAAACTATTTTTTCAAATCCAATCTGTTTTCCCAGGCGGCGCAGCCTCAAGGTGTTTAAAAGTTCAATGGCTTGTGGTGGTGGCGGGCCAAAACGGTCTTCGAGGCCCTTGGCAAAGCTTTTCAGCTCCTCTTCATCGTTAACACCCTCCAGTTCCTTGTATAAACTCAGCCGTTCCTGTATGTTGGTTACATAGTCGTTGGGGATAAGTACTTCCAAATCGGTTTCAAGCTGACACTCTTTAACAAACGCTTTCTTTTCGGTTTCAAACAGCTCTTCAAACTCCGATTCTTTAAGCTCTGCCAGTGCTTCATCCAATATTTTATGATACATATCAAAGCCAACCTCCGAAATAAATCCGCTCTGCTCGCCTCCAAGAATATTACCGGCACCGCGGATGTCGAGGTCGCGCATGGCGATGTTAAAGCCGCTTCCCAAATCGGAAAACTCCACAATTGCCTGCAGTCGTTTTCGTGCTTCGGGTGTTAACACCGAAAGGGGTGGCGAGAGGAGGTAACAAAATGCCTTCCGGTTGGTACGTCCCACCCTTCCTCTCAGCTGGTGCAGGTCGCTTAAGCCATAGTTTTGCGCATCGTTAATAATAATGGTATTGGCATTGGGTATGTCGAGCCCCGACTCAATAATGGTGGTGGCCAGCAGCACATCGTAAGCACCCTCCATAAAATCGCGCATAAGCTGTTCAAGTTTTTTACCTTCCATTTGTCCATGGCCTACCGCAATGCTGACACCGGGCACAAACTTTTTAATCATATCGTGCACTTCCATAATGTTTTTTACCCTGTTATGCACAAAAAATACCTGTCCGCCTCTGGAAACTTCATATTGAACAGCCTCACGAATAACCTCTTCGCCAAACGACCTGAGTTCGGTTTGCACCGGATAGCGGTTGGCCGGCGCCGTATTAATGATGGACAGGTCGCGGGCACCCATCAACGAAAACTGCAACGTACGCGGAATGGGTGTGGCCGTTAGCGTAAGGGTATCCACATTCGATTTCATCTGCCGTAATTTTTCTTTGGCCGAAACCCCGAATTTTTGCTCTTCGTCAATAATCAACAGCCCCAAATCTTTAAACTTTACATCTTTGCTTATAAGCCGGTGGGTACCTATAAGAATATCAATTTTACCCTCCTTAAGGTTGGCGAGGGTTTCCTTTTGCTGCTTTGCCGATTTAAACCGGTTAATATAATCTACCGTAGCCGGAAAGGTTTTCAGCCGTTCCGAAAAAGTGATGGCATGCTGCATGGCCAATATGGTGGTAGGTACCAGCACGGCCACCTGTTTGCTGTCGGCAACCGCCTTAAAAGCAGCACGAATGGCGACTTCCGTTTTTCCAAAGCCCACGTCGCCACATATTAACCTGTCCATGGGAAAGTCGGCTTCCATATCTTGCTTAATATCCAGTGTAGCTTTGTTCTGGTCGGGAGTATCTTCGTAAAAAAATGAGGCCTCCAGTTCATTTTGCAAATATGAATCGGGCGAAAATACAAAGCCCTTGGCCTTACGCCGCTCGGCATAAAGTTTTATTAAATCGCGGGCAATGTCCTTAACACGCTTTTTGGTTTTACTTTTAAGTTTAGCCCAGTTGTTGGAACCCAACTTGTTAAGCACGGGAGGCGTTCCCTCTTTGCCTACATATTTCGATATACGGTGCAACGAATGGATGCTTACATAAAGTAGATCGTTGTTTTTATAAATCAGCCTGGCTACTTCCTGTTTGCGGCCGTTGTTGTCGATTATCTGCAATCCGTCGAAACGCCCCACCCCATGGTCGATATGTGTTACAAAATCACCCGGTTTCAGGTCGTAAAGCTCTTTTAGGGTAATGGCCTCCTTGCGGCCAAAATGTTCACGCAGTTTAAATTTGTGGTAACGCTCAAAAATTTGGTGATCGGTATAACACAGCAGCTTTAAATTGTGGTCGATAAATCCGCTGCTGATGCTAAAAGGTACCGGCAGCATGCCTGCCCGTTCCGGTTCGGGTAGGTCAGCCTGTAAATCTTCAAAAATGGCAAACAGCCGGTTTATTTGTTTTTTGCTGTCCGAAAAAAGCAGGTTGCGGTAGCCCTTGCGGGTATGTTTTTTTATGTTGTCAAGCAGTAAGTCAAAGCTTTTGTTAAAAGCAGGTTGTGGCGACTGGTTAAACTCAATCCAACGGGCATCCTCATAGCGGGCCGCTATGCCAAACTCTGCCGTTTTAAACTCTGCAAGATTTTTCCGTATCTCCTCTTCCCTGCAAAACAGGTTTTCAGGCGTTATGCGTGCTCCGGCATCCTCCAATCTATCAAAAACAGCTTTGGCTTTTACAAATTCCGCTTCAATTTTATCCAGCGTAAAATGCAGGTCGTAAAACCACAACAATGTTTTTGACGAAATATATTCCAAAAATCCCACCCGTTTTTCATCAATATGCCTGTCTTGCACATTTGGCAACAGGTTAATTGTCTGTAGTTTATCTACCGAAAGCTGCGAAACGGGATCAAAGGTACGAATGCTTTCCACCTCATCGCCAAAAAACTCGATACGGTAGGGGTGGTCGTTTGAAAACGAAAACACATCCACCAGGCTGCCCCGAATGGCAAACTGCCCCGGCTCGGCCACAAAATCCACCCTTTCAAAATTATATTCCAGCAGCAGGTCGATTATAAAATCCTGCGAAACCACTTCGCCGGTTTTAAGCCGCATGGTATTTTTTGTCAGAAACTGCCTGGTAATAACTTTTTCCGCCAGTGCTTCAGGATACGAAATCACCACGGTTTTTTTCTCCCCCGCGGCAAACCGTCCCAGCACCTCTGTACGCGACAGCTGGTATGCCTTATCGGTTAAATCAGGTTCGTAAGGCCGTTTGTAGGTTGTGGGGTAAAACAGCACCCGTTTTTTACCGTAATCAGCCTCCGCATCTCCCAGCAAATTCTCCAGATCGTTGTACAGGTAAGCCGCCTGTTCCTTGTCGGGCATCACAACCAAATGCTGCTGTTTGCCCGGTTTATCAAAAATTGCCGCCAGCACAAACGCCCCCCCCGAGCCCGAAAGGCCCTTTAAAAACAGATGCTTCCGTTCTTCCTCGATACAGGCCTCAAAAGCCTTAACCGCAGCGTGTTCCTTAAAATATTGTATTACCTCTTTTGCTTTCAAAACATCCATGTTACCCAATAAATAACGAAGCACAAAAGTAGTTTAATTATTGGTATGGCAGCCGGGCGGGCTGTCCGCTTTACTCCTCGCGTTAAAACAGTTTCGGCTGCTATGTCTTCGGGGGCTTCCGGTGGTCGCCCCGCTTCCATAAGCCTCAATCTGTTTTAACGCTGCGGGGTATCGCTCCCATCCCTGCTGCAATAAAGGGGCAGGAATATGTGGCGGAGATGGGATTTTTATCAGGGTTTTTTGGGGTTATGTCAGGTTCAAACATTATAAGTTGTAAAATTCCTGAAAGTTAGGTATATACAAAAACAGATAAAGAGTTTTATTATTTATATGCGGCAGCTGCTAATTAGAGTTTTTAGAGTTATAATAGCAAGTTTAACAACAATTCTGGTATTAATTCCGTTGTTGTTTTACGAGGAAGGAGAGAGTGGCACATTAGTTGTAAGCTGCTATTGAAATAATCGGGATGCGGTCGTTGGTAACTTTTGTAA
>CAYVWX010000247.1:0-4643 GCA_964455635.1 uncultured Lentimicrobiaceae bacterium | reverse complement strand
CATTTTGAATGTTTTTTAAAATTTTATTCAGGGCATCTTTTTGATGTTTCATTTTATTTTTGAGTTTGGCAATGGATTGCTTGTTGGCCTTTTCGGGGTTGGTATCTATGCTCGTATTTTTTTTGTTTTGTTTCATTACAGGCACACATTTTTAATTGCCACACAAAAGTATGGTCATACAACCCTGAAACATAATTTTGGAGGTATGCTAAAGGTTTCGGGCGGGTTTCAAAAAGTCACAAAGGGGGTAATGTGTTTTGATTCAGGATGTTTGGTGCTACTTCCGGATTGCAAATCCGGAAGAGCGGGAGTGTTTTTATAAAACGGTTCTGACGGTTTGATGTCGTGTAAATACAATTCATGAATTGTATTTACGATGGGCTGCTGACGGAGAAAGTGGAAACAAACCGGGTACTTTTACTCAAAGTTGCATTAAAAACGGCACCAGCTTATCGTCGCCGGTAAGGTTTAGCTTTTTACGCAGGCGGTAGCGGGTGGTTTTTATGCCGCCTTCCGATTTGTAAGTGATGGCTGCTATCTCTTTGGTGGTGAGGTTGAGCTTTAACAGTGCGGCGATTTTTATTTCGGAGGCTGAAATGTCGGGACACAGCTCCAGCAGCTTTTTGTAAAAACCGGAGTGAATGTTTTTAAATACTTTTTCAAACTCGTCCCAGATGTTTTGTCGCGTGTTAGAGTCGATATCACGAATAATGTCGTTGATGCTGTTAAGAGCCTGTGGGTTGTTTTTAAGTGAATGGTTGAGGTTTTCCAGTTTTTCAACAATACTCGAAACGGCATCGTTATACCGTATCATCTCCAGTGCTTTGGAGGCCAGCTCTCGGTTTTTCGATTCAAGTTGCTCCTGCAACAGTTTTTTCTCCTGCTGAATAAGTTGCTTCTCCTGTTTGTTGATAGTGTTCTCCTGTTCGTGAAGCTGTTTTTCGCGCCGGTAGGCGGTTGCTTTTATTTTAAACAGAAAAAACAAAAGAATAATACCGGCAGCAAAAAAGATAACCAGAATAATTAAAAGGATGTTGTTTTTCTGTTGAATTTTGTTTTTTGCAGTCAGGTAATTAATCCTGTTGTCTTTTTTCTCCGACTGAAACTTAGCTTCCATTTCGGTTAGTACTCGCTCTTTTTCGGCTGTAAACAGGCTGTCCTGAAGCACTTTGTGTTTCAAAAGGCAATGGTATGATTCTTTATAATTGTGATTAAAAGCATACATCTCCGACAGTTTACTGTATGCAAAGCTTATAAGGTTGGGGTTGGCAATCTCTTTGGCCATTTGGAGTGCTTCCTCCGCTTTCGGAATGGCTTCCGGCTTGCCTTGTTTGTTTTCGGCCATGGCCAGCCGCAGTTTTGAAATGATGATGCCCGTGTCGTCTTTTAATTTGGTGAAGATGGTAAGTGTTTTTTGAGCCAGTTTTGCCCCGCGGGCATATTCTCCTTTTTTGATTAATATGCCACTTAATGTGTATGTTGATGAGGCTATCTTGCGTTCTGCCTTTAATTTTTCCCTGATCTTTAATCCTTTATTTACATATGAATAGGCCGAATCGAGTTCTCCAAGTTGGTCGTAAGCCATGCCGATGCCGGTATAGTTACTCGCCATTCCGAGACTGTCGTTAATCTGTTTTTTTATTTCGAGTGCTTCGCTGAGATATTTCAGCGCTTTACGGGGTTCATGGCGGTTTAACAATACATTTCCGATGTCGGCGTAACAGGTTGATAACCATTTTTTATCGCCTGTTTCTTTGGCCAGTGCAAAAGCGTTTTTAAACATCTCCAATGCGTGAATATAGTCTCCGCGGATATTAAAATTTACCCCTTTTGCAAAATAATAAAAAGTGAGGTTCTCCCTGTCGTTGATGCTCTCCAGTATGCTTTTGGCCTTGTCGAGGTACTTGTCCGACAGCGAATAATCATCTTTGTAATAATAAACCCGTCCCTGCCAAAGCAGACTTTTGGCAATGCCTTCGTTATAATTGTTTTCTACGGACAGGGTATGTGCCTCTTGCAAAAATATCAGCGCTTTGTCGTTTTCGCGACTGCAATAATATTGTCCCAGTTTAAGCAGATTGTTAATTTTGGAAGTGTCGTCAGGCAGGCCGGGCAGTTGTGCTTCTATAACTGCTATATTATTTTGTGCCTGAATAGCAAAACCTGTCAATAATATGGTGCAAAGTATTATCCACTTTAGATGTGTGTAGCTGTTGATTGTAAAAGGTAAAATCATCTTATCGGTTTGTTGAACGAGTACCGACATCAAAGGTATGAAAATTAAAATTTAACGGATGGTATTTGCCGGTAAAAATTGATTCTGTTTAATGAAAAAAGATGATGATTCATCCGGCAAATGTAAAATCCGTGAATAAATAACAACATTCTTTTCGCGGTAGGAAAAGCAAAATCAAACTGATAAAACATCTGTTTATAAACTGATATATAGGGAATTAAATAACCTGTTGCTTTTGAGTTTTAAACAACTTCAATATAAATAATGTTAAATAGCTGTTAAGCTTTTAACTTTTGCGTATATTTGGAAGCGTTCTAAATAAAAAAATATGACTTATAACAAAGCAGTTGAAAATTTACCCCGATATTTAAAGGGCTTTATTATTGAGCAGGATTATGAGCGTTACACTCCGCGAGACCAGGCTGTGTGGCGTTATGTTATGAAAAACAATTACGAATACCTTTCAAAGGTGGCACACGAAGCTTATATTGACGGATTACAAAAAACCGGTATTTCGGTTGAAAGAATTCCCGGTATTGATGAGATGAACAAAATTTTGGGTGAGATAGGCTGGGGTGCCGTTACTGTTGACGGGTTTATTCCACCGGCGGCTTTTATGGATTTTCAGGCACATAATGTTTTGGTAATTGCTGCTGATATTAGGTCTGCCGATCAGATTCATTATACGCCTGCCCCCGATATTATCCACGAAGCTGCGGGTCATGCGCCTATTATTGCCAATGAATTATATGCGGCATATCTTACCTTGTTTGGCAAAATCGGCCGCAAAGCATTCTCTTCAAAGCATGATTATTTGCTTTATGAATTAATCAGACATCTTTCCATTTTAAAAGCTGATCCCCGTTCCGGAAAAAAGGATATTGAAAGGGCGGAGGCAAAATTACAGACAGCTACCGAAAATCTTGGTGTTTCTTCGGAGATGGCTCTGCTGCGAAATTTGCACTGGTGGACGGTTGAATACGGCCTTACAGGCGATTTGAAGCATCCTAAAATATATGGTGCCGGACTGTTGTCGTCCATGGGCGAAAGTCGTAGTGCTTTACAGCCTGAGGTTGAAAAGCTGCCCTATACACTGGATGCCATGGATTACAGTTTCGACATTACCAAGCCCCAGCCACAACTATTTGTTACCCCCGATTTTGAGCATCTGACTGTGGTACTAAACCAATTTGCCGACACCATGGCTTTGCGCACCGGCGGCCTCGACGGGATATTAAAAGCTCAGCGGTCGGATAATGTGGCCACCCTGGTGTATAGTTCGGGATTGCAGGTATCGGGTAAAGTTACCGATGTGCTTGTAAACGATGGGCATCCTGTGTATGTTAATACTTCCGGCCCTACGGTTTTAAATTATCAAAATAAAGCGTTGCCCGGCCACGATAAAAAGTATCATCAGGCAGGCTTTGGCTCGCCCATTGGAAAAATTAAAGGAACTTTAAAACCTACCCGTATGCTGTCGGACAGCGACTTACAGGCATTAAAAATAATTAAAGGTTATCACTGTATGTTTGAGTTTGAATCAGGGGTAAAAGTGCAAGGGGTGTTACAACATGTATTTAGAAAACATGGAAAAATTTTACTGATGAGTTTTGTGGATTGTACGGTTACCCACAAGGGAAAAACATTGTTTGAACCTTCGTGGGGCGTGTTTGATATGGCAGTAGGCGAAAAAATTGTTTCGGCGTTCAGCGGCCCGGCCGATTACGATGCATGGGGACAGGTTTATGAAGTGCCCAAAGAAAAAACCCATATAGCCCAATACAGCAAATTGGATAAAGCGGTTTTTAAGCTTTACGATAAAGCCAAAAGGCTGCGGGAGGGCGACAGCTCTATTTTGCCGGAAGAATTGTGGCAGGAGGTGCAAAATCGTTTTCCCGATGAATGGTTGTTAATTGCCGAGTTGGAAGCGTTGAGACAATAGGAGGAATCTGCTGAGCAGGTGTTTCTTAAAACAAGTCCGGCAGGCTTTGCAATCCTGCCGATGATAGCCAAACAGCTTACGTTTGTTGTGCATGAAACCATTCGTGAATGGTTTTTACGTTTATAATTTTTGTTGTTCAGGTATTCTAATTACTTACCGCTTCACCACCTTCACACTTCCCTTCTCTTTGCCGTCAACGGTTAATACTATCAGATAGACTCCTGCGGGGAGCAGGTTGCCGGTGTTGCCGGTGCCGTTCCAGGGCAGGCGGCAGCTGCCGGGCAGTTGACGTCCGCTTTGCAGGGTGTTTACCAACAGGCCGGCGCTGTTGTAAACGGTTAGGTTGACATCGGCTTGTTTATCCCATTTGGCAGATATGTAGGTCAGGGTTGAAAAGGGATTGGGGGCAACTGTGATGACGGTTGCTTGTTGCTCGTTGCTTGTTGCGGGGTTCTCTTTCACCTC
>CAYVWX010000246.1:0-4690 GCA_964455635.1 uncultured Lentimicrobiaceae bacterium | reverse complement strand
ACCCAAAGTCTTGAGGCCATGGCAAAACTCACTCCCGAACAGTTAATGCATGTGGCCAATCGGTATTTAGATAACGAAAGTTTACTACATTTGGCCGTTGGAAGAAAATAAAAAAAACATGAACTACCGTATTCTTTTACTTTCAATAATTTTATACAGCAGCACCCTGGCTGCACAACGGATAAGCTCCACCAAAATTGTATGCCTGTCCATTCTTAACAATGATTCGGTAGAAATAAAATGGACCAAATCAACGGTAGATTCTTTTCAAAGTTACACCCTCTATTTTTCCAACGACGGAACCAATTTCAGCCCCATCAGCTCCCATACCGATGTAAACGACACCACTTACATTCACACGGGTATAAATGCTTTTAGCAGCCAAAAATCTTATTACGTTAAGGTTAACGGAAACGGAACCGACAATTCACCCATCGCCAAAACCCTTTATATTTTAGGCATCGACGTTAACATAAACGGCTATGAGGCCGACCTGTTCTGGTCATCTTTTAGCGACGACATGGATGCGGGAATGGGCTACTACCGGGTTTATTACGACTATCCCGACGGCAACTGGCACCTGATAGATTCCACGGCAGAAACAAGCCTGCGAAACATCTCACTGTTTACCTGCGACGATTCAATTAGTTTTAAAGTTGAAATTAGTTTTAACAACAGCTGCATTTCAAACTCGCAAACAATAAAAGGCCGGTTTTTAGATATTGTGGCCCCCGACAAACCCGTACTGGATTCGGTAAGTGTTACTCCCGACGGGAAAACAATTATTGGCTGGACACAATCGGACAGCATGGATGTTGTGGGCAACCTGGTTTACCGCTACGACGGAACAAAATGGAATGTCATCGATTCGGTTTGGGGATACAACACACAACAATATACCGATACTATTATCGATCCCTGCACGGAAAACTACGAATATGCCATCTCCTCGTTTGATAGCTGCGGAAACAACAGCCCATTTACCGAAAGTACGGCACAACGTCCTATTTTTCTTTACAACATCAACTACAGCGTTTGCGATTTACAGGACACGCTGCGCTGGATTGTTTACAGGAACCCTAAATACCCCATCGACCGATACGAAATATGGAGCAGTAAAAACGGGAATCCTTTTCAACTGACCGGCCAAAAATTACCATCCGATGCAGTAAACGGCGAGATTTCGTTTATCCATAAAAACCTTGACCCTGGTGCTGATTACGAATACTTTATCAGAGTTATCATGGGTAACATCTCCTCTTCATCATGCCGTAAACACGTAAAAACCCAAAGCTATAAAATCCCACGGTTTGCCGAAACCGTAACAGCCGATGTTTTGGCTGACAACACTGTTACCGTTACCGTAAACGGTGATATGGATGTATATAACTGTGTATGGAATATCTGGCACTTCGATGCCAACAGTATCGATACCTCCTTGGTAAAAGAGGTTACGAGGCCTGATCAAAACAGTACCCCGTTTTTTGTGGACGATGCCACTGTTGACGCATCTCAAAACCCATGGTTTTACTATACCACCGTTACCGACAGTTGCGGAAAACTGCGCATCACCTCCGATACATTTAAAACCATCTGGCTGCAGGGACACACAGAAAACAACATCAACTATTTAGTATGGACAGCACCGCAAGGATGGCCACAAGGCGTTGAAAAGTATTACATCTTCCGCACCGTTACCGGTGTTGTTCCCACCACCCCCATCGACTCGGTAAACGGAAACACATTGCAATTTCAGGAATCCGCCACCAATCAACCTGTTGAAGACGGCAGGATAATTTATTATGTGCAGGCATTAAAAAAACAAGATACCGGCAGCCGCGTTACCAGCACCTCCAACAGGTTTCCGCTTTTTAAAGAGGCCACCCTCTATTTCCCGAATGCATTCCGTCCCGATGGCCTCGACAAAGAATTTAAACCCGTTTTCAGCTTTTTCGGAGGCTCTCAATACCTTTTGCAAATTTACAGCCGATGGGGTAAATTATTGTTTGAATCATCCGACCCGCAAAAAGGCTGGGACGGTACCTTTAACGCGCAGCCGGCAGAAGCAGGAACCTATGTTTATGTCTCGTCCTACCGCTCGGTTAGCGGCAACACCGTCACTCAAAAAGGTACGGTTACCGTAATACGGTAATTGTTTAAGCCTTGAATTTAACTTTTCCGATTTTTTTGCTGAAAAAAATTAACTTTGAAACCTGACAAATTTCAACACAGTATGAATTTACAAATCGAGAACAAATTTTTTATTGTTTGCGGTGCAGGCAGCGGCTTTGGGGCGGCAACGGCTCTGGCCCTGGCAGCCGAAAACGCACAGGTATTGGCCGTGAGCCGTACCGGTGAAAAATTATCTGCACTTAAAAACAAATACCCCAAAAACATCCAACCCTTTGCAGGCGATTTAACCAACAGCCTCACACTCTCCGAAATAGCAGTAACAGCCTCAGAAAAAAAACTTTCAGGGGTATTTTTTAATGCAGGAGGCCCACCGGCAGGCACCTTTAACGAAATTACCTTAAACCAATGGGATGAAGCTTGGAAATTGGTAATACGCTGGAAAATAGAACTTACAAAGCTGCTCATTCCACAGCTTATAAAACAACAATACGGAAGACTTGTTTATCTTGAAAGTGTTTCGGTAAAACAACCGGTAGAAAACCTGATGCTCAGCAATTCGCTGCGCGCTGCCATGGTGGGGTTTGTAAAAACCCTGTCAAACGAAACAGCCAAACACAATATTACAGCCAACGTTTTGGCACCCGGATATCATCGCACTGCAGCCATAAATCGACTTATCGCTAAAAAAAGTCAACAAAACAACATTACCGAAAAAGAGGCTGAAAAACTTTTTACCGATGAAGTGCCGGTTGGCACCATGGGAAACCCGGATGATTTGGCAACCCTTGCCACCTGGCTTCTATCGCCGTTATCTCGCTATGTAACAGGACAAACCATTTCGCACGACGGTGGACTTGCCAGGGGATTTTTCGGGTAAAAAATGTTTTGTAAAAAATTTTATCTTTGTCAAAATCTTTTTCTGAAATCATAAACACATTATTCCATGATTAAATACAAACAATCTGTACGATTTGTAAGCTTGATTATTGCAGTTTTATTAGTTACAGCTTCGTGTAAAGAAAAAAAAGTTACGCCCCCGCCTCCCGAAATAACGGTGGTTAAAGTTATCCAAAAAGACGTTCCTATTTACGAACAATTTGTAGGACAGGTGTATGGTTTTGCCGATATTCCAATCAGAGCACGTGTAACGGGCTTTTTAACCGGCATCTATTTCAGAGAAGGGTTCCCTGTAAAAAAAGGCCAGCTGCTTTACACCATCGACCCACAGGAGTATCAGGCACAAGTAGCTGCTCAGCAAAGCACGGTTGCCGAAGCGGAAACACAACTGGCAAAAGCTGCAAGCGACTTAAACAGAATAAAACCCCTTGCCAAAATAAATGCCGTCAGCCAAAGCGATCTGGATGCGGCACAAGCCAACTACGATGCAGCAAAATCGTATCTGAATGCTACCAAATCAAATCTGAAATATGCTCAAATCAATTTGGGATATTGCCGCATCAAATCACCTCTTAACGGATTAATAGGCAAAACAAAAGCACGGGTAGGCGAATTTGTAGGCCAAAATCCAAACCCCGTAATTCTTAACACGGTATCTACCACCGACAGTGTCAGGGTAGAGTTTTTTCTTACCGAAGCCGATTATATAACTTTTGCCCGGCAGCTTAACAAACAAAAAGAAGAAAAGAACACTATCGACAATAACAATAGCAAAAGCGATGATGTAAGTCTTATCCTTGCCGACGGCTCTAAATTCAAATACAAAGGAAAACTCAACTTCATCAACAGAGAGGTTGACCCTCAAACAGGAAGCCTGTTGGTCGAATCGGCTTTCCCCAACCCCGAAAACCTTTTAAAACCCGGGCAATATGCCAAAGTAGTTATAAAAGTTAAAGATGTTAAAAATGCCCTTCTGATTCCTGACAGATGCATTACCGAATTACAAGGCGAATACTCGGTTTATGTACTTAAAAACGACAACACCATCGAAAGAAAAAAGATAACCACAGGTGAACGCATTGGAGATATGCAAATTGTTAACGACGGGCTTAACGCCGATGACAAAGTAGTGATTGATGCGCTGCAAAAAGTTAACAGCGGATTGAAAATAAAACCGGTAGTAATAGATTTTAAAAGTAAATCAACCACACAAGACTAATTGTTATGGCAGAAAACAAAGGAAATTTTTTCGTCCACCGGCCTATTGTTGCCATGGTTATTGCCATTGTAATTGTAATTGTCGGTATTTTATCGCTATTGGGATTGCCCATTGAACAATATCCAAACCTTACGCCTCCCATCGTTCAGGTGCGTGCGGCCTATACCGGTGCCAATGCCATAAATGTTGAAGAATCGGTTGCCACCCCGCTGGAGCAACAAATAAACGGTGTTGACAACATGATTTACATGAAATCGACCAACGCCAACGATGGCTCCATGAATATTCAAATCTCTTTTGATGTTGGAACCGACCCCGACATGAACACCGTACTGGCACAAAACAGGGTATCGGCAGCCACAGCCAGGCTACCCTCTGCCGTTACCAAAATGGGTGTTACTACCGAAAAGTCGCTCCCCAACATGCTGATGGCAGTAACCC
>CAYVWX010000245.1:0-4705 GCA_964455635.1 uncultured Lentimicrobiaceae bacterium | reverse complement strand
CAGGTTTCACCACCACCCAGCGCTACCCCAATGGTGTTATCAGGAGAATTTGTTTCTAATTGTAAACAGTAAAGTCGTTCCGGATGTCCGCCGGAATATGGATGCCCGTTGCCGTTATTATAGGGAGCTTGATGTTTTACATATAAAAAATACTGCCATCCTATGTTGCTCATACTGTTTTGACCGGTAACACTGGTGGGGATATTGGCGTTGGGATTGAGATCGTATTCAAAATTAAGAGCCCGAGTTTCCGTGCTCTGACCGTAGCCCTCGTGCCAGCGTTGGAGTAAAGTGTCGTAGCGTCCCTCAATATCGGACAGAGGTCCGTTGTAATCAACCCAAATTTCAACAGTGTTATATTTGCCGGTAGCAAAACCGGGATTAGTTTGGGATAGCACGGTTTGCGCCGTAACAAGCAGGGCAAAAAGAGGCAATACCAAAGAGGTAAAACCGTTTAACAAAAAATTAGCCAACCGTTTAGGAGCAGGTACATAAGGTTTCATAAAATGTGCTTTTAATTTGTTACAAAATAAGTTGTTACAAAAATAGTTTTTTTTTATTATTTCTCAATGCTCAACTCCCAACTCCCAACTCCTAACACCCAACTTCTTTCTCCTTTCTCCTGCCTGCAAAGGTAATTAAGTTTGACTTTCGTAATAAAAGTTACTTTTTTAAATATTCGAAATAGCGACGTAAAAGGTCGGCATTGGTTTCGCCGGGCGTAAAAATTTCCAGCAAAACAGGCTTTCGGGTTTCATTAAAAAACTCGGGTAAAGCATTAACCAGTTCTTTAACGGAGCCGGCTTTTGCATACTTAATGTTAAAAGTTTCTGCAATCTTTTTTGCCGTAAAGTGGTGTTTGGTTTCAAAAAACTTTTCCAGTTGAGGTGAAGTGTCGGGGCCGGGAATAAATCTGAAAATTCCGCCACCTCCATTGTTGATTACAATTATTTTCAGGTTGGAAGTAAGGTTTTGATTTAATAACCCGTTTGAATCGTACAAAAATCCCACATCGCCCGTAATAAGCAGGTTGATGTTGTTGGCGGCAAAGGCAGCTCCGGCAGCTGTTGAAAGCTGGCCGTCGATTCCGCTTACTCCCCTGTTTGAACGATAGGTGATAAACTCGCTCGAACCGAACAGCTGACTATAACGTACAGGCGTGCTGTTGCCCAAATGTAAAGTTGTACCCACGGGAATGTGCTGTAATAAAACATCAAAAACCCGGAGGTCGGAATATTCGAGATTGGCTAAAAAATCTTCCCGCCGGTTAATAACCTTATCTCGTTTTTTAATCCATAATGATGCGTAGGCAGAGGGCGAGGGCTTTATGTATGCATTCATTGTTGTAAAAAAATCAACGGGAAAGGCAGTAATGGTTTTTGTTAAGCTTTTGTAAGTGTCAAGGGGTTCTCCCGAAGGTGAGATATGCCAATGTTCGACAGGCTTGTGTTTTCTGAGGAATTTTTTAATTTTTTTTGAAACAATCTGATGGCCGAAAGTGATGAGTAAGTCGGGTTTAAAAAGTTTTTCTTCGTCGGGCTTAATGGCAGTTAACACGTTGTCGATGCATCCCACAAAATTTTTGTTATACAAATTGGAAGTGGTTTCGGTAAGCAAAACCATATTTTTACCGGCAACAAAGTTTGTAAGTGTGGCATTTAAAAACGCATCAGGCTGTTGTTGTCCTGCTATCAGCAAAATGTTTTGGTATTGGCTGCAGCGATTTGCCAGCTCTTTGAAAAAAGTATCTGAAGGTTTATTGTTTTTAATATTTGGAGGCAGCAACGTTCCTTCGATGTTGTTTTGGCAGGTGTTGTAAAGGGGTTCGGAAAAGGGCAGGTTTATATGTACGGGCCCCGGTTCGGGATAGTGAGTCAGGTCGATGGCGCGGTTTATCATGCGGTTTGCCAACTCAAATGCTGCCGGAGAGTCGATGTTTTCGGGGAGTTCAAAACTTGCTTTTATGTAGTTATCATAAACATCTTTTTGGCGGATGGTTTGTCCGTCGCCCACATCAATAAGTTGGGGTGGCCGGTCGGCGGTTAAAATTAACAAAGGTATTTTCTGGTAACAGGCTTCGGCAATGGCCGGTGCATAGTTTAAGGGTGCGCTGCCCGAAGTGCAGGCAATGGCTGTTGCTTTTCTTTTTTCGACGGAAATACCCAGAGCAAAAAAAGCGGCACTTCTTTCGTCGATAATACTGAGGGCATTAACAGCAGGGTGATTGGCAAAGGAGAGAATAATGGGAGCATTGCGCGAACCGGGCGAAATAACAATATCCGACAGTCCTTTTTTTACAAAGATATCAGCCAACAGGCTTACCGATTTTTTATCTGATGTCATGGCGCAAAGGTCGGTAAATTAGGTAGATTTTACAAAAAGATAAAATAGGAGGAATTTTCCTTTTGTTAAACCTTAAAAAAGGCTTTAATTTTATCCGAAATCATGTCAACAACCATTAACGGCAGTTCGTAAAAAAACGGCAGCCGGATAATGGTATCGGAAAAATATTGGGCATTTGGCAGTGGACGGCCGTCGTGTCTGGTTTTAAAATAAGGGCTGTTGTGCAGTGGCAGATAATGAAATACCGTCATAATATGTTGTTCATCCATATACCTGATGAGTGCATCACGTTCTGTTTTGCTATTCAGCAACAGGTAAAACAGGTGGCCGTTGTTGGTGGCAAAAGCAGGCAGGTTAGGAAGAAGAGCAAGTTTTTTTTGTTCTAAAACTTTCAGGTTTTCGTAATACCTTTCCCATATTTTAATGCGTTTTTGCTGAATTTCATCAATGTTTTCAAGTTGGGCATAAAGCATCCCCGAAATCAAATCCGACGGCATATACGAAGCGCCGAGTCCAACCCACTCATACCGGTCAACTTCGCCCCGTTCAAAGGCGGCACGGTTGGTTCCTTTGTCCCAAACAATGTCGGCTTTTTCAAAATATTTTTCGTTGTTAACAGCCAGCAGGCCTCCCTCGCCACAAGATATATTTTTTGTTTCGTGAAACGAAAATGCAGCAAAATCGCCAAAAGTACCAAGGGGTTTACCTTTATAATAAGAGTCGATGGCGTGGGCAACATCTTCCATTAAAATTAAATTGTATTTTTTTGCCAGATGCACGGCTTTGTCCATGTCAACGGCAACCCCGCCGTAGTGCATCACCAGCAGGACTTTGGTTTTTTCGGTAATAAGTGCTTCAACTTTGTCCATATCCATATTGGGGTGGTCGGCACGGCTGTCGGCAAACACCAGGTTGGCACCCCGTAAAATAAAAGGACTGGTGGTTGACACAAAAGTAAACGAAGGCAATATTACTTCGTCGCCTTGTTTTAAATCCATCAGCAGCGCAGCCATTTCAAAAGCATCGGTACAGGAAGTGGTCATGTAGGTTTTTTTAAACCCCCAGTGTTCTTCAAAAAAGTAATGACACATTTTTGTAAAAACTCCGTTTCCCGAAAGGTGGCCGTAGTAGGCTGCATTAACTATGTTTTGAACCTCTTTTCCCGCAAAATACGGTTTGTTAAAAGGAATTTTATCAATCATTTTAAAAAAGTTTTCGCAAAGATATTGAATTTACTATTCTCTTTTTTGCACTATTGGATATAAGATGAATACCTTATTTACTTAGGTGCTTTTTGAAGCAGCCAGATGCCGATGCCGGCGTAAATAATATTGGGTATCCAGGCGCCCAGCGAGGGAGGAAAGTTGCCAATGGTTGAAAATACTGTGGACATTTGCATGAGTAAAATATACGAAAATGTGAGTGCAAGCCCTACCCCAAGATGCATTCCGATGCCGCCCCGAACTTTCCGGCTTGAAAGTGCAACTCCTATAAAAGTTAAAATAAGAATGGCTACCGGCCCCGCTATTCGCTTGTATTTTTCAACTTCATATTTTTTGTAAGCAATGGAACCTTTTTCTTTTTCTCGGGCGATATAGTTGTTTAATTCCCAAAAGTTCATCTCTTCATAATCGCGTTTTACACTGTATAAGTCACCGGGTTTAAGGTTCATGGTGGTGTCCAGTTCTTTTCCTTTCGACAAAATCATTTTGTTTGTGGCCGTATCAATTACCCGCTTGTACCAGGATGTAATTTTCCATTTTTTCGTATCCTTGTCCCACGTTAGTTTATCGGCCATTATTTTGCTGATTAACCGTTGGCCGTCAAACTTTTCCAACGAAAATTTTCGTCCTGTTTTTTTTCTGCTGTCAAACGATTCAACATAAACAAAAACACCGGGTTCTATTTGTACATGGAGGTCGCGATTACGGTCTTTTGCCAGCTTTTCCATGTAGGTGTTTTTAAAAATACGCCTTGTGTGATTTGTTTTGGGAATGAGGAAGTTGCCAAGATAAAATGATAAAACGGCTAAAAATATCGAGGCTATCAGGTAGGGTTTCAGCAGTCGCCAAAAGCTGACGCCGCTGCTCAAAATGGCAATTATCTCGGTGTCGGAAGCCATTTTTGAAGTGAAAAAAATAACCGAGATAAAAGTAAACAGGTAAATAAACAGGTTGATAAAGTACGGAATAAAGTTCAGATAGTAATCAACAACAATGGCTTCAAAGGGTGCATGGTTGTTAATAAAGCTATCGATGTTTTCGGAAATATCAAAAATAATTACAATAACAATTAACAGTGAAATGGCATAGAAAAAAGTCCCTAAAAACTTTTTAATGATGTAGATATCTATGATTTTCAT
>CAYVWX010000244.1:0-4725 GCA_964455635.1 uncultured Lentimicrobiaceae bacterium | reverse complement strand
ACCCCTCCGGGGTTTTGCATAATCATGCTTCTGTGTGTTTAGCTTGCTAATCATGGATGTTTCATCTGCTTCATATTTTAATAAAGTTTTCTTGTTGTTGGCTGTAATTTACAGCGATAAGATAAACTCTTGCAGTTTGTTTTTATTTTGTTCAATAGCGGCCAGAAGTTTGATTTGGGTTTTGGTTCTTACTAAGTTATGATGGGCGTATTTTACTTTATAATAGGGGTTTCCTAATAGGTAGTCGGTGAGAAAGCGCAAGGTTTGTTCGTAAATGATGGCTCTGGCTCCCAATAAGAGGTTGTTTTTTTCAACAGGCTCGATATTGCCGTTAAGGCCTCTCAGGTAACCTTTGGTAAGCGCCTCAAAATGATTGGTTCTGAAGATTGTTTTGGTTTCATCTTTTTCGTCTTCGGCTGCCGGGCTTGTAAAGGTTCTGACCATGTCGCCATAATCAAATAAAACTGTTGATGGCATCACGGTATCGAGGTCGATTACCAGCACTTTATCGCCATAAAAAAGCATGTTGTCAAGTTTGGTGTCGTTGTGAGTAATTCTTTGGATAAGTGCCGGAAGCACGGCGTCATATTCGTCAACAATGTTTTGATGTGCCAGCGAAAACTCGATTTCTTTCTGTGCCTTCTCAAGCAAATCGTTGGGTGCTGTTTTTACCGCTTCTTTAAAAGCATTTAGCCTGCTGGCGGGGTTGTGATAATTAATGATGGTAAACTCAAATTGGCCGGGGGGTAAGGTGTTTAAAAACTGCTGAAATTTTCCCATGGCTTCGGCAGCTTTAAATGATATTTTGGTGTCGGGTGAAATTTGGTATGAGCTTGTTCCGGGAATAAATTCAGCCAAACGCCAGGCAAAACCTTCTTTATCAATAATATGATACTGCCCTGATTGGTTTTTTAAAATGGCAGGTGTTATTTTTATATTTTTATCCTGTTCATAAGAGTTTAAAAAATTTAAAAATATATTGTAATTGTGAACCAGGGCTTCGGTTCGGAAAACATTTTTATTGACTCGTTGAAGAATATAGCGGCTGTTTTTTGTTTCTACCAGAAAAGTGTCGTTGATATGACCATCTCCGAAGGGTTTAAAATTTAATACCGACTGTGTTTCGTTGTATTGTTCTAATACTAATGTTGCTGTATGGTTTTCTTTCATGCTATTTCCACAGGTTTTCAGGGTAAACTCCTTTTTTTACCAACTCTTTTACTTTTTTAATTGTAACGGGCTTATCTTCCCGATAGGTAACGCCAAACCATTGAGCTGTTGATGTTAAAACTTTAACGGAGGCTTTGTTTGATTTGATGAGGTTGTTTACCACAAGAGGGATAAAAAATTCTGCTTTTAGCTTATTGGCATTTTCGGCAATAAATTTTCTGAAATCTCTGTCGAGTTGTTCAAAAAATGTTGGGGTAAAGCCCCAAAAGTTCATGGAAACGATGGCGTTTTCATCTATTTCAACTTTCAGATTGTCATCTGAATAAAAAATCTTATCTTCTTTTTTTATGATACCGGGTCGTTCAACTACATCTGTTAAAAAGCTATTTTGATCACTGCTGCAAACACCTCTTGAGACAGATCCAAAATCAGACAGGGTATTTTTAAGCAGATAGCCTACCATGGCATATTGATTTTGGCTGTTTGCCTGTTCTTTTAAAAATCGGGCCAGCACCTGATATGCGTCGCTGCCGTAAAAGTCATCGGCATTGATAACGGCAAAAGGCTCATGAATTACATCTTTGGCCATCATAACAGCATGGCCGGTACCCCAGGGTTTTACTCTTTGGGGATTAAAATCGATGCCCTCCGGAATGTTGGTAATTTCCTGTAAAACAAATTCTGTTTTTATTTTATTTTTTAAACGGGGTTCGTAAATGTCCCGGAAATCTTTTTCAATGGCAGGGTTTAAAACAAATACTACTTTTCCGAATCCGGCTCTTATGGCATCAAAAATGGAGTAGTCAATGATACTTTCGCCTGAAGGGCCTATTTTATCCATTTGTTTTACACCGCCATAGCGACTTCCCAGTCCGGCTGCAAGAATTAACAGGGTTGGTTTCATATTGATTAATAATTTTAAATTTATTTGCTTTTGATTTTGCAAAAATCATGCGCAAGATAACAAATAAATATTTTGTTTTGTTTATACATATGGGGGAGGTTTTTACGGGCAAAAAAAACATCACTTTCATGTAAAAGGAAAGTGATGTTTTTTGCTTTAAACATCCTGATGGATTACCATCTGTATTCAGCTTTTCCGGCCAATTCGTGTTCAATTTCAAGCAGTCTGTTGTATTTGGCTATTCGTTCGCCACGACTGGCAGAGCCTGTTTTTAAATGACCGCCATCCATGGCAACGGCAAAATCGGCTAAAAAAGCATCTTCGGTTTCGCCCGATCGGTGTGAGATAAAATAACGCCATCCGGCTTCGCGGCACATACGTACGGCCTCAATAGATTCGGTAACAGTGCCAATTTGGTTAAGCTTTATAAGGGCCGAATTGGCTGCTTTTTCAGCAATACCTTTTTTTATGTACTTTGTGTTGGTAACAAAAATGTCGTCGCCTACAACTTCAAGTTTATGACCGAATTTAGCCGTAAACTTCTTAAATCCATCCCAGTCGTTTTCCGAGAGCGGGTCTTCCCATAAAATTATAGGGTATTTTTTCATCCACTGTTCAGCCATATCAATTAAATCTTCGCTAACCATTTTTCCACCTCCCGACCATATTAGGTCGTAATGATTGTCGATATTTGGAGAAAAGGAGTTGGCTGCGCTATCAAGTGCAATGGATATGTCATCGCCGGGTTTGTATCCTGCTTTTTCAATGGCTTCCATAATAATTTCCATCACCTCTTCGTTGCTGCCGAGGTTAGGAGCAAAGCCTCCTTCGTCACCTACGCTGGTTGCCAGATTGCGGGATTTTAGAATTTTTTTGAGGGTATGAAAGGTTTCGGCTATATACCTGAGTCCTTCGGTAAAATTAGGGGCTCCGTTGGGAACAGCCATGAATTCCTGAATGTCAACGCTATTGTCGGCATGTTCGCCTCCGTTTAAGATGTTCATACAGGGAACGGGAATTCTAACGGCGTTTACGCCTCCCAAATACTGATAAAGCGGTAAATTAACCGATTGCGAGGCTGCTCGGGCGATAGCCATGGAAGTACCTAATATGGCATTGGCACCGAGGTTGCCTTTGTTTTCGGTACCGTCGAGGTCAATCATCAGGTAATCAAGTTCTTTTTGGCGGGTGGCATCTTTTCCGGTTAAAGCGGCAGCAATTTCGTTGTTTACATGTGCCACGGCTTTTTGTACTCCCTTGCCTCCATAACGTGCGTCGTTGTCTCTTAATTCGACGGCCTCATTTTGTCCGGTACTGGCTCCGGAGGGTACCGAAGAAACGGCTTTTGTGCCGTCTTCCAGCTCTACATAGGTGCGTACGGTTGGGTTTCCTCTTGAATCAAGAATCTCAAGAGCACTGATTTTTTTTATTGTTGTTTTCATGGTTTGAATTTAATTGATAAAACAATTTTGTATTTTGCGGTTGCCGTAATCGGGCGAATGTGATTCGGAAAATTAATGGTAACCGGTTAGCTTTTCCTCGACGGCAAAGTATGCTATTGAGTTTGAAAAGATGTTTACAAAGTTAGTAATATTCGTCTTATTCAAATAAAAGAGAAGGAGAAGATTTTGAAATTATAGAAATGTACCGTTATAAGGCTGTATTTTGCGACAGCATCGCGTTTCAAACGTTTTCGTAAATAGCGATTGAGTTAAATCCATTTTGAATAGAGCTCTTTTCTCCGGTCAGGGAGGAACAGGGTGTGTGCGGATGATTTTTTAACGTTGTTTAAGGTTATATCGCAGTATAGTATTTCTTCGGTTTGACTGCCGGCACGGGCTAACAGCTCGCCGTTGGGATTACACACGAATGATTCTCCTGAAAAGTGGAGGTTGCCTTCTTTGCCTACTCTGTTACATAACGCCGTAAAATACCCATTTTGAAATGAGGCTATTTGCATTTCGGCTTCATATAGGCCGTCAGTCCATTCGCCGAGGGCTCCTGCTTGTGGCACGACTACCAGTTGGGCACCTGCTATGGATAGTGCTCTCATATATTCAGGGTAGTGGCGATCGTAGCATATAGCAACGCCAATTCTGCCAACTGCCGTGTCGAAAACTTTTAAATCTTGTTTGCCGGGAGTGTAGTAGCTTTTTTCGTGAAAGTATTGGTAGTCGGGTATGTGAAACATTTGTGTTTTGCCAAGTATAGCGCCATCGGAATTTATTACGGGGGATGTGTCGAATGTTTCATTTTCTTCCAGTTCGAAAAAATTGGGGATAATAACCATGTTGTGTTTAGCTGCAAGCTTTTGAAGGGTTGTAACAATTGGACCTTTTATAGTTTCTGCAAGATTCTTTTTGTCGGCTCCGGCCTGATGGCGTGGATAAAACGGCTCAAAGGCCAGCTCGGCAAACAGTACAAGTTGTGCGCCATGTTGTGCGGCTTGTTCGATGGCTGCTATTCCTTTTTTCAGGTTCTCAGTTTTGTTTACCGAAGCTTTTTGCTGAATTAATGCTATTTTCATGTGTTTATAAATTTGTGTTTACCTTGTGGAATTTGAAAACTATTCCACAGGGTGAATCTGTTAATCTGTTTTTTTATGTTTTGTCATGATTTTCGGCTTCGCCATCGAAAATCACGCCAAAACG
>CAYVWX010000243.1:0-4729 GCA_964455635.1 uncultured Lentimicrobiaceae bacterium | reverse complement strand
ACTGCTGCATCGCCGTAAAATATACCGGAATTTCCCACATCACCCGCTGTGGTATCAGGGTCAGAGTGTGGATCAGCATCGCGGTAATAGTAAGCGCGTACCGTATTTGTTTCCTGCATGGCAATCCAGTCGGCCGTTAACTGAGCCGATCCTTTTTGTTTGTTGTATAGTGTATAAACTTCCCAGTCGGGAACATTCAGTTTTGGTGTACCCCATGCCCCGCAGATTATTTCAACGCCGTCGAAAAAGCCGGAGCCTGCCCATGGAACCGAATTAAAAGGAGCATCTCCATTTAATAGCTTACGAAAATTTTCGCCTGCCATATAATAATGCATAGCATTTAGCGACCATAAGTGCCAACTGATAAAATCGGGTTTAACCTGATGGTTATACAGGGAAGTTAATAAATCAACGGCCTTATTATTTGGGTTGCCGTTTATAACATGAACCGTTGGAACCAGAAAGCCGGGGCCGCCGATTTTTTTGTCCGGAAAATGTGTTTTAAGGGTATCTAAAGCTTTGGTAAAAAACCAGATAAACTCGTCGTCGGTGCGTCCCCAAAAATTACCGTTTGGCCACTCAGTCCATATATCCAAATAATCGAGTTGATTTGTGGTTCCTTCAAAATTATCGTAATGATTAACAACGGGAATAGCGGCCTCTATCCAGTTATTTTCCGAAACAGTATCCTGTGGCCCTTTAAATACATGATGCTGATAGGGTAATCCACTTTGGCTCTCGCCACCTAACCTGAAAAACAGATTAAAACCGCCATTACGGATGGCACGGAATAAGGTGTCGCTCGCCTCAAAATGTAAGCTGCCGGCATCGTTGGGGTCGCAACACCAGGCAGGTACCCAGTTTTGGTTTTGATTGGGGTTTGAAAAGCAATTGGGACAGCGGAACAAAGCTTCCATGTCCAGTTTGTCATCATAATTATCATTGTTTCTGATTGATGTTACGCCAATGTCCTGTAACTGAGGTGTAATGTCGGGTAACGGTGAATCGGGGGGTGGTAACGGGCCCGATATTACGCCCAAAAGAGGCATTATCAGGGTGTCGTTGTTGGCAGGCGGATTTACAATAATGTTATACGATTGTGCCTGTACTGATAAATATATTATCAGCATCATGAAAGTAAAAACAGTTTTTTTCATTTCTAATAGTTTTCAGGGTTAAACAATAGGGTGTGAAATTTACAATTTTTATTTTTTAAAAGATAAAGATTGAACCTGCTCCAACATGTTTAAAAGTAAATATTTAGTCATCGGATGAGGTTTTATTTATGCCGGAAAATATCTTTTTATTTTATAACATAAGTCCTGTTGCCCTGTTTCTCGATGGTAAAACCAAAGGGTTTACAAACAATGGCGAGGGCTTTTTCAATGGGAATATTGGAAGAGAAATTTCCGGTATAATTTCCGGTAACAGCATTTTTTAATAGAATGGTTACGTTATATCGTCTGGCCATTTCGCTAAAAACCAATCTGACCGGTTCCGAAGTAAAAACAAACTGATTGTTTATCCAGGCTGTATATTTTCCGACCGCTTTTTCGTTTGAAAATAAAATTTCACCCTTTGCATCAATTTCGGCTTTATCGCCGGGGGTTAAAATAATTTTCCGGCTGCTTTTGCGTGCTTTAACCCATACTTTGCCGGTATAACATACCACGCGGTAGTTATCCTGACGGGCATAAATGTCGAAACTGGTTCCAACCACAGTAGTAATTCCGCGTTCCGATTTTACCGAAAACTTTTTACCTTTTTGAACTTTAAAAAAGGCTTCGCCTTCAAGGGTAACTTTTCTGGAATAATTCCACCACAGCGGATAATAGGTTGCTTTTGATGCGGGAGATAAAACCACTTCGGAGCCATCAGGCAAAAAGAAATTGGCAATTTGTCCAGGACCTGCCTCTACCGTATAATGATAAAATCTCAAAAGCACTCCCAATCCCACCAGTAAAGCAATCATGGCAGCAGCCCAAACCATACGCACCCTGCTAAAATTAATGCGGCGTGTTTTAGCCGGTTGGTTTTTAATTTGTTTGTTAATTTCAGACCAAACTTCTTCTTTGCTTTTGTTGTATGAAATGGAAAGTGAATCATTCAATTCATCCAACATGGCCGGTTTTTTTTCTGTGTTGTTGTCAGGTTTCACTTTATTGTATTTTTTCTCTGATAAACTGCAAGGCCAGACTCATTCGTTTTTCAATGGCTTTCATGCCTAATCCGGTAGCTTCGGCAATTTCTTTATATTTCTTTTTATCGTATCGACTCATCAAGAATACTATCCGTTGTTTTTCGGGCATCGCACTTAATGCCTGTTCGTATTTTGTTTTTAATTCCTGATATTGAAGCTCTTCTTCCGGTGTTTTGTTTTCAATATGCTGTTTTAAAGATGTTCTGAATTTTAGGTCGCTGTTTTTTTTTCGATGATGAGTGATAAAAATATCACCCGCCATTTTAAACAGTAGTCCTCTGAGTTTTGACTTATCGTGGTAAGGCCGTTTTTCCCACAGTCTGACAAAAGTTTCCTGAGTAACATCGGAGGCCAGGTCGCCGTCGCCGCAACGATACCAGATGTAGTTTCTGATTTCGTCAAAGTGGGTATCGAATAGTTGCCTGAATTCTGCTTCTGTCAATGGTTTAAAAATTTTTCTTTAAAAATACATTTTTTTAACGGTACCACAAAAATCCGAAGGCGAATGCCTCCGGATTTTTAACAAAGCCTGACTGAAAATTATGGGCGCAGATAAATGGTATAAACATTTCCGTTAACAGTAACGGTAGCTTCGTTGTCGCAACTTCCGTCGCCAAAGTCGAGGATACGAACCGGCTTGCCTTCAGGGGTAATTTCAACGGTTCCCGACACAATAAATCTACAGGCCAGTTCAACACGTAAAGGACTTGTAATCTGACGTGTCCAGTGTAATCCGTTGGCCCGTTGGCCCGTTGCCTGTCCGGTAATCAGGTAGATGTCATCCCAGCGGTTAAAAGGCGTTGAAATGCCATCAATCCATTCGCGGTTTCGCTGCGAATTCCATGAGATAGTGCCGCTACCGTCAGCCAGTGTTATTATTCCGTTTACCGCAATGTCCCAGTTCATGTTACCACTGTCGTTAAAGCCGTTGTTTGTTACCACTTTGGTGCCTTCCACCTGATTGTCGTTAACATAATACTCGTCAAAAGTGGTGGTAATTATGGTTCCCGGATGCCAGTACCTTCCTGTAAAGGAGATAAGGATTTTACCCCTGCGGTATCTGCCGTCGTTTCCAAGGCAGTTGGTGTCGCCGAAATCGATGGTTAATACACGAGGGAAAACAGTTGTGTCAAGCGTTACCGTGGCACAATCGCTTAAAAATATGCGGCCTTCGGTTGACTTGTTGTTTCCGTTTGTGCTTAAAGCGTAAGCCTCATCGGCTATGCTGGTTACGTTGTTGTACGTTGCTTCGGCAAAAGCATCATCTTTTGCTGCACTGAAATCGTTGTCGCTGTTGGTTTTTTTACAACTGCTAAGCATAAATAATGCTGCCATTACAATGGTTAATGCTAAATTAATTTTTTTCATAACATAAAATTTTTAGGTGTTTCATCATTGTACCGCACAAAAACTGTTTTACCCTACCATCAAAGTGAAATTTTTTTATTTACGATGCTGTAAGAAAAAAACTTACTTTCGCAAACAACGCAATCAATTTTAAATCTACCTGTTGCAGCCATGAAAAAGATAATCAAATTTTTGTTTCTTTTTATTCTGTTGTTTGTTTTATACATTTTAACTTCCTTGTCACCGATTTTTTATTCCACCCCCAAACCTATGAACAATCGTAATTATACCATCACCGGACATCGCGGAGCCGGAGCATTGGCTCCCGAAAACACCCTTGCCGCCATTCGGGAAGGGTTAAAATACCATCCCGACAGAATTGAGGTGGATGTTCATCAAACCAAAGACGGAAAAGTGGTTATTATGCACGACCGAACCATCGACCGAACCACCAACGGTTCGGGAAAAATTAAGGATTTTACTTATAAGGAGTTGGAAAAATTTGATGCCGGCAGCTGGTTTTCTCCGGCATTTAAAGGTGAAAAAATTCCTTTGCTTGAAGATGCCGTAAAGCTTATTGACGGAAGGGCTAAATTTGTTATCGAGTTAAAAGACGGTGACGAATACTATCCCGGAATTGTTGAAAAAGTTATTGATATTATTAAAAGAAATCATGCAACCGGCTGGTGTATAATCCATTCTTTCAGAACTCATATTCTTGAACAGATACATCAAATTGAACCTGACATTGTTTTGCATAAACTGTTTATCGGAAAATTAAGCTTTTTGCCCATATTTGTAAGCGCCGGCTTTATGCCCGAATATTATAGTTTTGACAAACACCCTTATATTGCCGAGTATAGCCTTAATTATCTTTTTGCCAACAAACGAATAATTAAGTTAATTCACGAAAAGGGTAAAAAGGTAAACGTATGGACCATTGACGACAAAGCGAAGTATGACAAGCTGAAAAATCTTGGCATCGACGGTTTTATAACCAACAAGCCCAACCAAATAAACTAATCTTTTACAAAACAGTATTCACGGGAAAAAGGAGGAAAAGCAATCGTTTTTTGTGAATGGTACAATGGTTTAATGGTTCAATGGTTTAATGGTATAATGGTTTAATGGTATAATGGTATAATGGTATAATGGTTCAATGGTTTAATGGTATAATGGTTT
>CAYVWX010000242.1:0-4791 GCA_964455635.1 uncultured Lentimicrobiaceae bacterium | reverse complement strand
GGAATTTCCCCGGGCATCCGGTCGTGCTGCCACTATCTGTCGAATATACAATTTGACGGGCACGAATGTTTAAGAGCTTTTCGTGAAAAGCCCCTACTTTAGGCACTCTAGCGCACTTTAGCGCACTTCAGGCACTTCTTTTCCTAAATTTAGACCCGGTATAAATTTCTCTTTCCGTTTATTGTTTTCATCTATTAAATATATTTGCGCCGATTTTCTTCGGGGCAGGGTGCAATTCCCGACCGGCGGTGAAAGCCCGCGACTTCCTGACATAATTTCGGGAACTGATTTGGTGAAATTCCAAAGCCGACGGTTATAGTCCGGATGGTAGAAGAAAACATGGTTCGATATAGCCTGTTGCAGGCTGCATTGTTGTGTCATGCATTTTGTGGTACGACCTCCTGTATGTTTTCAACCATTACCCCGTAGAAATAAAAACGGAGTTGGAAATGAAAACATTCTTCACATGAAAAAAGCATTCTTTTTATGGGCCATGTTGCTGGCGCAGCAACTGACAGCACAATATCTTGTTTCGGGAAAAGTTATTGATGCCCAATCGCAGCAGCCTTTGGCAGGCGCTCAAATTATTGTGGCCGGCAACTCTTCAGGAACCGTATCCGACAACCTCGGAGCATTTAAAATAGATTTAAAAAATCGAAAAAACAGCCTGAATTTTACATTTACAGGTTATCAAAGTAAAACCATAACGATTACTTTTAAAACCGATTCGTCCGTTAACATTGGCACGGTGCCACTTACGCGACAAACCGTAGCCCTCGATGAGGTTACCATTCGTGCCGGGCTGGCACACCCATTAACCGACCCTGTTTCGGTAACTGAAATTTCTTCTAAAACCATCAAACAGCAGTTAAACGACAAGCCGCTTCCTCTTGTTTTTAACAGCACGCCCGGGGTTTTTAGCGTTACTAACGGCGGAGGAACAGGCGACGCGATGATGTCTGTTCGTGGTTTTAAACAAAATAATGTGGCAATATTGCTTAACGGGGTACCGGTAAACGGCGTGGAAAACGGATTGGTTTACTGGAGTAACTGGCAGGGACTTACCGATGCATCAGCTTCCATTCAAATACAAAAAGGGCCCGGGGTAGCCAACGTAGCTGCCAATGCCGTGGGTGGAAGTGTTAACATTATTACTTACAATGCACACAGGCCAAAAGGCGGTAGTGCTGTCTGGCAAATTACCTCATACGGAAATCAAAAGCTTTCGCTATCGCTAAACAGCGGAAAAATGCCAAACGGCTGGAATATTTCGTTTCTTGGAAGTTACGAATCCGGCCCCGGATATGTTGACGCCACCTTTGTAAAAAGCTGGGGTTACTATTTTACGGCCACCAAGCAGTTTAACAAAAAAAATAAACTCAATATCACACTGATGGGCTCACCGCAACATCATGGCCAACGTACATTAAAACTAACTAAACAAGAAGTTAAAATTCACGGATACAGGTTTAACAAAGACTGGGGAGGATATGAAGGCACTATGCGAAATGCTTCCGAAAATTTTTATCACAAACCCTTTTTGTCGGTAAACCACTATCTTACCATCGACAATGAAAAAAAATGGGCTAATTCAATCTATATCTCTTATGGATCAGGTGGTGGCTTATGGTCGGAAAGTTTTGATTATGCCCCTTCAATATTTACATGGCGAAAGCCGTCGGGACAACTTGACTGGGATGCTGTTTATAACAACAACGCAAAGCATGATGGAGCGTATGTTTTAGCTGACGGCGATACGGTGTCAGGCTATTCAATGAATGTGCAAACCAAATTTCTGGCAAGCCATGTGGTAGCAGGATGGTTGTCAACCTACGAACAGAAACTCAACCAAAAATTTAAACTTGTTGCCGGTTTGCATTACCGCTATTTTAACTCTTTTTTACGCGAAGAAATATCCGATTTACTGGGCGGAGATTTTTTTATTGAAGATTACGGCTGGGCCATCGACGGCGTTGCCGGAAGAAACCAGATAAAGATGCCCGGCGACATCATCAGAGTCAACAACAACTCAATTATTAATTTTATAAGCGAATATGTACAATTATTGTATAACAGCAAACAATGGAACGGATATTTGTCGGTGAATCAAAACAACAACTTTTATCAAAGAATCGACAGGTTTAATTATGTACATCATCAAAAAAGCAATACAATTTTTAAATCAGGGTATGATGTACGGGCAGGGATAGCATATATTTTATCGGGACGACATAAAATTTACCTCAACGCAGCGCAATTAAACCGTGCTCCTTACTTTAAATATGTTTTTGGAAACTTTACAAATGTACCTGTTTATAATTTGAAAAACGAATCGGTTTCAACTGCCGAAATCGGTTACCTTTTCCATTCCAATGGTTGGCATGCAACGGTAAGCGGCTATTATACTTTACGAAGAAACGCCTCCATGCTCTCCAACGAATATATTCAGTTAGAGGACAATACACAAACCCGCGCCATGATAAACGGATTGGATGCCTTGCACAAAGGTATTGAAGCCACCCTCAGCCGGCATTGGTATCCTGACATTGAAACAAATCTTTTTCTTTCGCTGGCGGACTACCGGTGGCAAAACGATGTGGAAGCAACACTTTTTAACAACAACAATGTTGCCGTTGATACAGTTTACGTTTATGCTGCGGGACTTCGGGTAGGAGGTACTGCTCAACAACAAGCGGGAGGTTCCGTAAGCTACAGGATGATGCCCTGGCTCAGTCTTAAGGCTCAGTTTGTTTGGTTTGGCAACCTCTATGCCGATTTCGATCCTGTAACCCGCAACAACAGCCACGACAGAGCACAACCTTACCAAATTCCTTCCTATAGCCTGCTAAACCTGTATGCCGACATTCGGTTTACCGTAGCCCAAAAATACAGCAACCTCCATTTGGGCTTTAACAATGTGATAGACAATCATTTTATAACAACGGGCATGGACGGAACAGACCACTCGGTAAACACTTTTACAGGGTTTTGGTCCGAAGGCTTCACTTTTAACGCAAGGTTAAGCATCTATTTTTAACCAAACATATTTTTTAATTCGCAAACATCTGCGTTTTGTTGTTAGCAGATACAATTCATGGATTGTATCTGCATGATGTGTATTAATCAAAATTGTTTTTTTACAAACAACAATTTTTCCTATTTATCCGAACAGAAAAAAAATTAAAAAAGGATTACAAACAATTTCAACAGTTTAAAAAATATTTTGAAGCTGTTTTTAACTAACGGGTTAAAATAATTATTAACTTTGGGGGTAATAAATCGGTATCATCATGTTTACATGGTTAAATATTGTGTTTGAAACTATTGCCAACAGGTGGTTCCCAACCTCGTTTTTGTTAACCTTTAAAATTATTACATCATGAAAAAACATCTACTTTTTTATTTGCTCGTTATTGTTGCCATGCCGGTTATCGGCTTCTCGCAAAATTATTACAACGTAACTTACAACATTGGATTTCACGATCATCCAACGGCTTTTGCTTCCGACTTAAACGGGAACATTGTTGTTTGCGGCTGGTACAACGAAGCGGATGAAACCACTACCCATGCATTTGCTTTAAAGGTCGATGCCAACGGGCAGGAAGTCTGGCGCAAAACCGTGCAGGATGCTTCAAAATATTATGCTGTTTGCATAACTTCAACGGGCAATGTAGCGCTGGCCGGAAGTAAAAACGACCACTGTTTTTTAAAGATGCTGGATGCACAATCGGGTACCGAAACATGGTCCTATTTGGAAGATAAAGATGCCGGCTACTGGTTTGGCACGGTAAACGAGTTTTCAATCGAATCGGAATATCGCCTTCAGGCATTTAAAGTAACCGACGGAACCTACCCTATTTTGTTTTATATATTTAACTCGGCAACAGGGGCTTACATTGATAAAGATTTGAACATCAACAACGCCTACGAGCCCATCCATACTTCCGGAAATGTTTCCGACAGTACCATTTGGTCGGGAGCCGACGACGGCCTGATTGTCATGAGTAATTATAATGGAATGGGCGGCTTGTGGACCTTTTCGGCAAACTATATTGCCGGCGTTGAAAAATATTCCGAAACTCAAGGCTGTGTGGTTAATTTATCGGGATGGGATCCCAATTATGCCTTTCAGATTTTAACCATGGACTTTTCAAGTGGTGAAGTTTACGGTAAATTTTTCGACATAACAAATGCCAATGCTGTTGCCGGAGGCTCCGGAATTATTGGTGACAAAAAAATTATGGTAACCGGAACCATTGATGGCGAACTGGCCTTATGGCTAATTAAGCACGACCTTTCGGAAATGGAAACGAAAATTATACATACGGATAATAACAGAACAGGTGTTGATGTGTTGGGATTACCTTCCCGAGACATGGTGATAATGGGAAGTGAAGCAGAAAACAGGGGTTCGTCCACCGATGTTTTTTTAATGAAACTAAACTCGGCAGGCATCGCTTCAACACCGGAACATAATGCGGCAAATAGTTTTACAATATACCCCAATCCCGCTTCCGAAAAAGTCTTTATTAAAAATATCGGGGGGCACAAGGTGAAAGTTGTGTTAACAGATGCCTTTGGCAAGATTGTGAAAACCATTTCGGATGTACAAGGCTCTGTTTCCATAAATAATATTCCTTCGGGGCTTTATATCGTTGCCGTTTATCTCGATGGAAAATACGCCGGCCAACAAAAACTGGTTAAACTGTAATATATTGTTTTTTAATTTACTAAAATTTCGGACTTTATATTGCAACGATAATCAAATCATTAACGTTGAAATACTTGATG
>CAYVWX010000241.1:0-4791 GCA_964455635.1 uncultured Lentimicrobiaceae bacterium | reverse complement strand
CGCCTTGAAGAATGGATAAAATTGATACTGCTTTTTCTTGAATGAATCAGGTTAAAGCAAACTTTTAAAAGCATTAATAGTCTTCAATTTTCAAAACCCCGCTACCAATGGTCATCACAGCGTTGGTATCTACTTTTAGTTTGGTGCAGAAAACAGTATCGGCAGATGAGAGAGAGGGTGGTGTGCCGGCGGAATGGACAATCAGATAGCTTCCCGCATCGTAAAAGTAGGCCGGAGCAACACCATTTACCTGCCAGTTGTTAATATTGAACCAATCCGACGAAACACTACCTGTCCAGTGGTAGGTTTTATGATGCCAATGGGGTGTCATATCAGAAACATTGGCCGGCTCAATTTTCCATTGATAATCTATCCATATTGAAGAGGCACCATCAACCGTATATAATCTGACAGCTTTACTGTCCTGATATTCCCAGAGGGTACCGGTTCCGTCTTCATCAACTGTTCCGTAAGCATCTACCAACGTACCCGATTGATGATTACCATCTTTATATAAAAAGTAGCCATCGTTGCCGTTGCCCGAAATATTTCCGTTGGCCATGTCGGGATTAAACCCGTAAGCCGAATTAAAGGACGAAGTGCTGTTGGCAACAACAAAAGTTGAATCGGCTTTTAGGATACCTGTTAATAAAATATCGCTCCAGTTATTTCCATTTGCCTGACGCGAAAGGTACCAGGTTTGATTTGAAAAATCAATATCATTGGTACCGTAATTGTACAGCTCTACAAACCGCGCGTTGCTGTTATTGCCGGGGTCGGCAATTTCGGAAATCAATAAATAAAAATCAGAGTTATTACCGTTACCTGATCCTGAACCCGTAGCTGTTGTTGTATCGTGTGCAGCAGGAACTGTCCCGTCTGTTTTGTAGTTGATATCCTGTCCTGTATTGGTGTATGGATAGATGGTAAAATAGTAAACCGTTGCCGTATCAAGCCCTTCCCAGGTATAGGTTTCGGTTCCGTGATTAATATTAATATCGCCGGCACCATCCGACAGGTCGGTATCGTCGCTTTGAGGAACCGAATCAAGCGGAGCTGTAAAAACCCCTGTTGTGTTAATCATCAGCAAATAGTAGTCGGCCACCACCGCTCCGTCGTTATCGTGCCAGGTTAACGCAATGGTGCTGTCGGTAACGGCGCTAACGGCAAAGTTGGCAACATGGTTCGACGGCTCTGCTTTGATGCTGTTGTATCCCCAAATGGATTCGGCATATTCGGGATGATCCACAAACGGGTTTCTATTGTTTTGATAGTTGTAAATATCGTTGTTTCTGTCAATTTCTTTTTGAGAGACAGGGTCTTGTTCGTGCCACTGCATCATCAGGTCTAAAAACCAGTCGTCGTAAACATGGTCGGAGGTTCCGTCGAGCACATCGTCGGCATTGGCATTGCTCTGCCATCCTGCAATAATATTTTGATAACGGGTAGCCATGTAAAAATAGATACGGGCAAGGTCGCCTTTAAATTCATCGATGGGTTCAAACGCCGTACCTGAAAACCCGGGAGCACTGCTGGTTCCCAGTTTGCTGCCATTTTGCGAAGTCCACGTAACGCTGCCCACCTCCGAATAGGGATAGTTACTTCGTCTGTTATTAACATACCCGTCGGTGGGAAGCACCTGTACAGCATCACTTTTCATGGGCGAACCGCTGTTGAACCAACTTTGCGGAAAGGTATGCTCACGGTTGTAACAGTCACCTTCATTCTGGTAGGTTCCACATTGGTTGGTACCCGAATAAAACTCGTAAGGATTTGCACCGTTCGGGTTGTATGAATAGATATCCCAAATAATGTCGGTTGAAGTTCCGCTGTTGGTTAATGCCTGTGGCAGCGTATCGCCATACTGATAAAATCCCCAAAGTGCCGAATAGCCCTGATTGTTATGGTTTTTGATAATGTTGTAGAGTGCTGTTTTAAGCTGATAGCCGCTTAAACCTGCGGCACTGCTGTAATATCCTGCCGGAGGTTGTGCAACAGAAACTGTACTAAGTACAAATAATACAATAAATAGTTTTAACCTGTTCATAGTATTAAAATGAGGGGGCATAGGGATTATACGAGTTAAAGCTTAATTTTCTTTATCTGAACAATTTAACAATATCGTTGCCGTTGGCAAGAATCAGCAATGCAAACAGTAAAACCATGCCTGTAATTTGCGCATATTCCAAAAACTTATCGCTGGGTTTACGGCGTGTAATAATTTCGTACAGTAAAAACAGTACGTGGCCACCGTCTAAAGCCGGAATGGGGAGTACATTTAAAATAGCCAGCATAATGGATAGAAAAGCTGTCAATCTCCAGAAGCTTTCCCAATGCCATTCAGCCGGAAAAATGTTTCCAATGGTAATAAATCCGCCCACACTTTCGTAAGCTTTTACTTCGGGCGAAAACAGGAGTTTAAGTTGTTTCAGGTAGTTTCCGATTCCGCGCCAGGTTTGTTCAAAACCTGCAGGAATGGCTTGTCCCAAGGTGTAATTTTTTTTATGCAACGTAAAAAAGTTCTGTAGGTCGCTTTGTGGGAAGACACCAATCAAACCCTTTTCGGGGACGTGCATTTTTAAAGCCAAAGTATCGTTATTGCGTTTAACGGTAACTACCACATCTTCATCTTTATGTTTTTGAATTTCATTTCTGAACTCCATAAAATATTTTAAATCAAGCCCGTTAAGTCCTAAGATGGTATCACCTTTTTTCATTCCTGCTGCCTTTGCCGCCGAATTATCGGTAAAATCTTTTGCAACAAAAGGTATTCTTACTGAAATAAAAGGGGTTTTTTGGCTAATAAGTTTGCTGAGGCTTCCGGCCGGAAACCGGATATCCACGGTATCGTTATTTCTGATAACCTGTGCCGAGTGCGCTTCGTTTAAAATAATTTCGGCAGGAATTTTTTGGAAATTTTCCACATATTTCCCATCGATGGAAATAATTTTATCACCGTTTTTAAATCCCATTTCCATGGCCACACTGTCGGCGCTAATACCATATTTATTGGCTTCCTGCGTGGGCAGATACTCTTCGCCAAAATGCATAAACAGCCCGATGTAAATGGCAATGGCCAAAACCACGTTCATAAAAACTCCTCCCAGCATAATAATTAATCGCTGCCAGGCCGGTTTTGCCCTAAACTCCCAGGGTTGTGCAGGAAGCTTCATTTGCTCTTTATCCATCGACTCGTCAATCATACCGGCAATTTTTACATAACCGCCAAGGGGCAGCCAGCCGATACCATATTCGGTTCCTTTAAAATTATATTTAAAAAGCGAAAACCATGGGTTGAAGAAAAGATAAAACTTTTCGACCTTGGTTTTAAATATTTTTGCAGCTGCAAAATGGCCAAACTCATGAATGATAACTAAGATGGAGAGGCTGAGTATCAGCTGTGCAACCTTTATCAGAATAATTCCTATGCTCATTATTTTTTACTATTGTTTTTAATTATTTGTTCGGCTTTCAGGCGGGTGAGGCTGTTGGTTTGATAATAGTCGGCTAAAGTAGGACTATTGATATATTGAACCTCGTTTATACACTGCTCAACAACCTTGGGAATTTGTAAAAATCCGAGTTGCTTTTTAAGAAATGCTTCTACGGCTATTTCGTTGGCAGCGTTTAAGATGGCCGGTGTATTGCCTCCTTTTTCAAGTGCTCTGAAAGCGAGTGCAAGATTACGAAATTTTTTTACATCAGGGACTTCAAAAGTAAGGTTATGGATTTTTAACAAATTTAGGCGGGGAAAATTGTTGGCAAGCCTGTGGGGAAAGGATAGTGCAAACTGAATGGGCAGCCTCATGTCGGGGAGAGCCAGTTGGGCTTTTACATTTCCATCGGTAAAATAAACCAGCGAATGAACAATGGATTGAGGATGTATTACCACTTCTATTTGATGAGGTTGCAGCCCAAAAAGCCATTTGGCTTCCATTACCTCCAGCCCTTTGTTCATCAGGGTGGCCGAATCAACCGTAACTTTGTCGCCCATTTGCCAGTTGGGATGATTTAGTGCTCCATACGGGGTAACGTTGTTTAATTCGTCGGGTGATGAGTTTAGGAATGGTCCTCCGGAGGCGGTGAGTACAACTTTTTCAATGGCATTATCACTTTCGCCCATAAGACACTGAAAAATAGCCGAATGTTCCGAGTCAACCGGAATAATAGGGGTGTGGTTTTCCAACGCGGTTTTGGTTATTAGTTCGCCGGCAATAACAAGGCATTCCTTGTTGGCCAATGCTACCGGTTTTTTGTTTTCCAAAGCCGACAGGGTTGGTTTAAGTCCGTTGAAACCAACAATAGCCATAAGCACCATGTCAATGGTATCCATCGAAGTAATCTGCTCAATGGCAGCTTCTCCGGCATAAACTTTTATATTACTGCTTTCAAGGGCTTTAGACACCTCATCAAAATAGCGGTCATCACCAATAACCACTACATTGGGATTGTATTTTAAGGCCTGCTCGATAAGCAACCTGCTGTTTTTGTTGGCTGTAAGCACCTCTGCTTCAAAGTTATCGGGAAATGCATCCATCACTTCCAACGCCTGCTTTCCGATGGAACCCGTAGAGCCTAATATCGCTATTCGTTTTTTCAAAATCTAATTTATTCAAATAAAATGTATTTCTCCGGATTAACAGGGGTGCTGTTGTACCAAAGCTCAAAATGGAGGTGAGGGCCGGTTTGTTGTTTACCCGATTCGCCGGCAATGGCAACGGGGTCGCCGGCATTAACGGGATCGCCCTCTTTTACCAGCAAAGCAGAGCAGTGTTTATATACCGAAACAAT
>CAYVWX010000240.1:0-4816 GCA_964455635.1 uncultured Lentimicrobiaceae bacterium | reverse complement strand
TTACGGTTTCATCAATATTTTCTCATGGCAGTTATGATAAATTTAAAAATAATATTGGATACCAAATAGGATATAATCAATATATCAACTCTGACAGCAGAATTGGTTTTGCATTTTCACAGGGTTTTTATTATTCCGAATACAATTATATTTTTATGTCAGATGCAGATGGCGTTGATTATTACAGAGCGGTTAACTCAGAAAATCAAATGATTACATTTTCGTTAAATTATGGTTTTAATATTTTAAACAGAAACAAAACTAACTTTTATATAGGCCCGAAACTTGGGTTAAGCAATTATAAAGTTGATGAGTATGGAACTGAAAGGCCTGTAAATGAAAACGATGCACATGAATATAAATGTGCGTATCGGGAAACAAACAAAGTAAGTATTGGGTTATTGCTCGAATATGACAGAAAAATAATTTCAAACAATTTTTATGTATTCTTTTCAACCGAACCGGAGATAACATTCTATTCAAGATTTGGATTATTGGGCTCAACAGCTCCGGTAATGATAGGGTTTATAAATTTTAATGTAGGTTTAAAGGTTAACTTAAGTAATAGCACGGAAACGGAATAATAGAGCATTAAAATGTGATGGTGAAATAAAGCAGACTTTGAACAATTAGTTATTTACAAATGATGGCCGTATAAGAAACTTATTATGCCGAGAAGAAGGAAACGTGATATAATTATTAAAGGCTTTTCCAAGCTGTTAAAAGAGGATAAGCTTAAAATTGTTGCCGAGTTGATGGATAATTCAGTGGAAACCATCGACCTGATGAAGAGCTTTTGGCATCCCGACAAGCATAAACAAAAAATCTTTGATGAGTTTTCGGAAAATACCATTTCCAACTTTTACATTCCTTACGGGGTGTCGCCCAATGTAAACATCAATGGTAAAATGTATCTCGTTCCGATGGTTATTGAGGAGAGCTCGGTAGTGGCTGCTGCCTCATCGGGTGCCAAATGGTGGCTTAACCACGGCGGCTTTCATGCAGAAGTTGTTGATGTTACTAAAATAGGGCAGCTGCATTTTAGCTGGAAAGGTGAGGTAAAAAAACTTCATAAGGTTTGGGATGAGCTTACCAGAGCTTTCAGAACAGCCACGGCGCATATTACCGAAAATATGGAAAAACGGGGTGGCGGCATCACCGGTTTTGAGCTGCTGGACATGACTGATAAAATAGATAATTACTATCAAATTCGTGTTTCGTTTAACACAAAAGACTCCATGGGCGCTAACTTTATTAACTCCTGCCTTGAAGAGTTTGGCCAGACATTAAAATCATTTTTAAACATTCATCCCGCTTTTAAAGGTGCCGAAAAAGAGGTTACCGTTATCATGGCTATTTTGTCAAACTACACACCCGGATGTTTGGTAAAATCGTGGGTGGAGTGCAATGTTGATGAGCTTGAAAGTTTAGACGATGAACTTACCGGAGAACAATTTGCCGAAAAATTTAAAACTGCAGTTGAGATTGCCGAAGTTGACCCATACCGTGCCACTACACATAATAAGGGTATTTTTAACGGAGTGGATGCTGTGGCTATTGCCACGGGAAATGATTTCAGGGCTATCGAAGCGGCAGGTCATACCTATGCTTCAAGGGATGGACATTATAAGAGTCTTTCGCATGTTGAAATAAAAGATGGAAGGTTTAAGTTTTATCTCGAACTGCCTCTGGCTTTGGGTACGGTTGGCGGATTAACCTCGTTACATCCGTTGGCAAAACAGTCGCTTGAGCTTTTGGGACAGCCCACCGCTGAAGAATTAATGATGATTGCAGCCACCATGGGGCTTGCCAACAATTTCTCGGCTGTCCGTTCGCTCGTTACAAAAGGTATTCAGCGCGGCCATATGAAAATGCACCTTATGAATATATTAAACCATTTTCAGGCTACCGAAGAAGAAAAACAGCTGGCATTAGATTATTTTAACGATAAAATAGTTTCGTTTGCCAGTGTTAGCAGTTTTTTACAAGAAATTCGTTCTGCTTGATTGCACTAAAAAAATATAAAGCACCCGGAAAACTTCTTATAACCGGCGAATATCTGATTCTGGAAGGTGCCGAAGGTCTTGCCGTGCCTTTAAATTTAGGCCAAAGCTTAACTGTAAAAAATAGCGAAACCCAAAATGATGTGCTAACATGGAAAGCCGAAACACCGGCCGGCGAGTGGTTCTCCGGCACTTTTTCATTACCGGATTTTAAAGTGCTGAATGCAACCGATACTCGGTTTGCCAAACAGCTGACACACATACTTATAGCTGTACGTAAGCTTAATTCCGGTTTTTTGTTAAAAGGTGACTGGCAAATAAATACCTGTCTTGAATTTAATTCCGAATATGGTTTTGGCAGCAGCTCAACACTTATTGCCAACCTGGCCCGTTGGGCGGATGTGGATGCCTTTGAACTACAAAAGCAAACATTTAACGGCTCCGGTTACGATGTAGCTGTGGCACTGGAAAATGCCCCCATTATCTATAAACTTGAAAATGGCCGGCCTGATTATCGTAAAACTGTTTTTAAACCCTCGTTTACTCAGCATCTTTTTTTTGTTTATCTCGGCAAAAAACAACAATCGCTCCATGCCATCAAACAATTTAAAAAAAACGCAATCTTTACTTCGACTGACATACAAACGGTTACATCCATAACCCGTCAAATTACAGTTGCATCATCTTTAAGAGAGTTTGAGCAGTTGCTGCATGAACATGAAAAATTGATGTCGGGGGTTTTAAAAACTCCTCCTGTGCAGCAGCTGTTTTTCGCAAATTATAAACAAGGTGTGGTTAAGTCGTTGGGTGCCTGGGGTGGCGATTTTGTTTTAGTTACTACTACAGCAGATAAAAAGACTTTTGAAACCCAACTAAAAAAACTTGGTTTTGCCGTTGTTTACAGCTACGATGAGCTTGTTGCCCCATAGTACTTTTGTAGGTTAACTTTAAACAACATCAACGTAAAAAATCAAAATTATGCTGTTTGATTCGATTTTTTTGTATTTTGGTCTGTAGTACGGAATACAACACCTATGTGGGGAAAAGTATCATTATTTTTTTTGTTGTTGGCAATGCTGGTTAGCAGTTGTTTGCATTTTCCCAATACCGATAATCATGTTGAAAAACAAAAGGTTAATATTAAGCCATCCCCAAAAGTTGACCTTTTGGACTCAATTCTTTCAAGGGGTAAATTAATTGCGGTTACCAATTATAGTTCTACCGACTACTTTGTGTATCGGGGTCAGCCCATGGGTTACCAATACAATCTTGTGCTGCGGTTTGCTAAATTTTTACAGGTGGATTTGGACCTGCGAATTGAAAAAAACCTAATAAAAAGTTTTCAGTATCTCGATTCGGGAGAGGTTGATTTAATGGCTATGGGGCTTACCGAAACCACTGCCAGAAAATCGAAGTTGTTATTTACAAAACCTATAATGTTAACACGTCAGGTGTTGGTACAGCGTAAGCCCAAAGGATGGCAAAAAATGAAAACACAGGATGAAATAGAAAGCCACCTGCTCCGCAATCCCCTGGAGCTTGCAAAAAAAACAGTTTATGTGCATAAAGGTACAGTGTTTACGGGCAGGCTTAAAGCCCTTATGAACGAAATTGCCGACACCATTCATATTGTGGAAGACGATCGTGAAACCGAGCAGCTGATTGCAGCCGTAGCCAACAACGAAATTGATTATACGGTCGCTGACGAGCATGTAGCTTTGGTTGATGCTGCTTTTTACAACAACATCGATGTTAAAACATTTATCAGTTTTCCGCAAAAGATTGCCTGGGCCGTACGTTTCGACCAAAAACGGCTGGCCGATACTATAAATTACTGGCTCGACAGGTTTTATAAAACATTGGATTCGAGATTGCTGTATAATAAATATTTTAAAAACCTCTCCTCACGCCGAAGGGTAAACAAAAGTTTATACAACTCGTACGGAAAGGGTAAATTGTCGCCGTACGACGACATAATAAAAAAAGCTGCAAAAACAATTGGATGGGACTGGAGGTTGTTGGCATCGTTAATTTATCAGGAATCGGAATTTAAACCCAATGCCGTTTCATGGGTAGGTGCGCAGGGGCTGATGCAGCTTATGCCCAATATTTTAGAAAAGTACAACATCGATTCCGCCTCCTCACCCGAAAGTCAGATTATGGCCGGAACAAAATATTTAAAAGCCCTTTTTAAACAGCTCCCACCTGACATTACCGATTCGGTTGAGCGGGTTAAATTTGTTTTGGCAGCGTATAATACAGGCATGGGGCATGTACTGGACGCACGCCGGCTGGCTAAAAAATACGGAAAAGACCCTGACCGATGGACAAATAATACCGATTATTTTATCTTGCATCTTTCAGAAAAAAAGTACTTTAACGACCCTGTAGTTCAATATGGATATGTGAGGGGGAAAGAAACCTACAACTTTGTAATTGAAATTTTGCAAAGGTTTAAAATTTACCAAACCCTGATTACAAGCAATCCCGCCAAGGGCTAAAAAGATACATATAACGCATAATCAATATTATATGAACTGATAGACAGATGCTATAAATGAAAAGAAAACGGCATACGGCAACATGATTAAAAGCTCCGGAGGAGCGGAATATTTATAGCCTCGGGTGTTAACCCGGGGTGTCAAGAAAAACGTGATACCCGTTTTGGCGTGATTTTCGATGGCGAAGCCGAAAATCATGACAAAACAAAACGCAATATATCAAATTCACCCTGTGGAATAGTTTTCAAATTCCACAAGGTAAACAAAATTATAAGCACATGAAACATTCATGATTAGCAAGTTAAACACACA
>CAYVWX010000239.1:0-4905 GCA_964455635.1 uncultured Lentimicrobiaceae bacterium | reverse complement strand
CAAACAACGTGTTTTATCTGACGCTTGAGCTACCCGAAAACGAAAATATCTCTTTCGTTGTTAATGCCGATAATTCCGGCTCCATTGATGCCAGTGTATGGAAAAACAACGAGTATGTACGCACTTACACCGCCAGTTGGGATGCTACCGGCCACGGCGAATACAAAGAGTACGATGATAATGGAGAGGTCATCAATCAGGGAAGCTGGTAAACCCTGACCGCCAAACACATTTACGCAAAAGGCTGTTGGTAACCCCGGCAGCCTTTTGCTGTATCCATACCAAACATGGGGCCTGAAAATGCAGCATAAATCCGTGGTACATTTTCGGGATTCCCTGATATATTGCGTTTTGTTTTGTCATGATTTTCGGCTTCGCCATCGAAAATCACGCCAAAACGGGTCTGTTTTATTTTCTTTACCCCGGGCTAACACCCGAGACTATATATTACGCTCCTAACGGAGCTTTTTAATCTTGTTGCTGTGTGTTTAATTTTCGAGTACTAAAGCCCTGCTTTTAACGTACACAGCTTCGCCTTAAAAAGGAACCTATAAAAATAGGATTTATGTACTTTTTTATTTATATTTGCCATCATGTTGAACTATGGTATTTAATTGACAGGCAATAATTAACATGCTTAATCCTCCCTATACTTTAACCTTGACGAGGGTTCAATTTATTTACATAAATTCAACTGCTAAAATCCAAAAAAACGTATCCCTATGAAACATTTAATAACAACTTTTTTATTGATTTTTTCAGTCACCATTGTTTACGGACAAAATGATACCTGGACCCTGTTTTGGAACAACGACTCTACTTTGTTCGGTTATAAAAATAAAGCGGGTATTGTAAAAATCAAACCCAAATTTACAGGATTGACAACAGCCGTTAAATTCGAACGTATTTTGGCAGCCACTGAAAAGGTTAATAACGGATATAAATTTTACTACCTTTTAAAATCCGGTAAAATATTCGGAGAAGACAGTCTTTATGTTTTCGACAATGCCACCGACTGCGAAAGCGAAGGCTTTATTCGTTTTAAAGATAAAAAAACCGATAAAACAGGAATGTTTAACAGCAGGGGCAACATTGTTATTCCCGCCGTTTATAACGACCTTACCAAAGTTAGAAACGGAATGGTAATTGCATTGCAGGGGGCCTCAAAAAACAGAAAACCAGGTAGCGAACATTTCAGTTGGTCAGGTGGCGAAGAGATGCTGATAGATACCGCTAATCATATTCTTGTCAGAAACTTTAAAAATGATGAGAACATCAATCTTTTTTCGTTGAAAGTCACAAAACATCCCAAATCTGACTCCATCAGAAAAGATTTCAAATCGACAGATGGCAACTATTTTTCTTTTATCGATTTTGACAAGGAGTTTAAAGCATGGTTAAACCATTTATTATCCGGCAGGCTGACCAAAAGAAATCTGGAAAAGGCCTCTTTCGAACATATTACGTATTACAGCAATAAAAACGGTTGGAAAAGTGAAACAAGCAGTAGCTTTATAAACAGGAATTTCAATGTTGTTCAGTCAAAATTACTAGAACTTAAAAATGCCGGTTGCAATTACACCATCCTTACCGAAAGTTTGAATAAGATGATTTTCGAATCAGATGAGTACAACAGCTTTTTCAATAATTGCAACGAATCAGACCCACGAAAATATCCGGTAAAAACCATTGTGATAAGTTACCGCCAAAACCACAATGTAATACAGGATCGTTTGGCCTTTTTAAGAACAAACAAAGGTTACCGGCTTATTGAGATAACCCTAAAAAGCAACAATCTCAGATAAATAAAACAATATTGTAAGGTGTTGATATTTAACACCAGGTCAATATTAAATCAGCAATACCTTATTATTAAATCCTTTATCCGGTCTTAATTACAGCTCCTGAAATCTTTTGAAATTTTTAAGATAAAATCTAAAAAATAGACAAACCCTTCCATGGTATAAAATGGTAACACCTGCAAATCGATTAGCTCATAAATTAAATATTTATCTCGTATTTTTATTGATACATTTCTTTGATAGTTTAACAAATCCTTTTTTAACTCCTCTGTCAACGCTTCTGTCTTACTGCCTTCAATTTTAAACCTTTTGCTAAAACAATCATCAATGGTTTTTCCTTTACTATTTTTCCACAAATAGTTTTTCTCGTCAATTTTTAATTCTTCTGTTGATTGATAATTAAGGGCAAATTTTAAAAAAAGCGTATTATTGGTGTACGATGGTGCATCTGAATATTTATGTTCCGAAAGAAGATATCTATAATCGAATTTATGATCTTTATATATTCCGGAAATATGCAAATCAGTTGTTAAACTCACAAAGCTGTAATTTAAGCTGTTGGTTAAAAGCTTAATATTCGTGTTATTAAATGTTGTATTTATAAAGTTAAAAATGTCGTTTGTTGTTGCATTTCCTTTTCTCATTGATTTTAATATTTGACTGTAAAACAGCCAAAACATAGCAATTAAACCAGTCCAAAGTCCTACACTTGTATTAACACCAATCTGATAACTTATCAAAGTAAAAATTATTGGGAAAGTAGTGGAAAGGAGTACTAAAAGTAGCGTAACATACCACCGGCGTTGACGTTTAGCTGATAAAAAAACAGTATTGTAATCACTCTTAAATTGACTAATCTCCGCTTTCCTCAAATAATTACTATGTAGTGAGGTGTATCCATTTTTATAAGCTGTAATAGCAATAATTGTAAAAACAACTATTGCAGATATAGGCCCCAAGTGCCCGATAACAAAATATTTTCCAAAAATTTTCTCATAAACAGGAGCATCCATGCCCGAGATAACTATCGGGCTAAGCATAACCGAAGAAACAAACAGACAGATAAAAAACCCGATTACAATTATTTGTGAATTTTTGTTTGCGTTGAAACTGAAATCTCTTTTGAAAATCATTTTAGTGAATTTTGTATCAGACTGCCAACTATTGCTTTGGGTTTGTTGAGGAATAAAATGACCGGAACTAACAAAGTTAGCATGCAAAAGAACGAGTCAAAACGGGCAGGTTATTTTTTACAATCCCTTAAATATTAATAATTCGATTGATTTATCATAAATTAAATTTTTAAGTTGTATCTCATAAGCTCTCCAAAACAGGATATCATATTCGTTTTGTTCCATTGGTGGTTTAGCCTCATCAGTAAGTGCAGATATTATTTTCTTTTCTGTAACAGCGTCCTTTGAAAGCGTAATATGAGCCGTTCCCATCATCACATGGCCATTTAAATCAGCTTTATGCGAAAAGGAGGTTAACGTTATCGACAAGGAATCTTTAAGCGTTATTTTCTCTTTCACTTTAAGTATAATTCTAATACCGCTTTTATCATTACTATTTTTCATGATTGATTGTTCGTTTGCGCTTTTTACTGATATTATGCAGGGAAAGAATATTATTATCACGAAAAAAATTTTGTGCATCCCTTTTTTATTGAGGTGGTTATTGTGTAAAAGCATTCGCTCAGTCTTTGAGGCAACGAACACTTAAACAGCAGTCATTTTTATAGCCACTTAAAAGTATTTGTTTGGAGTCGTAGTGTAGTTCACGTGAAAAGGCGCCTATAGGTGAATCTTTCGAACTTGTCCACCAGTAGCCGTAGTCGCCCAAGTCGTAAAACGACGCCCCGCCATTATTGCTAAAACCACCGGGTAGGGCAGTAAAACCACTGCTATTAGTTGCACCTGAATCTGGCGGGTTCCAGTGAGTTGTTCCTGACTCTTTCATTTTTCCGCCTTCATCAGTTCCTCTCCATCCCGAATTATTAGCTTCACTCTGGCTCATACCGAGGTTCATTTCCAGTGTCTTCCACTCCTCATCACTTGGTAAATGCCATCCACTTGGACAGGCGATTACGGCGGCATCCCAATTGTAAAGTCTGCCGTAAATATCACCATTGGCACTACTGTTATCGTACCACCACGAGCCCGATATTACGAATTTCAGGTTTTCGGCAAACCATGTCTGGTTGCCTATATTAACGATTTTGTAGGTTTGCCCGTCACGGGGATCGTTAAATATACCTGAACTTAAAACAGTAACAGTAATTTCATCCGAAGTACGATTCCCACTATTATCAATACAAGTAGCTTTTATGGTATGTTCACCAAGAGACTCATTATTTGTATTCCAATCAAAATTAAATGGAAAACCTGATGCAGAACTTTTACCAATATTATCAATAAAAAACCTGACTTCTTTAATATTTCCATCATTGTCGTTAACATCTGCCGATACGGTTACCGTAGCACCTTCCATAATCTGTTCACCATTGGCAGGTGATGTGATAACACAAGTTGGCGGGTTGTTTGTTTTAACATCATCTTTTTTACACGACTGTAATGCCAAAACGAATATTGCAAATAATGCAATTAATAAAATTTGGATAGTTTTTGTTTTCATTTTTTTATAATTTAGTATTTACCCTGTGGAATAGTTTTTAAATTCCACAGAGATAATGTGATAATTTGTGTTTTATATTTTGCCATGATTTCATAATTTCACCTTTTGACAAATTCATTGGGAGTAATAAAAATTACCGTAAAATTGTTTTAATCTTTCAGGTTGAAACTTATCAGGAGTTTTCTGGTACTATAAAAACCGGCCATCCCCAACATAATAAACAACCCACTGCCAATGGGGGCATTACCTCCATGTTGATTGCCCGAAGATCCATGGCCGCTACCTGTGGGTGGTGTCGGCGGCCCCTGACAAAAACTACTGGTTGAAATAATGGTTAGTACAATGACAAGAAATAAACTTATTACGTTCTTTTTTATTTGTTTCATGTGTTTATAATTTTGTTTACCCTGTGGGATTTGAAAACTATTCCACAGGGTGAATTTGATATACTGTTTTTTTATGTTTTGTC
>CAYVWX010000238.1:0-4914 GCA_964455635.1 uncultured Lentimicrobiaceae bacterium | reverse complement strand
AAAAAGTTAGAAGCATCTTTGTACTCCCGGGCAATAAGCTTTGTAACACCACTGTCGTTAAGCGTCATTTCAACTTTATCGGGAATGGCTTCCATTTCGTGCAATAATGTCATAAAACGTGAGGTCGGAATAGTGCCTTTAAGCTGAGCCATACGTAAAGCCATCAGGGTTAAAACAGTAACTTGTGCTGTAAATGCTTTGGTTGATGCCACCCCAATTTCAGGCCCGGCATGGGTATATGAACCGGCGTGTGTGGCCCTTGAAATGGAAGAGCCAACCACATTACAAACACCAAGCACCGTGGCACCTTTTTCTTTTGCAAGCTCGATGGCTGCCAGGGTGTCGGCTGTTTCGCCCGATTGCGAAACCGCAATAACAACATCGTTTTCAGTAATTATAGGGTTTCTGTAACGAAACTCCGAAGCGTATTCTACTTCTACGGGTATGCGGGCAATGTCTTCAAAAAGATATTCGCCTACCAAACAGGCATGCCACGATGTTCCACAGGCAATAAGGGTAATTTTGTTGGCATGAACAATTTTTTGTTCAAAATCAACAATGCCGCCCAGCGAAACAATTCCTTCACTTGCTTTTAAACGACCGCGTAAACTATCGCGAATGGAGGAGGGCTGCTCATAAATTTCTTTAAGCATAAAATGATCGAATCCCCCTTTTTCCAAAGCATTAAGGTTAAACTCAAGTTCCTGAACATAGGGAGTTTGCTCTTTATTGGCAATGGTTTTTATTTTCAGGGGCTGTCCTTTTTTTAAAATGGCAATCTCCTCATCGTTCATATACACAACATTTTTGGTATATTCAACAATGGGAGTTGCATCGGAAGCAATATAAAAGTCATCTTTGCCAATACCTATTACCATGGGGCTTCCTTTTCGGGCCGCAATAAGGGTATCGGGTTCCTGTTCCGAAATTACCACCAGTGCATAGGCTCCAATAACCTGGTTGAGTGCAATTAATACGGCATCTTGCAGCGAGCAGGATTCGTTATGTTGTACATCTTCAATAAGATTTGCCAGTACTTCGGTATCGGTTTCCGAATTAAATTTGTACCCCCGGCCAATCAGTTCTTCTTTAAGCGTAGCATAGTTTTCAATAATTCCATTGTGAATAATGGCAATATTTTTATTCATCGAGTAATGCGGGTGGGCATTAACAGTATTGGGTTCGCCGTGTGTTGCCCATCGTGTATGGGCTATGCCAATTGATCCTCCGGTGTTTTTGTTTTGAACAAATTTATCAAGTTCCGAAACTTTCCCTTTGGTTTTATATACCGAAAGCTCCTCATCTAAAATGGCAACGCCTGCACTGTCGTATCCTCTGTATTCGAGTTTATATAAGCCGTTAATAAGTATCGGATAGGCATCTTTAGTACCCAGATAAGCAACAATTCCGCACATGTGTTAAAATGTTAATTTTGAAAATTATCTACCTAAAATTATTAGCTACAAAGGTAAAAATTAGTTTGTATTGTCCAAATTTGTATAGATTATTTCAAGGCGCATTCCGGTGGTGTCGCCTTCGTATTTATTACCTTTTATAACAAAGTTTTCGGGGTTTATTGAAGCGCCGGAAACAAAGAGATAGAGCCCCCGGTTGGCTTCGTTGCCTGTATATAAACTTTGCATATATCTTGTAATTCTAAATACATATTCGTTGGTGCTGCTTTTGTATTTGCCGCCAAAATAGCTGTCGCCTTCATATTGATCAATAAGCGGGACATAGCTGCTGTCTTCGGCAATTTTTACCAAAGCAAGCCTTTCGGGAGCTTTAAGGGGCTTGGTAACTCCGGGAATAATAAGTTTTACTTCGTTAAAAGCTATGCGGCTGCTGTCGGTGTAATCTCTGATATCGGGTACTTTCAGGATGGTTTTTATTCCGCCGGTACCCTGAACGTACAGTTTTTCAAAGCCAAGGGCGGTGTCGCCGTTAATAACCTGTTGCTGAAAATCGGCAGGCGAAACACTGTAATCGTGGGTGTATGTGTTTACGCGGGGAGTAATAACGTTGGCACTAAGCCGGTATTGCAGTGAGTCTTTGTCGTTGTTGTGGTAGTAAAGAATAATTTGTGAACCCCGCAGCAAAAAATTAACTGAAAAAAGCGCACCGCCGGAAGTAACGGGTTCCGATTTAAAATAGAGTCCTTTAAAAAAATCGCGAAAAAGGCTGTCGCCGGATAGAGCCGTGGTGTCGGCATCTAAAATTTTCTGGCCCAATTGGGGTGATATATTACTCAGGTTAATAATCATTTGAGGGGCAACGGTATCGGCTAATTCTCCATTGCCCAAAACAACACTGTCGTGTGGGGCAGGTTTATAGTTTAGGTTTGCATAATCGATGTCGCCGTATTGAAAGGTGCTGTTCGACCGGTAAGTGCTGTCGATATACATATCCTGATTAAGCTCGTAAATATGAAGGTGTTGTACGGTAGAGCTGTCGCCATAAATTTCGCCGTTATATCGTAAATACAATACCATCGAATCCAGAATAGGATTGTCGCCAAAGCTTACCCCGTTTGATGTAAGGCCGAATTGTGCTGCAATATTGGCTGTTGTAATACCAAATACCGAATCGTATCTGCTGCCCAGCATGTTTCGCAACAATTCATCGGTTCTAATGGAATCTTCCAAAACAGAATGGCCGTACAGTCCGTCCCAAAATCCGTAAACAATTTTAAGTTGGGCATTTTCGGGCAAAATAGTTGCGCCCAATGTATGGGGGCTTTTTCTGCATGAAAAAAATAACAAAAGAAAAAAAACAGGCAATAAAAACAGGCCTTTACGCAGGATGGTAAAGGTGATTTTTTTTCTACTCTCCGATAATTTGATCATAAAACTCATTGTACTTCACATGATAATCTTCATCTGTCTGGTAATCAAGAATTGGTTTGCCGGTGGCTTTGGCTGCTTCCAGAATTTTAGGATTAATCTCTTCGCTTCCCATTATAAAAGCATCGGCTAATTCAATTGCACTTTTCATCAACGTATGATAATCGGCATTATTATAATGTTTAAAAAGATTTTCATCCATTCCTTTAACCATTATTTTTTTCGAGAATTGTTTGCTGAATTTTTCGGTAAAGGCATCATCGTAAAGCGAAATAATAATTTTTGCGGAGGTGAAAATGGGGTTGTCTTTATAAAGTGTTTTTACATAAAAGGGTACCAGTGCGCTAAACCATCCGTGCAGATGAATAATGTCGGGTGTCCAGCCCAATTTTTTTACTGTTTCCATCACTCCTCTGGCAAAGAATACGGTTCGTTCATCGTTATCCTCAAAAAACTTATCATCTTGATCGTTGAAAAGAAATTTGCGATGGAAATAATCTTCGTTGTCGATAAAATAAACCTGCATCCTGGCCTGCTGGATGGAGGCGACTTTAATAATTAACGGGTGGTCGATTTCGTCAATAATAAGGTTCATACCCGAAAGACGAATAACTTCGTGTAGTTGGTTACGACGCTCGTTTACCAAGCCGTAACGTGGCATAAAAGTTCGTATCTCTTTTCCCGCTTCTTGTGTCTTCTGTGGTAGAAAACGACATATGTTACTCATATTGGTCTCAGGAAGGTACGGCATAATTTCCTGAGCTACAAATAGTACCCGCTTTTTATTCATATCGATGCTTTTAGTATTTTTGGGAGTGCAAAGATAGATAAAAAAATTTTGTTATTCAAGCAATTAAAAAAAGCGGCGATATTAATGCCGTGACAGATGTGTTTTGTACCTTATCCTCTAACAAACAAAGCTTTCATAATTTCGGCAGCCATCTTTGGGTTTTCTTTTAACCTGCGGGTTGAGTAGGCAAACCAATCTTTTCCAAAGGGTACATATACCCGAAGCCGGTGACCTTTTTTGATGATTGATTTTCTTAACGCAGGGGTTACACCATACAGCATCTGAAATTCGTACTTGTCTTTAGGTACTTTATATTTTTCGATTAGTTTGAAGGCACCTTCTATTAAAGGAGTGTCGTGTGTGGCAATGCCCACATAAACACCGTTTTTGAGTAAGTATTCCAAGTCTTCAAGATAATGTGTATTAATTTCTTCATATTTTTTGTAAGCAATGGAGGCGGGCTCAACATAAATACCTTTGCATAAACGAAAGTTTAAAGGGGTGTTTTGCGAATGCATGTCCATCATTGCCTTTAAATCGTCCATGGTACGCCGCATATATGCCTGCATAACCAGGCCAACATTGGAAGGAAACTCTTTTTTAAGTTTCCTGAAAATTTCTATCTCCATATCCACACACGAAGAGTCTTCCATATCAATACGTACAAAATTGTTGTATTCAACAGCTTTTTTAACAATTTCGCGAATGTTTTTATAGGCTTCTTCCTTGTTGAGCAGCAGGCCGAACATGGTGGGTTTTAACGAATAATTTCCCTGTATGCCGCTTTTTTGAATGGTATCGATAATGTTGATGTACTCATTTTTGTTGGCAGTAGCTTCTGCTAAATCAGTAATAAACTCGCCCAGCAGGTCGATGGTAACGAGGTACCCTTCTTTGTTTAAATTCTGCGAAACGGTAACTGCCTGACTGAGCTTTGTGCCGGCAATGTATCTTTTCGAGAAAATCCAAACCAGATTTTTTGGCATAAGCGGCAACAAAGCCGCTACCATTTTATTAAACCACATCATAGCTTTTTTATTTAGGTGGTGCAAAATTATATAATCTGACTACAAAAAGCAGCCAAAAGGATGCATAACCAATAATTTATAAGGCTTCAAAACAATAACAGTTATCTGCATGTAATACAGGAAAGTATCATAAATATGCAGGCAAAGTGCAGGCAGGCAAAATAAAATAATCCCGGCCCTTATTCGGAGATTTCGTTCATTATTTTAACACAACCTGCTTTATTTTTGCTGTTTTTCCGGTAACAACTTTAAA
>CAYVWX010000237.1:0-4980 GCA_964455635.1 uncultured Lentimicrobiaceae bacterium | reverse complement strand
ACGCCGAACTCCAGCAGGCCTTTGGATTGCTCGACGGCCCACTCAATGCCTACGCGGCGCACCGCATTGTTGTCTTTGCATTTTAGCACCTCTTTCACCAGCTCTTCGGGCATGTCAACGCCAAAGGTTTTTGGAATGGATACCAGCTGCGATTTGGTGGAAACGGGTTTTAACCCGGGAATAATGGGGACGTTAATGCCTTTGGAACGACACAATTTTACAAAGTCGAAGTATTTTTGATTGTCGAAAAACATTTGGGTAACAATATAAGAAGCCCCCTTTTCTATTTTCTTTTTTAAAAAGTGCAGGTCGCTTTCAAAGTTGGGCGACTCCTGATGTTTTTCGGGGTAGCCGGCCACACCGATACAGAAGTCGGTTTCGGTGGCATTTTTCAATCCTTCGTCGAGGTAAACACCGTTGTTAAGGTTTCCAATTTGTTCAATCAAATCGGAGGCATGTTCGTTGCCTTCGGGTTCGGGCTTAAATATACGGGCGTTTGCGGGCGGGTCGCCACGCACCACCAACAGATTTTTAATACCGAGAAAATGAAGGTCTATCAAGGCATTTTCGGTCTCCTCGCGGGTAAAGCCTCCACAGATAATATGCGGCACCACCGGAATATTATACCGGTATTTAATGGCTGCCGAAATACCCACGGTTCCGGGCCGCTTACGGATAGCCCGCTTTTTTATCAGGCCGTTGCCTACCTCTTCGTAAACCACCTCCTGCTGATGATAGGTAATGTTGATAAAAGCCGGATTAAACTCCAACAACGGATCGATGGCTTTTTGGATGGATTCAATATTCTGCCCTTTCAACGGAGGCAGCAGCTCAAACGAAAAAAGGGTCTTATCGGCTTTGGCAATATGTTCGGTAACTTTTAATTCCATGGTAAATTATTATAAGATTGATTAAAAAACTGTTTTTTAAACCATATTTCAAACACAGGATCTAAAAATTCAAAAGATTTATCCCTGTTTTCTATCACATCGTTGTTTATCAAAATATTTCTGTTTTTTTGCACATTCCGGGGTGTTCCCAGTTTATACTTATGCATAACACGGGCACTTGTCAGTTGTTTTTCTCCGGCAACCACCGCTTTTAATAAGTTTATTTGGGTAATACTCATGGTTTCTATTTCCTTTTGGAAAAAGGGTGAATTTGCTGCAATAACCTCATTAAGCGCTTCCTTAATTTCTTTTATGGTAGCAAAGTTACCGGTTAAATTCCATGTATAGTGTGCGAGTTGCTGTACATACCACGGGTGATTTTTCATCAGCCGGGGAATGATGGCCGCATGACTTTTTTCAAGGGTTTTACCTGTTTTTGCAAACCCGTTATATAAAAATTGTATCCAATCATTCAAACCGATTTTATCTAAAAGGATGATGTCGCCAAAACGGTAAAAAGGTTTGGACGGATTGTTAAATATATCGGCCATCATATGCCGTTTGCTGCCGTACAGACAATAGGTTACCTTTTTTTGACGCTGCCATACGGCTCTTAATTTTTTTTCAAAGAGAGGGAAGTCGCGGTAAGTGGCAATGTTTTGAAATTCATCAAGACAAATAATAAATTTCTTTTTTTTCTTTTCAGCAATTATTTCAGGTAAATTCAAAATTTCATCTGCATGTTTTTGCAACTCCTCCCATTCAAAGCTTAAGCTGAAATCGGAGTAGGGGTCCGTACCAAAACTTATTTTCGGAATTAATTGTTTGAAAAATGTTTTCCCGGCAGAAATCCAATCTTCCGTTTTGTTGGAAGAGGCTTTTATTACGGCACCGGCAAAAATTTCAAGAAATTCTTTCTCGGAAGAGACTGTAAAAAGATCGATAATAATCGTAATTCTGCGCCTTCTTTTTCTGTTTATATCGTTTACAACTTTTTCGACAAGAGAAGATTTGCCCCACCTGCGGGGGGAAATAATTGTAGTATTAATTCCTTGAACCAGATTGTTATACAGCTTTTTAACTTCTGTTTTTCTGTTGGTAAAAGCCGTGGCGCTTACCGTGTTTCCGTATATAAAAGGTGAGTCCATTGTTAATGTTTTTTATATTTAATACTAATTGGTATAATACTAATAGGTATAATACACAAAGGTATAAAATATATTGTTTTCATGTATGCTTTAAACTCCTTATTTTATTACTTATATTATTCGGCCAGGTTAATATTTAATAACTTCTCAACCTCTTCAGCCGTTAAATTTTTTCTTTTGGCATAGTCGGCCACCTGATCCGGTAATATTTTACCCACGGCAAAATATTTGGCTTCGGGGTGCGTAAAATAGTATCCGCTCACCGAAGCAGCCGGATACATGGCATAGCTTTCGGTTAAGGTAATGCCTGCTTGTTTTTCTGCATGCAGCAACTTGAAGATGGTCTCTTTTTCGGAGTGTTCGGGACAGGCAGGGTAGCCCGGTGCCGGCCTGATACCACGATATTTTTCACGAATAATTTCTTTTACCGAAAGCGTTTCGCCGGCAGCATATCCCCAAAATTCTTTCCTGACGCGATAATGCAGCAGCTCTGCCAAAGCCTCTGCAAGCCTGTCGGCAAGCACTTTAAGCATAATGGCGCTGTAATCGTCGTTGTTATCGACAAATTTTTTCAGATGCGGTTCAATGCCAAGGCCTGCCGTTACGGCAAAAGCACCCACGTAGTCGGTTATACCGCTCTCTTTGGGAGCAATAAAATCGGAAAGGCAAAGGTTTGGAACCTCTTCCGCTTTCTCCTCCTGATTGCGCAGGAAATGAAAATCGGCAATTTTTTTGTTCTTCTCATCATAAACTTCCAGCGAATCACCCGTTGCCGAAACAGGAAAGATACCGAAAACAGCTTTTGCCGTCAGCCATTTTTCTTTAACGATAACATCAAGCATGTTGTTGGCCTCACCAAGCAGTTTTTGAGCTTCAACTCCTTTAATGGGGTCCTTTAATATCTCGGGATATCTGCCGTTGAGTTTCCAGGCATGAAAAAAGAAAGTCCAGTCGATGTATTTTCTAACCTCCTCCAACGGATAATCGTCAAAAGTTTTTACGCCGGTAAAATTCGGTTTACCGATTTGCTGTTCATCCCATTTGATTTTAAGCTTGTTGGCTCTGGCACGGCTCAAAGGAATATATCGCTTTTGCTGCTGATTGCTCAGATGCTTTTCCTTAAGTTTATGGTATTCAATTTCAATGCTTTCCAGGTATGTCTTTCTGTCGGCGGGCGAAAGCAGTTTGTTTACCACATTAATAACCTTTGAGGCATCTTTAACATGGATGACCGGTTCGTCGAATTCGGGTTTTATTTTTACGGCTGTATGAACCGGCGAGGTGGTGGCTCCTCCTATCAGCAGAGGCAGGTTCAGTTTTTTACGTTTCATCTCTTTGGCCACGTTCACCATTTCTTCCAGTGAAGGGGTGATAAGGCCGCTCAGGCCGATGATGTCAACATTTTCGCGTTGAGCCATTTCGAGAATTTTTTCGGCCGGAACCATCACACCCATGTCAACCACTTCGTAATTGTTACACGAAAGCACCACCCCCACAATGTTTTTGCCAATGTCGTGCACATCGCCCTTTACGGTGGCCAGTAATATTTTTCCCGAAGTACTGTTATCGGTTTCCAGCTTCTCGGCTTCGATGTAAGGAAGCAGATAAGATACCGCCTGTTTCATTACGCGGGCACTTTTTACCACTTGTGGCAAAAACATTTTCCCTTCGCCAAACAAGTCGCCCACGATGTTCATGCCTGCCATCAGGGTGTTTTCTATAACATCGAGCGCGCGGTTTGCTTTTTGCCGAACCTCTTCCACATCCTGTTCCAAATAATCTGTAATTCCTTTTATCAAAGCGTGTTTCAGTCGTTCTTCCGCAGGAAGCTTGCGCCATTCCTCCAGCTTTTTTTCTTTGTTCGAACCTTTTTCTTTGATGGTTTCGGCATACATTAACAGGCGCTCGGTAGCATCTTTGCGACGGTTTAACACCACATCTTCCGTCAAAACGCGTAAGTCTTCCTCTATTTCATCGTAAACCTGCAGCATACCCGGATTTACAATACCCATATCCATACCCGCTTTAATGGCATGATAGAGAAAAACGGAGTTCATGGCTTCGCGCACGGTGTTGTTGCCTCTGAATGCAAACGAAAGGTTGCTTACGCCGCCGCTTACTTTGGCATAGGGCAGATTTTCTTTAATCCATTTAACAGCCTTCATATAGTCAACGGCATAGTTATTATGTTCCTGAATACCGGTTCCGATGGCCAGAATATTGGGGTCGAAAATAATATCTTCGGGCGGGAAATTGATTTTTTGGGTCAGCAAATTATAAGCACGCCGGCAGATGGAAATTTTTTCTTCGTAGGAGGCTGCCTGTCCTTTTTCGTCGAAAGCCATCACCACCAGAGCGGCACCGTAGTTTTTAACTTTTTCGGCTTTTTCCAAAAAATCTTTTTCGCCGGTTTTAAGGCTGAGTGAATTAACAATGCCTTTGCCCTGCACACACTTAAGTCCGGCTTCAATCACCTCCCATTTGGACGAGTCAATCATAATGGGCAGCCGTGCAATTTCAGGGTCGGATGCCAGCATGTGTAAAAATTTCACCATCTCTTCTTTAGCATCCAGCATGCCGTCGTCCATGCTTACATCCAGCACCTGTGCACCGCCTTCCACCTGGTGGCGGGCAATGGAGAGCGCCTCTTCATATTTTCCTTCACGGATAAGGCGGGCAAATTTACGCGAGCCGCTCACATTGGTTCGTTCGCCAATATTGATAAAGTTACGTTGTTTATCCACCACCACCGGCTCCAGTCCGCTGAGCTCGGTAATGTGTGCAGGTTTGGGAATTTCGCGTTTTTGGGCTTGCGCCACCTGTTGGGCAATTTTACGAATATGGTCGGGTGTGGTGCCGCAGCATCCGCCCACAATATTTACAAATTTGTTGTCTAAAAAATCTTTAATATGAGCTCCCATCACTTCGGGCGTTTCTTCGTA
>CAYVWX010000236.1:0-5016 GCA_964455635.1 uncultured Lentimicrobiaceae bacterium | reverse complement strand
AAATTCCACAGGGCAAACAAAAACATAAACACATGAAACATCCATGCCGGCAAGTAGTCACACAGCAACATGATTAAAAAGCTCCGTTAGGAGCGAAATATTTATAGCCCCGGGTGTTAACCCTGGGTATTAAGAAAAACCCAAGACCTGTTTTGGCGAGATTTTTGCAAATTTGCCCTGAGCCTGTCGAAGGGTAGCAGGCAAAAATCATAACAAAACAAAAAACGCAGTATATCAGGTTCACCCTGTGGAATAGTTTTCAAATTCCACAGGGTAAACAAAATAATAAACAGAAGAAACATTTATGCCGGCAAGTAGTCACACAGCAACATGATTAAACAGCTCCGTTAGGAGCGAAATATTTATAGCCCCGGGTGTTAACCCGGGGTATTAAGAAAAACCCAAAACCTGTTTTGGCGGGATTTTTGCAAATTTGCCCTGAGCCTGTCGAAGGGTAGCAGGCAAAAATCATGACAAAACAAAAAACGCAGTATATCAGATTCACCCTGTGGAATAGTTTTCAAATTCCACAGGGTAAACAAAATAATAAACAGAAGAAACATTTATGCCGGCAAGTAGTCACACAGCAACATGATTAAACAGCTCCGTTAGGAGCGAAATATTTATAGCCCCGGGTGTTAACCCGGGGTATTAAGAAAAACCCAAAACCTGTTTTGGCGGGATTTTTGCAAATTTGCCCTGAGCCTGTCGAAGGGTAGCAGGCAAAAATCATGACAAAACAAAAAACGCAGTATATCAGGTATCTACAAAATTATAAACACATGAAAATATAAAGGTTGCAAACCCGGCAGCGCGTTATTGTTGTCAATAAAAACAGTGTGTGCAGGGTTTGTAGAAAAAGTTATTCATTTCAACGGTTCGCTGAGTTAATATTTATTAGGGTCGTGCTTAATGGTGTAACCAACCGACCACTCAAAAAAGTCGGCCACTCCTCCATGAGCCTTAATGGTTAATCCTGTATGTATTCCACTGTTAAACCGGTATCTTAATCCTGCCCGTTCGTAATATATGTTTCTTTCGTCGTTTTCTTTATTTCTTTTCAGATAAATACCTATTCCCAACGGTACGTACAAATGCTCCGTTAAAGCCCACTCCCATGACCCTACGACAGCATACGAAAAGGCTTTGCTAAAGGCTGATTGATCTGATGTGTTTCTTGATTTTGCGTCAGCAGAATAGAAAAAGTCCATTCCGATACCCAATCGGTACTTGTAGCTTACCTGCCACAGATAATTGGTGCTAAGGGTCATCTTTAAGTGGTTCCTCTCATCCGTTGTGTAGTAATTTTTACTTCCGGCCGACAGCGTAATATTCCACAAACTAAAACGAATGTATTTTGGTATCCCTCTTGGTTCCAATGAAATATCCTGATTAGTTAATTTGTATCTGACTCCTATCGTTACCGGAATTAAATTGATACCTTTATTGGGTTGTTGAAATGATCCATTGCTGAAATGTTTAAATCCTATGGTGCCGTTAAGGGCAAATCGCTTACTAATTTTATAATTCATGATAAAACCTAAATGAACATAAACGTTTTTTTCGGAACCAATGAAAATATTTGCAGGATTTTCTATTGAATCGTAAGGGTTAAAGTTGTAAGACAGGCCAAATGCAGCCGTGTAAGAGAAAGTTAGTTTTTTCGTTTGTTCAAAACCAAAAGGTATTGTCAGGAAAAAATATATGGCATCAGGCTCACCAATATCTGCATTGTGAAATGTGGAAGAGTAAGCACCTAATCCTATAATCGGTCTGCGATATACGTTGCTGTAAATGTTGTCAGGGTCGGCCACCCTGAATCCCAATCGTACATCAATACCATTGTAATATGATGCATTAACAACCTGTTCTCCCAAATCGCTGCCGTCGCCTAACATTGAACCGTTTTCAAACCTAAGATCAAGATATTTTACATACTTCGGTGTTTTTATTATAACAGAATCAGAATGCTGACCGTATGTCAGGATTGTGAGAAAAAGAAAAAAAACTAAAAGGACCGGTTGTTTCATAAAATGAAGGTTTAATTATTAACGTTATTAAGTCATCCGATGAATACATTTGCAAATTAGTTACAAATATCACAACTGACAATCAGTTAAATAAGAATTCATCGGATGACTATTTTATCGACTAAAGTAATATTTAACGCAGTTAATTAATAACTCAATCCTGAAAAATTTACTTCGACCCTCAACTATTTCGCGGGAGATAATCTTTAAAATTCTGTTTATAAGCGGGATAAAATTTTTTGAGATGCATTTGTGCCAAAGCTTAAAAGAAAGAAACATACTCCGGAAGGTTTAACAGTTTTTAGAAAAGGTTTTGCAGGGTTTTCCTATTTTTGCCCTTCAAATTGCAGGATATTGAAAAACAGGATTTTTTTAATTTTTCTTTTGTGGGGATGGCTTTTTCTTTCTCTGACAGCACAAAATCGTGTTTCGACGGAGAGCATGGAGCTTACAACCAAAACATTGAATGACAGCACCAATTACCATTCAATCTTTTCATTGTTGTCGGTTAACAACGAAAAAAACATCAACAGCCTTCGTATAACCGTTGCATACCGTCAGTTTATTGAAATTTCAGGGCGTAATGTAAAAATAACATGGCGGGATGTCCAACTATCAGGCGATATCCGGTTTAGAGATTTTGATGTTGACTCGTTGTTGAAACCTGACAGGGTTACGGTAATTTTTGAATGGACATCGGTGGCAACCGGAAGTAAAGTAAAACACCGGTTTACATCCCCTTTCCCTGCGGTAAACCATCTGTTTTACCTCTCCGGTTATCAAGGCGAAAAGCTGAATGTAAACCTGCAGTTTGAGGTTTCGCAAAAAAAATACAACCGGTTTGTAAAAAGTGTCGGGCTGGTAAACCATTACTACGGTTTTTACTCTGTAATTTCCAACATTCTCCGTCATAAAAACAGCAACGAAGCACAAAGTGTATGCATCAGTTATCTCGAAGTTCATCGTGCACTCTATTTTGTAGAAGCCTTAAAGCTTCCTTCTGTGCTGCATCTTAAAAAAAATGACCCGAAAAAGTTATTGCCTTTACTCAAAAAAGCAGGGCGCTATAAAACGCGTGAAAAAACACTGTCGTTAAAGCAAATCAACCGGAAGGATTTATATTTCGATACGGTAAAATTTGTCAGAGGAATTTCAAACTTATCGGAGAAATATTTGTCCGATGAAGGTTTGTATCAGCCCTATTTGTTTGCTTCTTACCAGCTTATGGCCAACCTGACAAGTTCAAAGGAATCAGTTGATTTTTTTAATGAACTGTGTAGCAGCCCGCACGTAAAAACCGGGGACAAAACCTTTTTATGCCGGCAGGTTTTTGATGAGTTTGTTTCAACAGCCGAATATTACCGCAGCTCGGCACAATACACTTTTGCCATGATATTGCTTGATAATGCGGCATTATGGTCACAAATGGTACATGGTGTTACAAAAACTGAGACGTTTAAAATCTGTTTAAATGATGTTTTAGACGGCATGATGACCTCCTATTTAAAAGTGGCTGTAGCAGGTTACAAATCGGGAAACCGCTCGATGGGATTGCGATATATAAAAAAAGCCGACGATTTGTATAAAAAGTCATCTCTTAAATACCCGGATGCCGTTTCGGGTTTTTTGCCACGGTTTCAAGGTGCCCTGATTCGTTTGGGAAATATTGAAATAGAAAAAAATTATTTTCAACCTGTGTTGGATATGATTTTTCGCTTTCGTTATCTTCGCTTTAACGCATCTGAAAAGATGGAAATAGATAAGTTGAAAACGCTTGCCACCCTGGGTTTATACAACCAAATTATTCGACAGGCACAAACGGCCTTAAACAACGGCTTTATTGATGAGGCGTTGCAACGGATGAGAGCCGTTAAATTGTATTACGACCTTAACAATACAGTGCTGTCCAATAAAAATCAGGAGCGGCAAAAGGTTGAAAAAATTGCTTACGGGTTAATTTTGGAGTATATCCAAAGAGGAGAGATTTTGTTGGATAACAACAAGAGTGACAGTGCTATGGCGAATTTTGGTATGGCTCTTAAACTGCAAAACAATTTTTTGAGTTACCGGATAAAACGGCTTGATACATTGATGAATCAAACAGCGGTTCCAGTTATCCTCCACGAAATTGAGAACACCGAGTTGGAGGTTTGGGCTAATAAAATGAATGAAGCTCGACGGCATTTTGAACGGATTGTTGCTTTTCAAAAAAAGTTTTATTTAAATCAAAATGCGGAAGTAAATTCAGCCTTGGCCCGATTACAAAAGAAGCTTAAAAATCGTCATTGTGTGGATGCCGCATACGCTTTGTCAGGTTATTTGCAGGTGGTTCAGAATAGAATAAAGCTTGGTAAATGGAATGAAGCCGCCGTGGCCATGGAAAATGCCGAAAAAACCATTGCATCTAATGGCGGCTGTCTGCTTGATACATCTTTGTTTGCGGGTTTGCAATATCGTTATCGCTATGCTTTTTACTATGTTAAAAAGTACAAAACAGTTACAAACAACCTTTATGCATACGGGTACGAAAAAGTGTGGATGCAGTTGGCATCGCTTGACGTATATTACGAAAAGCATCATCTTAAACTGTTTGGCGTGCCGCCCACAGGACAATATCAAATACTGAAGAGTCAGCAAAACAAGGATAATGTTGAGCGCGTTATCAGGTATTATCTGTCGGAAAATAATAGTTTAAAGGCTTTCCATTATCTGCTTTTGCTTAAAAAATTTGGCGTAACACAGCGTTTGGCCAAACCACTTCAAATAGAAGTTGGGATAGCAATGGCTGCCCGTTTATCGCCTGATGATTTTTTAAAAACAGTTGACATAAACAGCGAGTGGTTGCAACCATTGATTAAAACCTATTATAAAATGAACCGATAATTGGTTTATCTTTGAACTGTATAAAGTTACCGGCACACCCATAACGGCAACCGGCACAGCAGTATGATTAAGAAGCTCCGGAGGAGCGTAATATTTATAGCCT
>CAYVWX010000235.1:0-5037 GCA_964455635.1 uncultured Lentimicrobiaceae bacterium | reverse complement strand
ATAATCGTCCACAGCCACCGGAGCATGCTGTGCAAACAGGCCAAGGGATGTTGCCATGACAAATAAAAAGAGTATTGATTTTTTCATAATAAAATTTTTTGGATGTTTTTTCTGTTCGATAAAAAGACGTAATGGCCTTGCAATAAGTTGCCCGTTACCGAATCAGCGTTACACATCCTTTTTTGGTTTTATCCGTTAGTAAACCCTGCTCGCTATATGTTTTATAACTTATTTTCCAAACATAGGTTGAAGGGGGTTCGGGTTCACCTTCGCAGGTACCATCCCATCCTTTTGAGGAGTCTTGCGTATAAAAAAGCATCTTGCCGTTACGGTTGTATATCCACATCTGATAAGAGAATAGCTTATCGGTTACAACGGGTTTAAAATCATCGTTAAGCCCGTCGCTGTTAGGGGTAAAGGCGTTGGGAAGCCACACCCCGGGTTCCTGCCGGTAAATCCGTATGGAGTCGTAGCTTTTACAACCGTTTTTTTCCATTCTTACAAAATAGTTTCCGGGTAAATTAACTTCTAAATCTCTATTTTCGGAACCATTGTTCCAAAGGTAACTGTCGGCCGGGCCTGCGGTTAGGGTAATGGTGCAGTTGTTGCAAAGCAACGTGTCGCCGGGCAAGACTGCGGGAGGATACGGGGTGATGTTGATGTGGTTTGCTGCCGTATCACTTATTCCGCAATGATAGGCTAAAACTGAAATGTTATACTGAATTGTATCGTGGAAATAGCGATTTAATTCAAATACTTTGCCTTTAACAAGCGGATTGTCTTCAGCAGGATTAAAACTCCATGTTAACGAATCGACGTTGCCGGTTCGTAAAAAAATTAACTGTGAGGTATCACCAAAACAAAGGTTGTTGGCGTCAAAAGAGGCGTCGTAAAACCAGGTCTGTACAAAATTGGGCAATCCTTTAAAAGCATTTCTGTTGTTTAAAAAAAGCGCTTTCGACTCATATTCACAATCATTGCCCTTTTTGTCGGGGAAGTTGATGGCATTAAGATAAGGGGTATTTTCGCGGGCAATGTAAATTTTTCCATCGGGAGCCAGTTGCATGGCAAAATTATTTCCGGAACTTATTTTAACGCTGCTGTCGTTTAGGGCTGTTTCAGAGCTGTTTCGCAAATCGAACTGCCACAGGTTAAAGCTTTTTCCGCCGGTGGTCATGTAAAGCATGTTGCCGTCGGGTGAAAACTCAAAACCAAAACAGTAGGTATCGGGATTTTTCCGGTGTATAAAAACGGGATGGGAAATTTGGCCAGTTTTGTTGTCAAAATCACAAAGCTCTGCCAAAACATTTTCATTATTTAACGGCATCACTATTTTGTCGCCGGCCGGTGAAATTTTAAGATAACCGATATCGGCTTTTACGACTCCCTCAACATCACTTGCTACTACTTTCGCAATGCTGTCAGCCGTAAGCAGAAACGAGTAAAACCTATTTTCGGAATCGTGTGTAATAATCCAGTAATCTATGCCGTTACAGTGTTTAACGGCGGCAACTTTTTCAATAACCTCCTTCAGCAGTGTGTCGTTTTTAAGCGTTAAAGCACCCAGCCCGTTTTGGCGGTTCATATTTATAACGGAATAGGTGAATTTTAAAGCCGAATCGGGTTTGTTTACGGTAAAAAGCCAATAAATTGAATCGGACAGCGGTTTGGGTACAATTATACTGTTTTGGTTGAGGTATTGACTTCCATCAAGCGAATCGCTGCCGGCCATCAGGTTGCCGTTGCGGTTCCATAAAAATATCCCGTTGGTATAAAACTGCAGTTGACCCTGACGGTTACAAATAACAGTACAACCTTTTTTAGCAATCATTTGGTTACCGGATGCCGGAACCGGTATTCCATTCGAGAAATCAATACCCGCTTTATCGCCGAAATACCAAATGGCAGCGCGCTGTTGCGAATAGCCGCCCAAAGCAATGAAATAAACAAATAATATGGTGAGCAATTTTTTCAATGGGCTATTTTTTGATGCAGGGGACTGTTATTTGAAAAGCTTTTGATTTTTACGGACAAACTAAAACTCAAAACTTATTCCCAAATTTACACCAAAAGTTTTGAAACGCTCGTTAACAGGGAAATTATTATTAAAAATGGACTGCAGGTTTTGTTTATAAACAGGCGATACATATATAGAGGTGTTGTAGTTTATCCGGTAATAAACCGATGCCGAAGCAAGCCAGCTGAACATCACCTTATTTACTTGAGTTATTGATGTAGGTTCAATACAATTGATGTCTTCGCGGGGAATGGCATAGTAATATCCGGTTAAAAATCCGGCTGTGAAACCGGTCCTTAGTTCAAAAGATATATTTCCTGTATTGAACCGGTAACCCGCTGTAACAGGTATCTCGATGTATCTCAAATTGTTGTAGCCCGAATAATCGTCGGTAACATGAGTATAAACTTTAACCTGTGAGCTGTCGATGCCGGTAACCATCGGCTTACCTAAATCGGGCGCATCGTAAATCCAAATAAAAGTAGTGTCGTAATCAAAATAACTCTCATCGGGATTATAAACCTGACGGCTGAATTTGTAATTGCGATGTTGGCGGTAAACCGAATAGTTTAGCCCAAGCCCAATAGTCAGGTTATTTACCTGATATTGCAAATCTATTCCTGTAGTCCATCCCGAAGCAGGAGTTTCGTGGTTGTGCCGGTAATCGGGATAATCAGCCGAGAAACCTGCAATGGCAGAAGCACTGTAATTGATGCCTCCGTAAATATTCAGTATAAACCGTTTATAATGATGAACCGTTTGAGGATTGCTATTGTAAAGATTATCGCCAAGTTTAAGTGTATCGGGATTGTTTCCCAAAGAATTGTTGGTGATGAAAAGGGGGGGCAAAACATCAATGTTTCCCTTTTGTTTTTCGGTTGTTGTTACGGAAACAGAATTGCCGGTAACCGGTTGGTTTGTTTTTGTACTTGTTAGCGTTGCCAACAGCTTTGTGTTTTTATTTGATTTGTTTGCAACGGGGTGGGAGGGGGAGTTGCTTTTTGCGGTGGCCGGGAGTACACTGTTTTTAGTAATTTCTTTGGTAGATTTCAGGGAAACCTTTGTGCTGTTGCAGGCTACTGTTGCAGTTTTATTTTCGGCACTGTTTTTTAGTACAGGTATTTCAGGATTGTAAAATAGAAGGCTTCCAAATCCCAACAGAATGATTAACATGGCAGATGCAGCATACCACCGGTATTTTAGCCAAAACAACGACCAGTAGAGCTTTATCCAAACACTTTTGCCGGCATCTTGTTTTAAATTGCCCAGTGTATTTTTATACAAATCGTCTATATATTTTAACTCGTTGTTCATATCTCTGAAATTATGTCGATGGGAATAAAAGCGTCCATTTCCTTAACGGCTTTTACCTTATAATTAACGTTGGGTGATGTTTGTTGTTCGGGCAGCCTGTTAGCGGTTACAAGCATCTGTTTTAGCTTTTTACGTGCTTTCAACAGTTGCGTTTTGGAGGTGCTTTCCGAAATATTCAGCTTTTGCGCAATCTCCTTGTGCGAATATCCCTCGATGGCGTAAAGGTTAAACACCACCCTGTATCCGGGAGGAAGTTGTTGAATGGTTTTTAAAATGTCGTCAACCTCCAGCGAGTCGGGAATATTTTGCGCTGTTGTAATGTTTTCCTCCATTTCGTCAATGTCGGAGAGGTAATAATGTTTGTGGTTTTTCCTGAAATTATCGATGGCTAGATGCACCGTAATTTGTTTCAGCCACCCTTCAAAAGAGCCTTTTCCTGAGTAAGAACCGATGTTTTTATAAATTTTCATCATGGCCATGTGAAAAATATCCTCTGCTTCGTCTTTGCTTTTTGCGTAGCGCATACAAATACCCAGCAAGGTGCTTTGATAGCTTTTATAAAGCAATCTCTGAGCCTTTGTGCTTCCTTTTTTACACCGTTTAATAAGTTCTTTTTCGGTCATATATACCATTCTCAATTTTCAGACGAAGAAATAGCGCCAAAAGTTGTCTGCTCCTAAAGGGTTAAAGGTAAAAAAATATCCACGAAAAATTATCGGATGACAGGATAATTATTGCCGGGCTTATTGTTATTGTGTTAATTTTTCAAGAAAAGCTTTTTCGATATTTGCAGCCGACCTGACCGAACGGCGTGACCATTCAAGTAAAATATCCTCTTTTTCTTCTTGCGAGAGTTGCCAGTTAATGTTGCTTTTACGCAGTCGTTCCGTTAGGGTAAACATTGCCAGCGCAGCTGATACAGAGATGTTATAGCTTTCGGTGAAACCATACATGGGAATACGCAAAAATTCGTCAGCCTGCTCAATGGCAATGGGAGATAAGCCGGTGAGCTCGGTACCAAAAACCAGTGCAAACCGGCCTTCCAACGGAAGTGTATCAAGCGTATAATCGTTTTTATGAGGGGTGGTTGCCACAATGCGATAGCCTTTTTTTCGCAAGACATTAAAAGCTTCCGAGGTATTGTTCTTCTGTTTGTTATACCGGTACAGGTTAAGCCATTTGGAACTACCCATATCGATTTCGGTGTTTACATCGTATTCGTTGCGGTTTTCTATGGCATGTATGTCCTGTATTCCGGTTAAATCGCAACTGCGAAGCACTGCACTGGCGTTGTGCGACTGAAAAACATCCTCTAAAACCACAGTAACATAGCGGGTTCTGTATTTTATCACTTCCTCAAAGCGTGCTTTACGCCTGTCGGTTAAATAGGATGAAAGGTGCGATAATAACTGATTTTTCACCTCCCGTGATAACTCTTTTTCAACCATAACTCTTAACTCTTAACTCTTAACTCTTAACGCTTAACGCTCAATCATCAATTCAAAATCTCAAAACTCAAAAAGCTAAATAACAAATTCACCCTGTTGAATTTGCAAAGCAACTATTCCACAGGGTAAACTCCAAATTTAAAATTCAAAATATCTAAAAACCTCCCGTGCCCCTGTTTTTTTCGGCTTACAAGGATTTTTCATTTTCTCTCGCTTCCGGTTCAATATGATTATCAATGTTTTATTGCAAACTCCCAA
>CAYVWX010000234.1:0-5053 GCA_964455635.1 uncultured Lentimicrobiaceae bacterium | reverse complement strand
TGATAATTTTTGTATTCGGGATTAAAATAGGAGCCAAACTCACCTTTTGTTAAAACCTGCCGGTTGCACGGGCCTGCTAAAACTTCCTGATTCAGTGTTGAATCGTACACTCTTTTATTCACATTTTGTGCAACTGCTGCCTGAAAGGTGAGCAACATAAAGAGCAAAACCGTCATTAAATTCTTCATCTTTTATTAACTTTACCGTTTAATTAAAAAACAAAGGTACAACCAAATTGAGTAAAAGCCTCAAAAAAATATCAACGGTAAAAAATATTGAACCGGTAAAACTGTGGAAATTGTTTCAGCTATTTGTTGTTTCTTCGTTTTCGGCGGTGTTTGCTTTTACCCTGGTTTACTTTTTATCAAATTGGGCAGCACTCTATTTTGCTTACGATTTTAACATTCCCGCACATTTTGATTTAAATGGTTTGCTGTTCGATGTAGAAAAAACAAGTAAATTGTGGACTTTTGATGCCAAAGTTACCATTTTAATGTCGCGCCCTGTTAGTGCTTTGCTGATTGGAGTGTTTTCGTTGGCGGCCTATATTTTTATTAAAAGAAAACTGATTAGTTTTTTCTTTTTCCTTTTTTGGATGAATATTTTAAGCTTTAACCTTGCATTGGGCGGACTGGTTGATGATGCCATTGTGGGTTCGGGAACTTATGATGTGCTTATGCTTATGAAGATGAATCTTACGGCCGTGGTGTTTAGTAGTTTGATAATTGTATATTTTTTATACCGTGTCGGGATAATTAATTTTTATGTGTTGTCGGCATCGTTTCCAAAACGTTATTTAAGCAACCGGCAGGGCAGGTATGTTTTTTTAATGATGGCCGTTGTGTTGCCCTGGCTGCTTTTGTTTACTTTCCCTTCGTTTGACAGTGCTTCGCATTATTCGGTTTTGGGATTTTTAAAAAATGTTTCGGTAATGGTGGTTTTACTTCCACTGTTTATTGTTAACCCGAAAGAACATCTGCTTTCGCATCTCGAAACAATACGGCAACCTCAAAAATTCGATTTGCTTAATCTTGTTCTGTTTGCAACAGGGGCTTTTCTCTTGTATTATTTTATGGTTGACGGGGTTTATCTTTATTAACGGTTTTAATGGATAAGCCGGTTTTAAAAAGGTAGATTTTTATAATTTAACTTTAAACAACTTTATTTTTAACCTTTAAACACTTTATCATTCGATATTTATGGGTTGTCTTTTGGCGCTTATGGTCGTATTATGTTGAAATGGATTATTAAATTTTGGCAGGTTTACTGTTAAGGGTTAGATTTTGCCATCCGGTTTAATGCAACTTATTGCCGTTTAAAGCAATCTTTTTATTACTTTTATTTCTTTTTTAAGTTACGTATCACCTTATAAAAAATATTTTATGAAACATCCATGGCGGCAAGTCGCCACACAGAAAAATGATTATTTGCAAACCCCGTAGGGGTGATATATTATAGCCTCGGGTGTTAGCCCGAGGTAAAAAAAAACCCAAGACCCGTTTTGGCGGGATTTTCGAGGGCGAAGCCGAAAATCATGACAAAACATAAAATACAGTATATTAATATTTTACAAATTTATAAACACATGAAATCAATTTTTTTTAGAACCACCCTTTTGATGGTGTTATTTCTGTTTGGCATGACACAGGTTGAAGCCAAAAAGAAAAATATAAAAGAATCAAAAAAAGATCAGCTGGAAGCTTCGGCATTCAGTAGTTTTAAATGGCGCAGCATCGGCCCGGCCTTTACTTCCGGCCGTATTGCCGATTTAGCTGTTGACCCCGATAATTATGCTCATTATTTTGTGGGCGCCGCCTCCGGAGGTATATGGAAAACCACCAACGACGGAATTACTTTTAAACCGGTTTTCGACCACCATGGTGCTTATTCTATTGGTGCTTTGGCTATGGATCCCAATAACTCAAACGTTATTTGGGCCGGTACCGGCGAAAATAATCATCAGCGGGCCATCGGGTATGGCAATGGTATTTATAAAAGTTGCGACGATGGAAAAACCTGGAAAAATATGGGCCTTAAAGAGTCGCGCCAAATAGGTGAAATACTCATCGACCCGCGCAATTCCGACGTGGTTTACGTGGCTGCCGAAGGCTCTATATGGGGGCCTAATAAAGAGCGGGGTGTGTTTAAAACTACCGATGGAGGAAAAACATGGAAAAAAGTTCTGTTTGTCAGTGAAAATACCGGCGTGGCAAATTTAGCTTTTGAGCCCGGTAACCCCGACGTAATATATGCCGGTGCCGAACAACGCCGCCGTCGCCAGTTTACAAAAATTGGTGGAGGCCCCGAATCGGCCTTTTATAAATCGACCGATGCCGGAAAAACATGGAACAAACTTACCAACGGTATCCCCAAGGTTGATAAAGGCGGGATGGAAATAGTGGTGGCTCCTTCAAACCCCAATGTGGTTTATGCCATGTTTGAAGCTACGAAACAGGGGGGCACCTATCGCTCCGATGACAGAGGTGCTTCATTTCATAAAGTTAGCGATCATTACAGCAGCGGACAATATTACTCCGAGTTAATTATGGATCCCTTTAACGAAAACAAAATTTTTTCCATGGAAACCATCTCTAAAGTTTCGGTTGACGGTGGTAAAACCTGGAAACCGCTTGGCAACAACAAACGCCATGTGGACGATCATGTGCTTTGGATTGATAAAAACAATACCGGCCACATGAATATCGGTTGCGACGGAGGCCTTTACGAAACTTTTGATGGTGCCAAAACATGGATACATAAAACCACCCTGCCTGTTGTTCAGTTTTATCGCGTTAGCGTTGACAATACCGAACCTTTTTACTGGGTTTATGGTGGTACTCAGGACAATAACAGCATTGGAGGCCCCAGCCGAAACATCAAACGGGGCGGTGTTACCAGCTGCGAATGGGTAACCACATTGGGTGGCGACGGCTTTTGGCAGGGCAGCGACCCCGATAATCCTGATATTGTTTACTCGGCTTATCAATACGGAAACATCTATCGTTACGACCGTAAATCGGGTGAAAAAATTAAAATTAAACCTGTCCCCGCAAAAAACGAACTTACATTCCGCTGGAATTGGGATGCCCCGTTTATTGTCAGCCATTTTAAAGGTACCCGTTTGTATATGGCTGCCAACAAGGTTTTTGTAAGCGATGACAGGGGGAATACGTGGAAAGAAATATCGGACGACATTACCCGCAACGAAGATAGAAATCAATTTAAAGTAATGGGTAAATACTGGCCTGCAGATGCTGTTGCCAAAGATGTTTCTACCTCGCAGTGGGGAACCGCTGTTTCGCTTGCCGAGTCGCCTGTAAAAGAGGGGATGGTTTTTGTCGGCAGCGACGACGGCGTAATTTCCGTTACCGAAGACAATGGGGCTACATGGCAAAAACAAACCTCCTTTCCCGGCGTTCCCGAATATACCTATGTCAGCGATATTATGCCGTCGCGTTTTGATGAAAACGTGGTGTATGCTTCGTTTAATAATTTAAAAAGTGACGACTTTAAGCCTTATTTGTTAAAAAGTAACGACAAGGGAAAAACATGGGTGTCAATAGTAAACGATTTACCTGAAGACCAGGTAATTCATAGTATTCAGCAAGACCCTGTTAACAAAAATTTACTGTTTGTGGGAACCGAATTTGGAATTTATTTTACCCTTAACGGGGGAAATCACTGGATGAAACTGGGTAGCGGCTTACCCGATATTCCGGTTCGCGATATTAAAATTCAGCAACGCGAAAACGATTTGGTTATCGCAACTTTCGGTCGTGGATTTTATATTCTTGATAATTATGAACCGCTTCGCGAAATTACCAAAGCCCGGATCGACAGTTCAAAAGCTGTTTTGTTTCCTGTAAAAGATGCTCTGATGTATGTTCAGGACGGCGACCGCTACGGCGAAGGCTCTGCCGTATATCATGCCAAAAACCCGGCCTTTGGTGCTACCTTTACTTATTATGTTAAGGAGGTGCCGGAAACGTTAAAACAAAAAAGGCTGAAAAAAGAAAAGAAGTTGTTTAAAAACAGCGAACCCATACCGCAGCCTACAAAAGAAGAGCTTGATAACGAAAAAAACGAAATAGGCCCCTATTTTGTTTTTACCGTTAAAAACAGTGCCGGCACGGTTGTACGAAAACTTTATAAAAATGCTTCCAAAGGAATTGGCAAAACAACCTGGAATTTGCGCTACATGAATCCTTCACCGGTAAAACTGAAAAAAGATAAGTTTAATCCCGTAAAAAATGCCAACGATGGAATGTTTGCTCTTCCGGGAGATTATTCGGTAACCTTATCGATGGTTCATAACGATGCGGAAACTTTGTTGGCAGGGCCGGTTAATTTTACGGCAAAAGTGTTAAACAACACCACGCTTCCTGCTAAAGACAGAAAAGCCCTGGATGCCTTTTATAAGGATATTGCCGATTTGTGGCGTGTTTCCAGCGGCACACAAGAGTATCTTGATGAGCTGAAAAAGAAAGCGGCTTATGTACAACAGGCTATTCAGTTTACAAACAGTGCAACGCCCGAAATGCGTGTTACGGCTGAAAATTTAAGCAAAGAGCTGGAAGATATTGACTTTATATTTAACGGTACACCTGCCAAAGCAAGTGCCGAAGAGGTGCCACCGGAAAAGGTATCGCTCAACGACAGGCTTAGCGAAGCGGTATGGACATCGTGGGGAAACAGTGCTTCGCCCACAACCACTCAAAAGCAAAATATCCGTATCATCAAAAATGAAATTCCTGTAATTCAGTCGCGTATTGAAAAAGTGGAAGCAGGCCTTAAAACCCTTGAAATACAACTTGACCAAATGAAAGCACCTTATACACCCGGCCGTATGCCTAAATAAAACACGGTTTTATTCGTTAAATTGTTGTGTATGAACAAAAAGAAACCCCGATAAATTTTATCGGGGTTTCTTTTTAATATAACCGGCAAAAAACTAAACCTGCCGGAAAGTTTTTTGATGAAACTATCATGTCGAAAATTCGACACACAGCAACATGATTAAAAAGCTCCGTTAGGAGCGGAATATTTATAGCCT